>JAGASU010000003.1 GCA_017621635.1 Alphaproteobacteria bacterium | reverse complement strand
TGTTTTGTCCGGAATGCGGCGCTCACGCTATACGCGAAGAAGATGAGGCCGTCAGAAGATGTACCGGCGGGCTTTCCTGCCCTGCGCAAGCCGTTGAGCGGCTTAAACATTTTGTTTCCCGCGAAGCTTTTAATATTGAGGGGTTGGGAGATAAAGTTATTGATGAGTTTTATAAAGAAGGGATTATTAAGACACCCTACGACATCTTTACGCTAGAAGAGCGTAATAAGCCAACAGATTTATTTTCAGCTTCTCCATCACTTAATTTGGAGAATCGGGACGGCTGGGGTAAAAAGTCTGTCAGCAAATTGTTTGAAGCCATCAACAAAAGCAAAGATATTACTTTACAAAAGTTTATTTACGCTTTGGGAATCAGGCAAGTCGGAAGTGCTACGGCTTATCTTATCGCCAAGCATTACCATAGTTTTAGCAACTTTATGACAGCTATGATTGCGCAAGATTTACAGCTTTTAATCAGTATTGACGGAATCGGTGGAGCTATGGCTAATGACATTGTCGAGTTTTTTAAGGAACAGCATAATTTGGATATTATTGAAAAATTGCTTCATGTTGTCCGAATAGAAGATTTCGGGGATATTGCAGATACATCTTCGCCTTTATTTGGGAAAACCGTGGTTTTTACCGGTACACTTACAACATTGACCAGAAGTGAAGCCAAAAGCAAAGCTCTGGCAATGGGTGCAAAGGTTTCCGGCTCAGTTTCTGCGCATACAGACTTGGTTGTTGCAGGATTAAGCGCCGGTTCTAAACTCAGCAAAGCCCAAGAACTCGGCGTTAAAGTTATTTCCGAAGACGAGTTTAATGCGATGGTGTCTTAACACGCGGTTTTCGTTTGTAAAACACCTTATAAATATCAATAAAGACGATATTAAAATAAACCGGAAAGACTGACATCAGGACAATCAGCGTATTAACATCGTAGATTGTGTCAATATAATATGAAATAAAAAACAAGGCGCTCATCACAAACGCGCACAACACAAAATTCCAGTAATTTCCGGCAGTTCTCTTGTAGGCATCAATGATCGAGCGGCTGGAGCCGATGAGAGAGGATATCCATGCCAAATACGGACGACTTAGCGTATATGGAGAAATCAGGAGCATAAATATGTAAAACGATGTTTTTCCCGGCAGAGCGTTATAACTTTTCATTATTTCCATATAGCCTTCAAAAAACTCCAAATATTTCTCTCTAAAGCCCATAAACAACGGAATAAACGGCGTTACCACAATCAAGAGATAAATGCTGATGTTGATAAACATTATTTTACTGACGGGAATTAAGCCGTTAAATATTCTTATTAAAGAGAAATACGGCGGATGTTGTTGCACATAACGTATATAAACACACCAATATATATAGTACGCCACAAGCCATAAAATACTCAGCGAGTTTGTCCACCCGTTCGGTATCTGACTGAAAAGATACAGAAAGGCAAAGTTTACCACACACCAGATTAAAAAGGTACGCTTAAAGAGCAATGCAAACTTTGCACTGCTCTTTAACACGGTTGTTAAAGAAAAGAAACGATGTTCGCGTTTTTGAGATTTATGCTTCGTCCTCTTCAAAACCTGCCCCTTCTTCTGCGTTTGGATCATAATCTATCCCTAATTTAGACAAGATATCTTCATTTTCATCTGCCCTTTGGGCTACAATCCAGTCAGGCACCCATGCAGAATGCGGTATTTTAGACTGTGCCAGCATTTTTTTATCAAGATAAAAACGCGGTGCGTCAGCCATAATCGGCGTTTCAATCGCCCCTTGCATTAAAACAACCTGCTTTAACATCGGCAAACTCAGCAAATCATTTGAGCTAATGGCTGAAACGCCCTGCAGCTGATAGCTTACGTTTTTGGCAAACGGGTTAAAGTCTTTGTTGTTTATGCCGCCTTCGCTTCTTGAAAATGAAGTTGTCTGAACGGTTTTGTTACCAATCATTTTAGAGAAACGCTGTGCTGTCTGTTCGTTGTTTTGTGACAAGATAACTTTGCAAGCCGTGGTAGAAATTACAGTTTCAAGGTCATCTTTACCATATTTGCCGGAAATTTGGCCTAAGTCTTGTCCGATAAGCAGATATGACACTTTTTGACCACGTCCGACCGCTGGTCCGTCAATAACCGCTTTTAATTTCGGCATTTGCGGAAACTCGTCGAGCACGAACAATACAGGGAACGGCCCCATTTTGCCGTCGGTTTTGTTCACAAAGTTCGGCGGATTAGAAATCAAATACGCACTCATCAAATCCACAAACGTTGCACTAATCGGGTTTAAGGCCTGCGCGTCGGTTTGGTTTACGGACAAATAAACCGAAATCGGTTTCCACTCGCCGGTAACAGGGTCTTTCATTCCGCGCAAATCTTTAAACTTCAGGTCAGAAAAACTTGTTCTGGCAACAACAGCCGAGTTTTTAAAGATACCGATACCGGTTAAACCTGTTGACATAACAGAACCACGCTCTTTATCCGGCATTGCACTTAAAGCGCTAAGCTCAGTCACACAACGGCGGGAATAACCATAGTTGTTGGCTTCTTCCACCGCGGCATCAAGCAAATCACGCATCGGATCGGCCATAGCAGCCATTTGGTCGCCTTCTTCCAAACGACGCTTAATTTCATTGGTCTGCTCAATTTGCGAAGTTGTGATCCACTCCAAAATCATTGCCATACACGGTTCGTGGTTAATCCACTTTTCGGGCAACAAATTCCAAGTGCCGATGGGGAGATAATTTTCAATGGTTAAATTATCGCTTTGCAAGTCCTGAATGGCTTTGGCTGCGTTTGCCCGTAAACCACCGATACTCATATCTTCATAATAGCGGATAAGCTCGGCTTTATCTTGGGCTGTCATTGAACCTTCATAGATTTTTTGAATAAATTTCTCATTTGCCAGCGCCCGTTCACATTTTGAAGCCACAAAGTGAATAAAACCGCACAAAGCGCTTCGACCGGTTTTTGACCAGTGAGGGTCTGCTCCGCCTTTCGGGTCTTCCACCAACGTATTGCACATTGAATCGACATACAAATCACGTTCCGGCCCCGGAGCAGGTAACGCGCCGGGGGATAGCGGATTCCAGCTCGGATAGTATTCTCCGGTTTCAGGGTTATCTTCACGTCCCCAGTTAATAACAAATACTGGTCCGACTTTGTTTCTTGCACCGGTTGTACTAAAACACAACTCAGGTTTCGGGTCGTTTACGATAATACTTAAGCCCTCTGAGTTAAAAATTGTCGGAATAACCACACCGGCAGTTTTACCGGTACCCGGAGGAGCGCAGCATAGGGTTGATAATGTTTCTTTTAATTTCAACATTTTGCCTTCAAACCGCCCGACAACCTGACAAAAACCGTCAAATCCCAACAGCGGCATTCTTTGAATATCTCGCAGAGTGGCAATATGCGCCGAACCGTGGACATTTGATTGAAAACGATACGGACATTTCACCCCGCCAACCAATAAGATTACCGGAAAGGAAATAAACGGGAGAATCGGCAGCCACAAGCTTAATTTAAATTCTCCGTTATAACGATAGATTTGGCGAAACCATTTGGCATAGCGATCATAAAGAAAGCCGGGATCAACCAAAGATTTTTTAACAAAACGGATAACCAAATCCATACTTTCTTTAGAAATTCCTTTTTGAACCAAAAAAGCTAACGGTTGAGCCAGATAAGCCAATGCCGCCGTAACTATTAACGCTATGAAAAACGTTATTGTCATCCAACGGACGGCGTTGTCATATTCTTCCCACTCTTTTCCTCTTTCTTTTACCATTTTTTCCTCTAATAATTAGTTTAAGCCAAACTTCTGATAAGTTTTTTCAGTTTTTCCAATGTGTTTTTATCTGTTTTTTCTTCGCAGCTATCAACTGCTTTGGAAAACAGATGAATTTCTTTCGGACTGCCACGGTTTATTCTCGTAACGTGGATGTTCATTGTATTCCATATTTCAAACATATCTTCCGCATTGATAATATTTCCGGCCTGAATAACCACATAAGACAGAATTTCAAAATTCATATCAGCAACGGCAAGTTTCGTTTTAAGGATATCCCGAGCCAAATCAATTTTACGGACAGGAGAAATCCGGTGACTGCTTTCAGAGAACCATAGCGGCTCTTCGTCATTAAACTTTTCTTCGTCGGCAAGCCAATCGCCGGATTCTTTATCGACCAAACATAACAGCAACTGGTCTTTTGATACGGCAACATAATCGATGGTGGTATTTTTGATGATAGCGCTCGGGATTATGTCAAATCCTTTTTGTTTTAAAACATCTAAAACGGGGGTATGAGATTCTTTGATCGGGGCAGCTTCCGGTGATTTATTTTTGTTTTGATTTGGATTTTCTTTTTTATTGTTGTTTGTTTGAGCTTTATTTTCCGCCTTAGGAGCCGGCGGTGTTTTTTCTTTTTGCGGCGGTATTGTTTGTTCCATTTCTATGGTTTTAGGGGTATCCACGGCCAGAGCAGACGGAATTTTCTCCGGTTCGGGTTTGGAGTCAAAATCAAAATCCAAATCGAAATCATCATCGTCAAAATTAAACAAAGCGTGATTTTCAGGCATTTCCGGATTTTTCTTGCTTGCCTGAAAAGATGTTGACGGCCGAGAGGCAGACAAATTGTTATTTATATTTGATTGCAATAAGGTTGCCGAAGGGAGCGGCGGTCTTTTTATCGGCGCTTTTTTAATAATCGGCGTCTTTTTGATGGTTTTGACTTCTTCGGTAACAGATTTTTTCTTAACCACAACCGGCGGTTTGGTTTTTAAGGTTAATTTGCGATAGAGATATAACGGGCTGAAGAATATCCTTTTGAACAAACGCTGCCATTTGACAAGACATAACCCGACCCAGCCCGCCAGCCATAATGGTATTGAGCTGACAATAATTAAGAAAAAGCCCAGTTCGGAATTGCTAACCCCTGCTCCGCTATTCCATTTATAGCTCAGCAAGTCCCAATGTTGTCTCAAAAAGATGTCAAAATGCCAATTTATTAACAAAAGAACCCTGATGCCATCTATGAAGATAATGCTCCACAGGTAGCCGATTATCAGAGTTTTTATTATAATTAGCAGTGGTTTCAAGTTATTCTCCGGTTTTTTATTATTTATTATAGGCTCCTATTAGTTAACAATAAATTATTGTTTTTCATTTTCTCCGATTTTTGCAGCAATTTGTTTGCGCAAATCCTTTGACAAGTGCGCCGAACTGCCTTGTTTTCCTTCTGATTTTAATTTTTCAGAAATAATTTCATCCAACGTTTTATCTTTCGAACCCATATTTTTTATTGAAACGTGTTCAACTTCCATAACTTTCGGCCGAGTTAATCTGCGATAGAGCAAAATAATCGGTCGGGTTAAAAACTTACCCAAGCCATATTTATAGAGTTTATAGCTGGCATGGAGCCAAATTATCGGGAATAACAGCAATGAGCCTAAAAGACTGCAATCTTTAAATGTGTTAAAAACCCCGCCGCTTTCCCAGTAATTTTGCATTTTTTGGTATGATACAGCGCTCAAAATATCAAAATTCCACAATAAGCGAAAAATTATCCGCCCCAAAAACAGGAAAACGATTAAAACGAGTACACTGATAAAACAAAAACGAAATAATTTCTTGATTTTTTTCATTCTAAGCTCCTAATCCGTAGTCTTTTACAGCTTTAAAAATTTTGTATTTATCGCCCGTTAACGGAGATTGGGCTTGTTCCGGACTTCTTGGCTTTCCTCCGATTTCTCCACCTTCCAGTATAAAGCTATTTATGGAGGCGGTTGCTTTTTTCAGGCTTTCTCGGGCTTTCTTCTTATGCGGCTTAGAGGTTAACGTATTGGCTGATAAATATGAATCCGTGTCCGTTTTAGCCGTTTTAATTGCTTCTGTGACCGAAACCATATAATCATGAACAGTTGCTTTGGCTTTCTCAGGATCATTTGCGTAAGTTTTTTGGATTTTATCAATATTGCTCATCAAATCTTCGTAATAGCCTTTGCTGCTATTCTCAATATTTGTTTGCGGATTCATCTCTTTATTTTTCTTTATTGCCTCATTTGCTTCATTTAAATTTTTACCGATATCTCTGGTTAACACCTCCAAATCCGTTGTCGGGTCTGAAATAACTTGCACCATATTGCTTATTTTTTCAGCAATCACTTTATCTGTCGGCCTTTCAATTTTCAGTAAAGGTGTTATTGCTTCAATTGATTTTTTTAAGCTTTCTTTTAACTTTTCAGGATCTTTCTGTTTTTCTAAAGCTTTTTTCATTACAATTAACTCGCTTGATACTTTTGGTGGCAAGGCTTTTTCATCCGCATTCAAAGTTTCATCTATTGCGGCTAAGCCGACCGACATCTTGCGCAGCAATATTTCTTTTTTAAACATAGAATCCATAATTTCAGGCGCTTTTATAAAACGAGCATATTTAGCGGCTTCAGGAGAATTCGGATTTTCTTTGGCTTTTTGAGCTAAATCCAAAACTTTGGTAAAAAACGGCGGTTCATTTTTCCAGATTTTCCATTCAGGAGCCATCCCGGCTTGATTTCTGTTTATATTTTCTAAAATTTCGCCATGCGCCTGCTCAAACAATTCTTTGCCTTTTTGAGCGTTTTGAGAATATTTGGCAATTAACTCATCTCCAAGATCAAACGCTGTTTTTTTCTCAGATTCTTTGGACTTATCCGGCTTGTTTTCATTGTTTGCGAATGGTTTGTAAAGAACCCAGTCGGCAAAATCTAAAACGGTATCGACAGCCGTATCAATCACCCAGTCATAAAAGCCCAGAATAAACTCATTCCAAATGAGTTCCATTATGTCTTTACCGCCACCGCCTTTTCCTGATTTTTTATGTTCCGGAGCTTTGGGCCAATTTCCTTTTGATGACGCTTTGCCTGAGGAGGTTTCTTGTTGAGGTTTCCCCATTTGATTTAGGTCTAAATCATCATAGGCGTGAGATTCGCCATCCGGCGCACGCGAGGGAGCCGGCGGCGTGTTATCCTCATTTGAATTATCCTCAGGTGCAGGGGCGCTATCATCCTTATCAGAATCATTGCCCTCATCAGCCGAAGACGTCGTGTTATTTTCGTTATCCTCTTTGCCGGCATATCCATAAGCTTCTTTTTTTATTTTTTCTTTTTCTTCTTCAAATTCAGCAAAAACATCTTTTTTTTCTTCAGCCATTGCAGCCTCCTATCTTGAACCTTTGTTGTATGGTAACACAAAAACCCGAGATTGTCTACTTTAAATCGGTTATTTTGTCAAAAATAGTTTAAACTTTAAGTTTTTTGATAAATTCGCCGATTTTTTGGTTGGCTTTTATGCCGTCTTCCGGTGTAACTTTTATTAAGCCGAAAAAGCGGGGATGCATTTTTTCAAATTGTATCGGTGAAAACATTGCCGGATTTTTAGTCAGCGCCTGAAAAGCTCCTTCCGCATCTTTTTGGGCGGCGCGGAAATAATTATCTATTAATTTATCGGTATCTATCGGAAAGTTTTTTTCTTTTAATTTTTGCTTGAAAGTATTTTTACGTTCCTGCAATTCCATATACTCTTCATAAAGTTCCTTTTTTATCCGGTTTTTGAGAGCCAGTTCTCTCTTTTGTTCGTATTGAACTTCACAAATTTCCATATTAATCAGGATTTCGACATACGAAATAATCGACAATTGCATATCCGTATCGCTCAGACTCTCGGCAAAAGTTAAATATTCCTCATCATTTGCCTCCGGAGACAGGCGGCTCATATTTTCAGGATCATATTTATTAATCAGGTCCCAACAAGCTAAGAGATATTGAGCTATTTTTTTACCCACACTCGGTTTATAGTTGGGAATAAGCATTTCATTTGTATAGTCGGTTTGCGGCATTTTCAAATTTTTTTTATCTGCCAAAGCATAAACACCGTCTTGAAAATTTGTTACGGCACGAGCTAATTCCTGTTCTTCCGAATGCATCGGGTTTTCGGAATTTTCTGTTTCACTTACCGCTACCGGAGCAGGAACTTCTACATTTGTTATGAGTGTGTCAAGTGATTGCGTTTCTTGGACGGGAGCTTCATTACGGGTTGGTTGTTTTTCTTCGAACGGGGTTAAAAAGCTGTCAAGTCCGGTCGCCTCCGGCTGAGATTGACTGATAAAACCATCCAGACCGCTTGTTGTCGGAGCCTCCTGCTGAGGTTGACTAATAAAACCTTCCAAACCTCCTGTTGCCGGTGTTGATGATTGTTCCGGTTGGGTAACTTCTTTATTTTCAGCATTATCGGTAATGAAATTATTTAACAATTTGGCAAATTCGTCTTCCAAATTTACCGCCTGACTCTCTTCTTTAGGGGCTGAGGTTTCTGTTGTTAAAAAAGAATCCAGACCTTGTTTATCATCACTCATCTTAATCTCCTTAGAATTCGGCTCATTATAGTCTTGATTTATCCTTGTGTTTATGTTAGTTTAATACCGATTTGTGAAAATATATTTAAAAAATGAGCCATGAACGAACAAAATAATACTGTTTTTTACACTGAATCGGTTGATGAGAGTAAAACCGGTTTAAGGATTGATAAATTTATCTGCGAAAGCATTTCAGAGCTTTCACGCGCACAAGTTCAGCGGCTTATTGACGGCGGTTTTGTTTTTGCCGATGAAGAAAGCATTACCGACAAAAGTTTTAAAACCCGCTTGGGCGACATTTATCAGATTACGCTGCCCGCGGCAACAGATGCCGTACCGAAAGCTGAAGATATTGAGCTTGAGGTTTTATATGAAGACAACGATTTGATAGTGGTTAACAAACCGGCAGGAATGACAGTCCATCCGGCGGCTGGTGCTTACAGCGGAACTCTGGTTAATGCTTTATTGTTTCATTGCAAAGATTCTTTATCGGGAATCGGCGGTGTTGCCAGACCCGGTATTGCACACAGGATTGATCGTAACACCAGCGGTATCTTGGTTGTTGCCAAAAATGATTTAGCTCATCGAGGGTTGGCCGAGCAATTTTTTAACCATTCCATTGAACGGACTTATTATGCTGTTGTTTATGGTATCTTAACGCCGCTTAAAGGTGTTATTGAAGGAAATATTGCCAGAAGCCCTTATGACCGCAAAAAAATGGCCTTGGTACAAACCGGCGGCAAAAGCGCCGTGACGCATTATGAAACGATTGAAAACTATAAAAATGCGGCTTCTTTAGTGAAATGTAATTTAGAAACGGGAAGAACACATCAAATCCGTGTTCATCTTTCAAGCAAAGGTTGCAACCTTATCGGCGATGATGTTTACATTAAAGCAAAGAAAACAAGCCTTTGTTTGCCCGAGCCTCTGAAAAGCTATGTTAACAACTTTCCCCGCCAAGCTTTACACGCTTGTTCGCTTGGCTTTATTCACCCGATTACAAAACAAGAAATGAGCTTTTATGCTGATTTTCCGGCTGATATGAAAGAGCTTATTGCCAAATTGCGCGACTATAAACTTTAGTCTTTCTTTTTTTGCTAAATCCTTAAAAAAGCATTAAAAACAATAGAACTAATGTCTAGGTTGTGGAAAAAATAATCTTTCTATAAGCTCCATAAAGTCAACTTTTAGGAGAAAGAATATGAAAGAACAACTTATTCTAAACGGACTTGACTTTTCACCTGAGGAAAACCTCTCTCGTTATTTACAATCAATCAAAAAATATCCCATCCTTTCACCTGATGAAGAATATGAAATGGCTTTAGCTTATCAACAAACAAAAGATAAAGAAATTGCCTACAAACTTATTACCTCGCACTTACGTCTGGTTGTCAAGGTGGTTTCAAAATATCGGGGATACGGCTTGCCGGTGGGAGAAATGATTTCCGAAGGAAATATAGGCTTAATGTATGCTATTGACAAGTTTGCGCCGGAAAAAGGATTCCGTTTTTCAACGTATGCGCTTTGGTGGATTAAAGCCTCGGTACAAAAATATATTCTTAACTCTTGGTCTTTGGTTAAGCTGGGAACAACCGCCGCACAAAAAAAACTGTTTTTTAATTTAAGAAAAATAAAAAACAGGCTTAACCTTATTGATGACAGAGAACTTTCAGAGCATATTTTAGCTGATATTGCAAAATCATTAGATGTCAGTGTTCAAGATGTTACTGATATGAATATGCGCCTGAAATCGCACGACGGGTCTTTAAACGCGGTTATTGACGGAGATTCTGACGGCACAACCGAATGGCTTGATTTTATTTCAGATAATAAGCCCAATCAGGAAGAAAGTCTGGCTCATGCCGAAACGATTAAATACCGTCGCAAAATGTTTAATCAGGCCTTATATGTTTTAAACAAAAGAGAGAAAGACATTTTGTTTAAGCGTCGTTTATACGAAAAGACAATAACTTTGGATGATTTAAGCAAAATGTATAACATCTCTAAAGAACGCGTACGTCAAATAGAACTTAATTCCATAAAAAAAATTACTAAAGCCATAGAACTTATGCAGTAAGGGTTGAAACGCTTTCTTTTCTTATTATCTATTCTGCAAATTTCATTTAGAATAAAAGGATAGTAAGATGGAAAAGAATAACGAACAACGGACATATATATTGCTGTTGATTGTGTTATGCCTGATTTCTTTCGGGTTAGGATACTTCATATTTAAGCATAATAATCCGAAAGAAATCTCAACCGTACCGATCAGCGAGGGATTAACCCTTAATGCAACTCCGCTTAAAGGGGAAGATATTGTTGTTAAAAACAGTTATGTCGGTTATGTCGAGGCTATTAATCAGGTTCAAATTATTCCTTATATCACGGGATATATTCAAAATGTTGCAACTTCAGCCGGCGCCAGCGTTAAAAAAGACGATTTATTATTAACGATTGACCCAGATGAATATAAAGCAAGATTAGATGCAGCAGAGGCCGCTGTTTTGCAGGCAGAAGCTCAGTTTGAATATAACCAAAATTATTATGACAGAGTACAAAAGTCCGGTAAAAAGGCTTTTTCCGAAATCGAGACAGATAACGCAAAAAACAATTTTTTGCAAGCTCAGGCGTCTCTTAAAAATGCTCAGGCCAATAAAGCCTTGGCCGAAGTTAATTACCATTACACAATTATCAAAGCCCCTTTTTCAGGACTTATCGGCAACTTTACTTTAAGCCCCGGAGATTATGTTTCACCAGCCGGAGGCGCACTTTTATCTATTGTGCAAACCGACCCTATTCGCATTGTTTTTTCTTTAACCGATGCCGAGTATCTTAATATGAAAAATGGCGGTGAGCTTTTTAAAAACAGCGTTATTAAATTAAAATTAGCAAACGGTCAAAACTATGAATACACCGGAGACTTTAAATACACTGATAACCAACTGAATAAGCCAACGAATTCCATTGCCGTCTATACCTATTTTAAAAATGATAAAAATGAGCTTTTGCCAAATGCGTTTGTTACGGTTGAAATCTTAAAAACATTTAAAAACAGTGTTACAGTTGATAAAAACTATATAAAAATGCAACAAGACGGTTCTTATTTAACACTTGCCAGAAACAACCAACTTGTGAAAGTTCCGGTTCAAATTCTTGCAGATAAAAACAATCAATATGTTTTAAAAAACACATTTCAAACCGGAGATTTACTCATTTTAGATGATGTCAACCGAGTAAAAGAGGGAACTAAACTCAGTTTTAATATCATTAAATAACTTTGTGCGGGAGATAGTTTGATGTTTTCAAAATTTTTTATAGACAGACCTCGTTTTGCCATGGTCATTTCTATCATTATGATTATTTTGGGAGCTTTGGCCATAAAAATCCTGCCGATTTCACAATTTCCAAACATTACCCCACCGCAAGTTAGCGTCAAAACAACTTATTTAGGAGCTAACGCCCAAGTGTTAACCGACACAGTGGCTGTCCCGATTGAAAATCAGATGAATGGTATTGAAGATATGCTTTATATGTCTTCTACTGCCGATGACAATGGTTCGTACACACTTACAGTGACGTTTGATATCGGGACAGATCCGGACATTGCTCAAGTTAAGGTACAAAACAGGTTACAACAAGTCAACAGTGAACTCCCTGAAGAAGTTAAACTCAACGGCTTAGATGTTTCAACCGAAAATGCCGATATTCTGGCATTAATAACACTTCGCTCACCAAACAACACATATAACGACCTATATTTGAGCAACTACGCTTACACTAACATTAAAAACCCGCTTTCAAGACTATACGGTATCGGACAGGTGCAAATATTCGGCCCGAAATACAGTATGCGAATCTGGCTGGATGTTAATAAGATTACCGCTTTAGGATTAAACAGTACAGACGTTATCAACGCCGTACAGAATCAAAATATACAAGCGGCTGTCGGCAGTATCGGTGCGGCTCCGAGCAGCAAAGAGACAAATTTGGTTTTAACTTTAACAGCCAAAGGTCTTCTTAACAGTGTAGAAGAATTTTCTAATATTGTTGTTGCAACATCTTCTACCGGCGGTACGGTTTATTTAAAAGATGTAGCCAGAATTGAGCTTGGACGAGATGCTTATAATATCAATTCACGATATGATAATGCGCCGGCTGTTATTATGGCGTTGAACCAAACTCCGAATACAAATGCTTTACAAACTATGGAAATTGTCCGACAAGAACTTTTAGAGTTATCTAAGACTTTCCCTGAGGATATGGAAATTTATGTTGCTTACGATTCAACCGATTATGTTCAAGCCTCTATTGCGGCTATTGTTGAAACGCTGTTTATCACTTTCGGACTGGTTATTTTAGTGACTTATTTGTTTTTACAAAAATTTAAAACAACCCTTATTCCGTTGATCACCATTCCGGTTTCTCTGGTTGCAACCTTTATTGTGATTTATCTTTTAGGGTTTGATATTAACATTTTGACTTTATTTGCGATGATTCTTGTTATCGGATTAGTGGTTGACGACGCTATCATTGTAGTTGAGCGTGTGCAATATCTTATGTTAAATGAGAATCTCAATTCTTATGATGCTTCGGTTAAAGCTATGCAGCAGATTGGCAGCGCCATTGTGGCAACAACATTCGTTTTACTGGCAATTTTCGTACCGGTCGGTTTAATGGCGGGTATCACCGGAAAAATTTATCAGCAATTTGCCGTCGCAATTGCCACCTCGGTTATTTTTTCTGCTTTCAACGCTTTGACTTTAAGTCCGGCTTTATGCTCTATCTTTTTAAATAACGAAAAACAAGGAGATTCAAAGGGATTTTTTAAATGGTTTGATAACTGATTAAATAAATTTCGGGATATTTATATCAAAATTGTC
The DNA here is from genome assembly GCA_017621635.1 of Alphaproteobacteria bacterium. GTDB lineage: Bacteria > Pseudomonadota > Alphaproteobacteria > RF32 > CAG-239 > CAG-267. Next base: position 22,578 of record JAGASU010000003.1, on the reverse strand, counting down.
GGCTTTTTCTCCCGATTTTTAATATATACCGTGCTTGCTGTTTTGGGCGTTATTGCTGTTATCGGCATATATTTTAAATATACCGCCACTTCCTTTTTGCCCGAAGAAGACCAAGGGATTATTTTTGCCAATTTACAATTAGACAGCACGGCCAGCATAAACCAAACGAATGATGTTTTAGCTCAAATGAGCGATGAAATTCTTAAGATGGATGGGATAAAATATGTTATAACCGTGGCTGGTTACAGTATTTTAGGAGGCGGCGGTGAAAATGTCGCTTTAGGTGTTATAGGGCTTGACGATTGGTCCAAACGAACAACCAAAGCTCTGTCAATTGAAGGAATTTCCGGTGCTTTATCAAAAAAATTCAGTACTTATAACGGCGCGGAAATTAACTTTTTTGCACCGCCTTCCGTCCCTGGAATCGGACAAAGCAACGGACTTTCTTTAGAGCTTATTGCAACAAATACAAACTCAACCCCGCAAGAACTTAATCAAGCCTTGCAAAAATATCTTATGGCGGTTAACAGTGACAAAGATATTGCTTATGCGTTCAGCACATATACCGCAGATACACCGCACGTTTATTTGAATATAGACCGGACCAAACTTCAGTCTTATAATATTCCCGTCTCCCAGCTGTTTGCGACACTGCAAAGTAATTTAGGTGCAACGTATATTAATAACATTACGTTAAGCGGGCAGGTAAACCGTGTTATTTTGCAAGCTGATTTTAATTATCGTAAAAGTATTGATGACATCAAAAACCTTTATGTTAAGTCTAATGATGGCAATTTAATTAAAGTTGACAGCTTTGCCGAAGTTTCAACAGAAATTTCTCCTAAAATTATTTACCGCTATGACCTTTATGGTGCAGCAGCAATTACAGCACAGGCCGCAAACGGCGTCAGCAGCGGACAAGCTATGGATAAAATGGAAGCTTTAGCAAAAAGCGTTTTGCCAAAGGGATTTTCCATTGACTGGACGGCTCTTTCGTTGCAAGAGGCAGAAACCAGAGGTTTGGTTGGTGCTTTAATTGCTCTGGCGGTTGTTTTCTGCTATTTATTTTTGGTAGCGCTTTATGAAAGCTGGATGCTTGCTTTTTCAGTTATGTTTTCGACTGTTTTTGCGGTTTTGGGTGCGTTTATCGGGTTACAGGTTTTCGGACTTCCGCTCAGTATTTATGCCCAGCTCGGTATTGTTTTGCTTATCGGGCTTGCAGCTAAAAACGCTATTTTGATTGTAGAATTCACTAAAGATTACCGAGAGCAAGGGTATAGTATTTTAGAATCTTCCGAAAAAGGAGCTGGTGAGCGCTTCAGAGCGGTTTTGATGACAGCGATGACTTTTATTTTGGGTGTTTTTCCGATGGTTATTGCTAAAGGACCGGGGGCCAGTTCGCAAATTTCTATCGGCGTGACAGTCTTTTTCGGTATGATTTTTGCAACATTGGTCGGCATTATTTTTATTCCGGCTTTGTTTGCCTTATTTGAAAGTATTACCGAATATTTTAGTCCGACAGCAAAAAAACAAGCACAAAACACCACCTTATCTGATGAGGAGAATACTCATGCGTAAACAAATTTATTTATTATTCAGTTTATTCCTGACGACTTCTTGTCATGTCGGAGAAGATTTTGAATCTAAACCTTTTGCGCAAAATAAAGACATTATCGAGAACCTGCAACTCAGCTCCTTTCAAAATACGGATGTGACAAACAAATGGTATGAGGTTTTTAAAGACAGCGATTTAAATACACTGATTCAATATGCTGCAACTAATAACTTTACAGTTCAGCAAGGACTGGAACGATTAAAACAGTCAAGATATGCTCTCATGATAAATTCAAAACAAATGTTTCCGATGATTGATGCAAACGGCAGCTATAATTTTAGTAAAGCCAGCAACAATGTTGACTATTCCTACGATGTCAATGCATTTAAAGCGGGGCTGGATGCCTCATGGGAACTTGACATCTGGGGCAAAGGAGAATACATCACCGAGCAATACTCAGAGCTTATGAACAACGTTCAATATTCTTTATTCAATATTAAAGTTTCGGTTATAGCGGAAACGGTTTTAAATTACATCAATTTAAGAGAAGCACAGGAAAAACTACGCATTGCCGAACGCAATCTATATTTACAGCGGGATATTTTGCAAACCGTACGCAACAAATATAATGCCGGTATCGCTGATGATTTAGCGCTAAACCAAGCCGAATATGCGGTTGAAACGACAAAATCGACCATTCCGCCGTTAAAAACACAAATTGAAAATTATAAAAATGCGCTTGCGGTGCTTTTGGGCGTTTTACCAACAAATCTTCCCTTTAACTTAGATAAATACAAAAAGAACATCACCGCAAATACTTTTAGGTTTGACACTAAAAAACTTTACCAGCTTCCTCTTGATATCGTTCGTTCAAGACCCGACATTATGGCAGCAGAAGCAAATGTTCGCGCGCAAAATTCTGTTGTTAACCAAGCAATCACAAGCCTTTATCCGACAGTTAATCTGAGTGCAACATTCGGGTTTATTTCTTCAAGCGGACATTCTTTATTTAACAATGACAGCCAAATCTATGGTTATACCCCCGGTGTTACTCTACCGATTTGGCATTGGGGACAGCTTACTAACAATATCGAACTGCAAAAACACATTAAAGAAGAATATCTGTTAAATTACAATGAAACTATGCTTATGGCGGTTACAGAAATAAGAAATGCTGTTATAGCAGTTGAGCAGGCTTATAAAACCAACATTTATAGCAAATCTTCTTTAAACAAGATGAGAAATGTAATGGAATTAACCCGCAATAAATATGAAAACGGTTTAATTGATTTTACAGATGTTGCCACAGCTGAGCAAAATTATTTAAACGCACAAAACGCTCTAATCACAAGCAATGCGGCTATAATTAAGTATTTAACAGCTTTTTACAAAGCCACCGGCGGCGGTTATAATATTAAAACCGAGCAGCTTTGCAAATAGATTTTCAGAAATTATCAATAATGGTATGTATCGTCAAGGGGAACATCCTGATTAACACTTTGCGGCTTGTAAACGAATAAATTGCTGGCTTCGGGAATATCCGTCGTTCTTTCAACATAACCTTTTTTTAACATACATTTTTGGTATTTGCGAGGACTTGTATCTGTATCATCCCGCACAGAATTAACCATTATCGGCATTGCTCCGGGGTAGGGAACAAAACTTGCCCATATTCCGTGTTCCTTATGCCATTTCACCACAATATTATAGCGTTGTTCTTCGGTATAAAACCAGCTTTTGAAATTCGGCAGAAGCTTTAAGGCCTCTGCTTCACGCATACATTCCGAATGATCTCGGGCAAATTTTATTCCCCCTGTGTTATAACGGTCCCAATGAAAAACGACCTGCCCTTTTTGTCCGCCGGAACAAGAGGCCAAAAAAATAAAAAGGAATGTCAGCCAGCTTTTCTTCATCTTAAAAATCCAAATCCGCATAACTTTTGGAGGGGCGAATACCGCGGATATTATCTTTTAATATATCCTTAAAACTCGGACGAGACTTTATTTTTGCATACCATACTTTGGCATTTTTATATTCATTCCAAGAAATATCACCCAAATAGTCAATAATCGAAAGATGAGCGGCAACAGTTAAATCAGCCAAACTTAACTCTTTACCGGCAATATAGTTATTCCGGTCTGCCAAATAGTCGATATATTCCATATGAAATTTAAGATTGTTCAGTCCGGCTTTGAGGATTTTTGAGTTTGGCGCCTGCTTTAATTGAAATCTTTTTATAATTTTTTCGGTTACGATATATTTGTAGACTTCGTTATAGAATTTTGTATCAAACCATTCCATAATCCGGCGAACTTCGGCTTTTTCTTTAACATCTTCAGGAAGGAGCTTATATTGAGGGCTGCTTTCTTCCAGATATTCGGTAATTGCATAGTTTCCGGAGATGACATTGCCGTCAAAAACAAGTACAGGCAATTCTCCCGAAGGATTAATATTTAGTATTTCCTGCGATACATTCCACGGCTCTTCTTCTTTTAAGACAAAAAGCATTTTCTTTTCAGCCATAATCAAACGGATTTTCCGCGATTGCGGTGATATGCCATGATGAATTAAAAGAACCATATTTTATTTCTCCCTTGTTAGTGAGTGCATATTACACTTTATTTTTTAATTTTCAAGTTTTTGTTCCTGTGTTGTTTTTTCTTCCGCTTCTTTTTCCTCTTTCCGATCTTTTTGCTCTGTATTAATATATGTTGGCGGGACAATACCCAGTGTATTGTTTTTATAAATTTCTATCAATTCTTCAAATGCCGCATCTCTTATTTTTTTATAACGGGAACTTTTTAAGTATTTTTCCATGGCTTTTATACGAGAATTATTTTTCAGCTTTGGATGAATTCGGATAAACATCGGCATTTTCCATACGCTGTTTGCGCTGTAAATGATATAATTTCTTATTCCTAATTTATAAGCCTCAATCAGGCTGGGATAATAAGAAGCAACCAGATAATCAGCTTTTCCGGTTAACAGTTCTTCATAGGCTTTGGCATAATTATCCACCTCTTTTATCTTTAGATTTGAAAAATCTTTAGCAACAAATGATGATATTTGATCTGTTTTTGAACGGATACCTCTATACTTTTTCAGGCTTTCTTTTGTTGTTAATTCTAATTTATTTTGTATTGACGTTATGACATAAATTTTATTTTCAAAAAAAGCCGGATAAATATACTCGTTTTTTGAATAAGGCAGATGTTCATAATAGGCGTTGCAATAAGCATTTATATATTCCTGAGATTTTCCCCGTTCAAAATTTTCCACTTTTTTTTGAAAATCATTCGGATACGAATAATGAAAAGCGATATGCTCTTTGTCTGTCAATTCTTCAAATACTTTATAAAAAACAGTCTCCTGTTCTTTGGAAGAAAAGGGAAAATGATTATCTTTTGCTATACAGTAAATATCTAAATATTCTGTACCTGATATAAACTTTTGAACATATTTAGGCTGATTAAAACCATTTTCCTCTTTACCGAACATTTTAATTGTTGCCGCAGAAACATTAAAAGAACAGAAAAAAATTATCAGAAGTGCTGTGATTTGTTTCATTTATGACACCTTATTTAAAAGAATCTTTGCTATTTAAAAGTATAGCTGATATTATATTAAAAAATGATTTACCTTTTTTGCTATGAAATGTTTTTTGCGTACGGAGGCAATTTGGACAACGATTTAACTTTAGTTTATAAACGATTATTTCTTGAAACCGGCGCCCCGAGACACATTTCCGCTTTTATTTCCGGAGCGGAACAGACGGGAACCTCTTGGTGTGCGTTAAGTATTGCCCATGCGCTGAATTTAGAAAAAAACAAGGTTTTACTGGTGGACGCCAATGGTAATTTTTCTAATATCGGATCATATCTTAAACTAAGCGCTCCTCTTTACTTAGAAGCTTATACACAAGGAAAAAAGACTTTAAATCAGCTAATCACCGCCTATAAAAATAAAGATTTTAACATTTTGACAGCAACAGCCGGTAATAATTATCTTTTAGATCAACCGCAAGGCCGAATCCAAATTTTTGCAGAAGATTTAAACATTATCGCACAAAATTACGATCACACGATTATTGATTTAGGAACTGAAGTTAATGAAAAAAACCTCAGCCTTTGCCGGATTTCAGATAATATCATTATTATGTGTTCGGAAAAAAGCACAGATTTGGTTCGCACTCTTGAGATTATTAAATTTATTGAAAAAACAGAGAAAACCGCTAATTATAATTTAATAATTAACAAAGTAAATTCTTTTGAAGACGGCTATAAAATATATAAAGAACTTTGCAAAGCGGCCGACAGGAGCGGAATAGACATTCCGAAACTATTGGGAATCGTCAGAATTGATACGAGGATACGCGATACAATACGGAACAAAGAGCTGTTGTTAACCAGATATCCGACGTCGGAAGCGGCAATTGATATATGTGGTATTGCTAAAAAACTGGATCGGGAGACTGACTATGAATAAAACTGCTATGGATTATGATAAATTAGGTTATTATCAAATTTTAGAAGCAACGGCTCATTCTTCGGAAGAAGAAATCCGCCAAAAGTACCGAGAACTTGCTAAACGCTGGCATCCGGATCATAATCCTGACCCGACAGCCATTGATAAATTTCAAAAAATTTCTGCCGCTTTTGATATTTTGAAAGACAGCAAAAGCCGATTAAAATATATGTTGCTCTCCTTCATTTATGACAAAAACAATTTTCCGGATATGAATGCGTTATGCCTGTTGCGCAATATGCACGGACTGGAAGATTTGAATTTACGGGCTTTTCCTTTAACAGAAGTTACCGGAAAAGGGCTTTTACATAAATCTATTTATAAAGTTTATTATTGCAGTCAGTATGAAGCGGCCGGCGTTATCGGCAATATCACCCGTCATAATTGGATATATGGTTTTTTAGGGGTAACGGCATTATTTGCAAATTGTAACGCTCTTATTAAAAATATTTTGCAAATCAATGATAAAAAAGCAAATTTAAATTTACTTATTCATAACGCGCTTGTTTATGAAGCCGAAGGGAAAAAGCAAGAAGCTATGACGTTGGCGCTTTTAGCCGAGCAATACGCTTCTAAAGAAGTTGCGGTTTATTTAAAACAGTTTATTAATTCATTACAAGATTGTAACGCTTTAAGCGTTAAAAAATGGGATTTTAAGAAACTTGTTTACTTGCAATTATTTTATCCTTTTATCGTTTTACTTGTTGTTTTACTTATCGGCGGTGTTTTTTATTTAAAGAAAGTTGAACGGGCGAACATCTCTAAGGCCAATGTAAAAGAGGTTGTTGTTTTTAATAATGGAGAAAAAGCCTTTAGTGATGTCGCCGTTGCAAAAATATTTGATATTCCGGTTGACGTATCAGATAAACAAAAGTTATATCATGTTATAGAAAAGACTGAAGCCAGACATGGCGCCGATACCGGTTTTGATATATATAAAACCGTTGAAGCCGGAACAACTGTCAGAGTTACGGGATATACAGTTGATCAAAATTGGTACAGGGTCATGTTTGACAACGGGGAAATGGCTTTTATCGAGCAAAAGAAATTGCAACAGGGAATCGGCGATGAGATCCCGTTATGGAGTAAAATTTATAAGGAAGAATAAGGATCGACTATGGCACTAAAATACGAAGTTTTAAAAAAATATAATAAATCAAGGCTTGGAAAGCTTTATACAAAACACGGCGTTGTGAACACGCCGGCTTTTATGCCGGTCGGCACTTGCGGTACCGTGAAAGCCATGCTCCCCGAATCGGTTGAGGCGACAGGAGCAGAAATTTTGCTTGGCAACACCTATCATCTTATGTTACGTCCGGGGGCTGATCTGGTTGCCAAAATGGGCGGCTTGCATAAATTTATGAATTGGAACAAACCTATTCTGACTGATTCCGGCGGTTTTCAGGTTATGAGTTTAAAAGGGCTTAGAAAAATTACCGAAGAAGGTGTCAGCTTTAAATCACATATTGACGGCAAGCAATTTTTCTTAACGCCGGAGGAATCTATCAGCATTCAGCACAAACTTGATTCTAATATTACAATGAGTTTGGATGAATGCACGCCGTTTCCGGCAACTTATGATGAAGCAAAAAAATCTATGCAACGCTCTATGCGTTGGGCAAAGAGAAGTTTTGAAGCCTTTCAGAATCGTGACGGGTATGGAATTTTTGGTATTCAGCAAGGAAGTATTTTTAAAGATTTACGCCAAGAATCGGCTGACTGTTTGAAAAAAATTAATTTTGACGGTTATGCTATCGGCGGTTTAGCTGTTGGCGAAGGGCAAGACAAAATGTTTGAGGTTTTGGATTACGCTCCTGATATGCTGCCGGAAGACAAACCCAGATATTTGATGGGTGTCGGCAAACCTGATGATATTGTCGGCGCTGTTTTAAGAGGTGTTGATATGTTTGACTGTGTTATGCCAACACGTTCAGGCAGAACAGCACAGGCTTTTACCGAATACGGGCCGATTAATATTCGCAATGCTCGTCACAGAGAAGATCCTCGTCCGGTTGAAGCCGGTTGTGATTGTCCGCTTTGCCGCAACTATACGCGTGCTTATATCCATCACTTACAAAAATGCAATGAGATTTTAGCGGTTATGTTGCTTAGCTGGCATAACATCCGTTATTATGAACGCTTAATGCAAGGAATTCGAAAAGCTTTGGCCGAAGATACTTTTGATGAGTTTGTCAAAGAATTTTATAAAAAACAGCAGCAAGGCGATATTGAGGAGATTTGAGATGAGCACCAGTAAAACTTGTAACAGCAAAGAAGACCTGCTTTCCGCTTTTATTAAAGAAAATAAAAAAGACGGCATTCGGGTTTTTGTCGCCGGAGGATCACGCGGCGGGCATAATCCGCTGTATGTCAGAGAGGCTTATACTCTGGGTAAAAAAATTGTTGAAATGGGGTTTAAGCTTGACTTCGGATTGTCTAACAGCGGTATTATGGGAGCTGTTGCGCGTGGCGTGATTGACGCTTGGCACGAAAAACAACATTGCTCCATCCCTGATTATTTGATTCAGGGAATAACCACAGAGGAATATTTTAAGCTTTACGATTCCGAAGATAATATGCTCAAACATATTAACGTTATTTTTGCCAAAACGCTTGAAGAACGGAAAAAACGTCTGCTTGACGCCGATTTTGTCGTCTTTGCGCCGGGGGGAGTAGGAACCCTTGATGAACTGGCTTATGACTGTGTAGCCATGCAAGACGGCTTATTACAAAAAAAGCCTTTTATACTCTATAATATAGGCGGATTTTTTCATCATCTTTTGGAATTTTTAAAATCTATCTCCAATAAAGGCTTTTCTGATCCGGTGCCGTTTATTGTGGTTGATAATGATTTCGAGCTTGAAGTTGCTTTTAATTTATTAAAATCACGATATGGCAAATGTACGGATACCAGTAAAGTTTATGATAACGCACGCGAGCTTGTTTATGAATTGCCTTATTTTATTAAACGGAGACAAGATTCAAATTTAGAGATTGTTGACATTATCCGCGAGGTTTGCGGCGTAAAAGCTTTCGGTTCAGCCGAAGAAAAAGCCGCTTTGGATAATGATATTGAAACAGCTTATCTTGAAAAAGAAATTGAGAGAATGTATGACAGATTAGCAAAAACCGGACGTGACACATCGGTTGTCAGCTACAAATTATCTCGTCTGAAAAGAAGAAAACGCCGGCTTTAATTTATTTAAAACAGTGTCGGTTCCGGTGTTTTATTTAAAAGAGCCAACGCTGCCGCCCGAGCTTCTTTGGTTATTTTTTCACCGGCCAACATTCGGGCTATTTCTTCGGCTTTGCCTTTATCATCAAGCTTACTTAAACGCGTTGTCGTTATATTATCCGTTGTTTCTTTTAATACTTTAAAGTGCTCATCACTAAACGCAGCAACTTGGGGGGAGTGTGTTACGACAAACACTTGCTCTTTTTTTGCCAAACGCGACAAGCGTTCTCCCACCGCTTCAGCTGTGGCACCGCCAATACCAGTATCTATTTCATCAAAAACTAATGTTTCCTGACAATCCGGTTTAGCTAAATTTACTTTCAAAGCCAGCATAAAACGGGATAACTCACCGCCTGAGGCGATTTTATTTAAGGCTCCAAACGGCGTATTCGGGTTGGTCGAAACTTCAAAACAAATATCGTCGCAACCATTTTCTGCCCATTGTTCTTCCGTTTTCGGGGTTATTGTAGTTCTGAATACGGCTTTTTCCATTTTTAACGGCGGCAGCTCCTGCATAATATTTTTATCCAGTTTTTTTGCTGCCTGCTCTCTTAACCGGCTCAAATTTTGCGCTTTTGAGATATATTCATTTTTTAGACGCAAGGTTTCCTTTTTAAGCTCGCTTATATCATCCTCTCCGTTTTGCAAATTTTTTAATTCTAAAGAGAGTTCGGCCAACTTTTGCGGCAATTCTTCAATTGTCGTCTGATGTTTTTTGGCAAGATTTTGTAACGCAAACAATCTTGTTTCAATATTATCAATTTCGTTTTGATTAAGAGATATATCTGCTGATTCCGCCTCTATTTGTTCGACAGCGTCATTTAAGCTATAAAGCGCAGTCTCTAAATTTTGTTCTATACCGGAATATTTGCCGTTAACGATTTCATTTGCCCTGAAGATTGCATTTCTTGCTTTAGAAATTTCGTCTATTACGGAAATGCCGGCGTTTAAGCTTGAATATGCCGTATTTAATTTCTCGATTATTTTTTCCGCATTCATTAACTCGGTCCGGCGTGTTCTTAAGCTTTCTTCTTCCCCTGTTTTGGGAGATATTTTTTCTAATTCGTTTACCCAATGTTTAAGGTTTTCTTCGTTTTCCCGAGCTTTTGCCAGAGCGTCTTCTTTAACTTTCAGTTCTTTTTTGGCTTGTTTATAGAGTTGAAATGACTTTTGAACGGAGGCAATATCATTTTCATAGGCTCCATATTCATCTAATATCGTGCAATGCGTTGCAGAATTTAGAAGGCCCTGATTATCGTACTGTCCGTGAATTTCTATCAAATTTTCTGCTAATTCTTTGAGTAATTTTAAGGTGATGATTTGGTCATTAAACAGTATTTTGTTTTTACCTTCTGTTGTTATGGTGCGTTTTATGATAATCTCATCCTCTATTTCAAGGTCATATTCTTTGGCCAGTTTATAAATTTTATTTTCTTTTGAGACTTCAAAAACGCCGGTTACGGATAATTTATCCGTTCCACTGCGAATCAACGATGTTTCGGCGCGTTTTCCAAGCAAAAGCCCTAGCGAATCTAGTAAGATAGATTTACCGGCACCGGTTTCACCGCTAAGCACAATCAAACCATTAGAGAAATCTATATCCAGACTGTCTATTAAAACAACGTTTCTAATGGATAGAGATTTTAACATAAGCCTAAACTAATCCCTTGCAACCAACTGCGCGGCAAGTTTTGCCCACTGACTTTCCGGATAATTACGGCGTAAGATTTCTTCTTTTTTCGTAGCTTCTTTTGTCAGACCTAAAATTGTGTAAATTTCAACCTCGCGATAAAGAGCTTCTTCAATTTGCGCGGTTGTCTGGTAAACATCGCTTACGGTTGAAAAGCGGTTTAAGGCTGATATGTATTCTTTATTTTTCAGATAATAACGCCCGACGGTCATTTCATGCCCAGCCAAATGGTCTTCTATTAAAGCCATTTTTGCTTTTGCATCGGCGGCATATTCGCTGTTTGGAAACATTGTTATCACCTGCATAAACGAATCGTAAGCGTCTTTGGTGGCTGATTGCTCTTTCTTTGAGGGGGCTATTTGGTCATAGTAACATACACCTTTCAGATAGAAAGCATAGGCTACATCTTTATTGCCGGGGTGCAAGCGGATATAGCGATCCAATGAGGCTATCGCGTCATCATATTTTTCATCTTTGTAATAAGCATAAGCACTCATTAATTTAGACTTTGCCGACCATTTTGAATAAGGGTGTTCCATCTCAACTTTATCAAAAGTTTCGGCGGCTTTTTGGTAAGAGGTCTTTTCTAAATAATCATAGGCTTCATTATATAAAGTTTCCGCACTTTTATCTTCATCGGCAATTTCATCATCATGTCCGGCACAGGCTGATACCAACATTAAACAAAGAAACGGCAGAACATATATAATTTTTTTCATTTCATAACCCCTTTTTATAAAATTTCATAATTCTCTTTATCGGCAAATAACCGCTTTAAGATTTCATTATTATGATAGTGGCCGGTTTTATTGGCAACAACTTTTGCTAATATATAATATCCGGAAGTATATAAATCACCTATAGTGTCCATAACTTTATGATTAACGCATTCATTTTTAACACGGAATCCTTCCGGATTTAAAATTGTTTCACCATCCAAAACAACAGCATTTTCCAAAGAGCCGCCTTTAATCAGCCCGAGCGATTTCAGATAATCAACCTGATATTTTTCACAGAATGTCCGCGCGGGGGCTATTTCTTTTACAAAAATATCTTTAGTAATTTTATTTTCAAAATGCTGGTGTCCGACAATTTTTGAAGGGAACTCTATGTCAAAACTTATATCAAGCGAATCGGCAGGTAACAAACTGACTGAGTTGCCTTTATCATCGGTAAACGTTATTTCTTTTTTTACTTTTAAGTATTTACGAGCAGACTGCTGTTTTACCAATTCTTCTTTTTGTAATATTTCCAAAAATGTTTTGCCGCTGCCGTCAAGAATAGGGATTTCTGGATTATTTACCGAAATAAGAGCATTATCAACACCTAAAATATACAAAACCGCCATAAGATGTTCTATCGTGCTAACGATATTTTGCGGAGAAGTTCCCAAACAGGTGCAGTTTCTTGTGTCTATCACGTTAGAATACAAGGCGCGAATCGGCAGAGCTTCTTTAATATCGCTACGAATAAATTGTATTCCGCTGTTTTCTGGCGCAGGTTCAAGCTTTAAGACGGAATTGAGACCGGAATGTAGCCCTATTCCTTTGATTTCTATGCTATTTTTAAAAGTTTGCTGCATTAAATTTAATCCCCCAACAAATAATTCAGGTGGTCTGTAAGCCGAGTTTTGTACTTATCATTTGCTTCACAATACTTGTGAAGATTCAAAGCGATAGCTATTCATCTTGGCTGATTGTTACCAACCAGCTCGAGCGACCTACCTCTGGAGTAGAGTGGAAACGCCCCATTATACGGCTAAAGCCGCTCTCCTAATTTGGTCTTGCGTCAGACAGGGTTTACCTTGCCAAAGTGTATTACTACCTTTGCGGTGAGCTCTTACCTCGCCTTTTCAACCTTACCGAATCGGATTCGGCGGTAATTTTCTGTGGCACTTTCCCTTGGATTTCTCCAGCCGGACGTTATCCGGTATCTTGTTTCCATGACGCTCGGACTTTCCTCATCGACAGAATCGACGCAGCTATCCGACCACCGTGCTTTTCGTTTTAACATCTTTTATTAAAAAATCAATGTTTTTAAGCGTTTCATATTACCTTTTCGACTTATTTTTAAATTTTTTTTACCTTTTTTTAATTTTTTACTTGTTTTTGTTTAAATTTTGTATTATTTATGTCTACGAATCGACTTCAGGACTATTTTATCGGAGTTTTTTATGACAAAAAAATGCAATTTATTTATAACAATTTTGGCGATGTTTACAGCCATATACACCACTTCCGCAAAAGCCGAGTGCGATGGCTTTTATATCGCAGGCAGAGCAGGATATGCAAAATATAAAGTTGATGACGACAGAGGCAGCGTTTCCAGCAATGGTTCCGATTACGTTATTGATAAAAGAAGATTTATGGCAAGCGGCGCTCTCGGATACAGATATGAACACTTCAGGGGTGAACTTGAATACATCTGGAGAAAGAAAAACTCCGGTAGTGTTGCCGAAATAACAGAAGGCAAGTTTAAGTCAGAATCTTATATGTTCGTTGTATATTATGACTTCTTCCCCTATACTTGGTTTACCCCCTTTGTTAATGCAGGGCTTGGCTATACACGCAGTAAATTAGCTATCAATATGCCTCTCACGGATTTTTCCCGCCACGTTAAAGAGAATGGTTTTACCTGGTCTTTAGGCGCAGGTATTTCTTTAAAAATAACGAATCGTATGAATTTTGATGTCGGATATCGTTATTATGATATGGGAGACGGTCCGTCTGCCGATAATGGTAAAACAACAATGGATAACCAAGAAATCTATGCAGGATTAAGATACGTTCTGTAGAAACAAAAACATCAGGCTTGCATTATCAGTTTTATAACAGTATCTTGTTTTTATTGAAAAATTGATTTTGGAGCAAAAATAATGGTTAATAAATTATTTGGAACTGACGGAGTCAGAGGTGTTGCAAACCTTTATCCGATGAATACTTCGTTTGCTTTTAATCTGGCAGAAGTATTAAGTTCTTTGGTTTGCAAAGATAAAAAAAGAGTTGCTATCGGCAAAGATACCCGCGTTTCAGGTGATATGCTTGAGGCTGCACTCAGTGCCGGATTTACGGCGAACGGCGTTACCGTCGTATCGTTAGGGGTTGTTCCCACGCCTCTTGTTACTCTGAAAACTCCGTCTTTGGATGTTGATATGGCGTTAATGATTACTGCTTCACATAACCCGTATCACGACAACGGCATAAAACTTATTGATAAACACGGCAATAAATTCTCAGATAAGTTTTATGCTGAAATTGAAGGGCTTTTAGCTAATAAAGAACAAAAAAATAATAACGATACCGATAATAATAAGAATAATGGCAATAACAATAACGAACAACAAAATAAAAGCCCTTCTCCCCTCGGGGTTATTATTAAAGATGAGAATGTTGTTGAAGATTACATTCAAAATATGCGCGATATAGCCCCTAACTATAAAGCATTTGAAGGGCTTCGGATTGTGATTGATTGCGCAAACGGGGCTTATCACTATATTTTTCCGCAAACATTTAAAGATTTAGGAGCCGGCGTCATTGCTATTAACAATACACCGGACGGATATAATATAAACAAAAACTGCGGCTCACAGCATACAGAGCAATTATCCGAAACGGTTAAAGGCGCACATGCCCACTTTGGAGTTGCCGTTGATGGTGACGGCGACAGAATCATTTTAGTTGACAATGACGGCAAAGTTATTGACGGCGACCAGCTGCTTTGTTTTTTGGCCCAGTATTTAAAAAAACACGAAAAATTAAAAAATAATACTGTTATCAGCACTGAATGGTCTAATCTCGGAATGGGAAAATATTTGGAAGAAAAAGGCTTTAATTATTACAAGAGCAAGGTTGGCGAAAGATATGTTATTGATTTAATGAAAGAAAAAGAAAGTTCTTTAGGCGGTGAGCTGGTTGGACACATTGTTCTTTCTGACTACGCCAAAAGCGGTGACGCTTTAGCCACCGCAATTATTCTGGCTTTAGCCTACTTGGAAGACGGCCGTTCCATGAGTGAAATTTTTCCGCTTTTCACCCCCTACCCCTGCATTATTGAAAACATCAGATTTTCTACCAAAGACTATATGTCCGAGAGTGTTGAACATAATGATGTTAAAGAAGCTTTAACACAAGCAAAAGCCGCATTAGGCGCAGACAGCAATTTGATTGCCCGCAAATCCGGTACGGAACCGGTTATAAAACTTCGAGTCGAAGGAAAAGACGAATCGCTTGTTAAAAAACTGGCCGGCGAGTTAAAAGAGCTTATTTTAAAATATCAAAAGTAGATTCGATTGTCTTCAAAGCGGCGAAAAATTCGCCGCTTTTTTAATCCCGACCATTTTAATATTGTTACGAAAAATATTTACTCTGCTATGTCATTTAAGCTATGCAGGCTTTGTTTGATATTTTCATCTTTAATTGTCAAAGCAGAAACATTTTTCAAACCGTTCTCTATTTTATTTTTTACGTTTTTGATATTTAATTCTTTTTCTTCATCCTTTTGCTTTAATGCCTGCTTCCAAAGAAAGACTGCTTCATTTTTACGACCGCCGAACCAATATGCGTCGCCTAAATGATCACTGATTATAGCGTTTTGCGGATTTAATTCAGAAGCTTTTTCCAGATATAAAATAGCGTTTTTGTAATCTCCGGTTTTAAAATATACCCACCCAAGGCTGTCCATAATCACACCATCATTTGGTTCTTTTTCATAAGCCTCCAAGATATAAGACACCGCTTTATCAACATTTGTGTTGGTTTTTAACCAACTGTAACCGAGATAGTTTAAAACCTGAGGATGTCTATTACTTAATTTCAGAGCTTTTTCGAGATTTTGTTCAGCTTTAGGCCACTCATTATTTTTATCATAAGACACTGCCAGAGCATAATATACCGGCCAGTAGCGTTCACTTTCATAAAAAATCGAGTTTATCGCTTCATTATAATATTTAATGGCATCATCCTGATGATTGCTAACACGCAAGATATCCCCTAAATTAAACAATATTTGAAAATTATCCGGATTCTCTCGTAATAAGCGCTTTAAAACCCTTACGGCCTCGTCATATCTTTTTTCATAGGAGAGATTGTTTGCTTTTTTAATTTGAGCAGGAAAAAACATTTCTGACTTTTTACCAATTGTGTCATAATACTTATTTGCTTCTTTATACATCATACGTTCTTCACATAAATCAGCCAGCGCCATTTTTGCTATATCATTGTTTTTATTAAAATATTGAGAAACAGCCATATACATTTGCGCATAATCGTAACCAACGGGAACAGATTTAAACAACAGAGCAATTTCTAAAAAAACCTCGCTTATGCCGGTATCCGGAGTTTTAACAATCGGTGCAACTGATGGCTTTTCTTCTTTAATTTTTTCACGCAACCCTGTCAACAGTTCTTTCATTTGGTTTGACTGGTAATATTTTGAAACAAGTGCTATTGCCTGATCTTTTTGGTTTTGACGAACATAAAAGTTTGAAATTAACTGGAGCGCACGAAATGACATATCGTCGGCCTGATTATTTATAATCGCTTCATAATATTTTCGTGCCGTTTCCGGTTCATTGAAATACTCCGCAATTAAGCCGCTGTGAAGATTGTATACGGTTTTAAGTTCATCTGCGGAAGATATTTTTTCCATTTCCGCTTTTGCTTTGGCATAATCATCTTCACCAACATAGCTCCATGCGTTAAATAAAGGAGAAATCAGGTTATTGTATGTTTTCTCATCAATTTTTTGTAAATAGCTTCGTGAAAGCCTGTAATTTTTATGCTTAAAGGCATGAACAGCATTAATGACATCAATAAAATTATTTTCATCACCATTCTGACGAGCAAGATTGGCATATTTGACTGCCTTGTCAATTTCCCCTTCCGAAGCTAAAATAATGTATGTCTTCCCTAAAAGGTCATCATTAACCATTCCCTTTTCCATAGTTTTAACATAATACATAGCCGCGCTGCTATAATCTTGCCGGATATGAGCCACTCTCCCGGCAAGGTAACTTCCGTAAACTGTATCTTCTTTTTTTATATAAGCATAATGCGGCTCTTCGGGATAATTAATAAAATTTCCCGTGCAGGAATTAAAAAAACCTATTCCGCTTAATAAGGCTATTATATAACTTGTTTTTAACATATATTGTCCGCTTCCTTATGTAATTTGACATATTTTATCATTTTATGCTTAACTTTAAACTAAATTTATTATATTTGTGTAAATAATTGCTTTATATTGCAATAAAAAGTATAATATGTATAAACTGATAGCAATGGATAAACAAATTAACATACAAGAAGCTCTTGACTGGTATATATGGGCAGGTGTTACGGAAACCTGCTCGGATGAAGTGTGCGCTTTTAATAAAGAAAATCAGCCCATTATCCCCAAAACAACGGTTTCGGCAATGCGTTCGTCGTCCGTACTTGCGGCTCAGGTTCCGGCTTCCGGCGCGCTGGTTTTGACTTCCTTTGCTGCCCTAAAAAATGCCAAGGATATTTGCGCAAAAGCAACTTCGCTTGAAGAACTTAGAGAATTACTGGAAAAATTTGACGGCTGCAATTTAAAAAATACAGCTGCTTCAACGATTTTCGGCGACGGTTCTAATAAAGCTAAAATTATGTTAATCGGAGAGGCACCCGGAGCTGATGAGGACAGAATCGGCAGACCCTTTGTGGGCAGATGCGGCAAATTACTGGATAAAATGTTTACTGCAATTGAGCTAAATCGCGCCGATTGCTATATTACAAACGTTTTGCCGTGGCGCCCGCCGGGGAACAGACCGCCGACTGATGATGAAATTGCCGTTTGTCTGCCTTTTTTAAAAAGACAAATTGAATTGATTGAACCGGATTTTCTCTTGCTTTTAGGCGGAATTGCGTTGAAATCGGTTATGGATTGTGCTGATTCAATTTCGCGAACAAGAGGAAAATGGCTGGAATATTCGATTTCATCACAAAAAAAGGCTTACGTTCTCGCGACTTATCATCCTTCTTATTTATTAAGAAGCACTGCGCAAAAATCAAAAGTTTGGACCGATTTGCTCCGTTTAAAAAAGAAAGTTGAAGAAATAAGCTAGAAAAGATATTTTTTATTTTCCGATAATTAATAAAAATTAAACTATCTTTATATATGATAGGCTCATAAAATTAAGTTATGAGGTTTTAATATGAGTAAATCTATCAAGTTTTTATCGGTTTTATTATCTGGTATTGTTTTTTGCCTGCCGGTTTTGGCTGCCGCGAGAAAAGCGCCAACTCCCACCTCAAATGAAGAAAAACAAGAACCAACCACCCGTTCCGATGCCGTTATTTTTAAAATACATGACGTTGCACCGGTTTCTACTGACGGTGTTGTTACAGGGTGCGATTTTTCCGTAACGCTTTATAATCGTACGGCCGTAAACTTTCGCTCTTTCACAATAGATTTACAGTGGAATGATACTGTTGACGAGCGTTTTAAATTTAACAGATATGTCGAATCGGTTTTAGGTACCGAAGAAGCGGCAAAACAAAAAGATTTATTGGGCGAAGAGATGATTGCCAAACCATTAAAAACCGCAATAACCGTTAATGCTTTCGGAGCAGACAAACAAATTACCATCCGGTCGCACGTTGACAATGAGAAGTGTTACTTAATGCTTAGTGAGGCCTCTTATAAGGTTTCCCCTTGTGATATTGCCCGCAACCTTGATAACAACAGCGGATTCGGGCTTAATAACGGCGAAAAAGAATGCACCAAGTTATTCCAGCTTGTTAACACATCGAATCCGGAATATTTCGGCCAGTTCAAGAAAATTTCAGCAACGGAAATTGCTGCTCAGGATAAAGAAAAAGAAACCAGAGAACTTTCTGATATTGATGTTGTTATTCAAAAGATTGTTGAGAATCTCGGCGCTTCCGATACAACCTTAACCAACATTAACTAAGAGGTTTATAATGCAGCGAATCGCTTTAACATTTTGGGCGACCTTTTTTCTCTTGATTTATTGCACACCTGTTTTTTCGCAAGTTCTTGATGATGAAGAAGTTGCAGAAACAAAAGCCGACGCCGGTTCTGCTCCTGTTCTTGATGAAGTGGACGAAGACGAAGCTTTGTTTAACGAAATGTTTAGTGATTATTCAGAAACCGAGCGAGATATTACCAAAGTTAAAACCTTTAATGACGCTATGGACAGAGCCGCCGACCTTATAGGGCAAACCGATACAACAGCTCCCTTACCTGAAGAACAAAAAGCTTTGCCTCCTCTAGAAGGGGATATGTCTATCGGTTTGCTTGACGGAAGTTTCAAGATTTTCAGGGATATGAGCGGACAAACCTCTTGTTCATTCAGTGTGATACTTAAATCTGACATGAATCGGGTTTTAAAACAGATGGGGCTTAATTTATTTTATAAACAAAGAACTTTTGCTTTTCTTTTCAGGGACGTCCCTGCTTACGGCACTCAAATCCGAAGCATTACCACAAGAGGAGACATTTGTTACACCTTGGCCGGTGAACCGGACATCGGTATCCATTTATGTAAGATTTACGGACCGACAGCCCCCGGAAATGAATGCGTCAGGAGATTAAAATGGGTTGAAAAACTCCGTGATGAGAGGCAAAAAAAATAATTTTGCATAAAATTTTGACAAAAAAGCCTTGAAAACCTTCGGTTTTTAGGGTATAATTTTGTTTGTAAACAAATTATTTTTATATTATGAAAGATCTTAAAGAGGGAGTTTTCTCCTTTATCTGGGCTGCGATATGCGCTTGGATAACTGTTTGGGTTTTAGTTTATCTTAACTCCAAACTCGGCTACATAGATGATTTTTGCTTTCCGGCCATCGTGAATTTTTTTCATGGTCACGGGTTCGGTGTTCGAAAAGTTTTTTTCTTCGTGTTCTTCCTTGTTTATTGGTTGACGGGAATACACAAGCTTTTTGGTAATATCTTGCTTATGTTAATAGGCTGGGGGGCATTAATATTTATTGTAGTACTTGTCGTCTTTCTCGGTTTCCACTTTTTACGGTGGATTGCCGGAACGGTGTAAAAAGAAGTTGTTTTTTAGGGATAACCTAAAGAACAACTTTTTTTTGTTTTGATTAGTTGATTTTTTACAATTATATGATAAAGCTAAATTTATCTGGTGTTATTTGATAAAAAGAGGAAAATATGGAAACAGAGGTTGCTAACGAAGTTGTAAATCAATTTTCAATGTGGGATATGGTGTGGTCGTCTGACTTAATTACCAAAGCGGTTATGATCGGGTTGATTGCCGCATCCGTTTGGTCTTGGGCGATTATTTTTGAAAAATTCAACACATTGCGCCAAGTTAAAAGACTCTCTAAGCTATTTGAGGAGCGATTTTGGTCTGGTGGGTCTTTAGATAAATTATATGACTCTATCGGCAACCCGCAAGACCCGATGTCTGCGATGTTTGTTGCTGCGATGAAAGAATGGCGCCGGACAAATATTTTAAAATCCAAAACAGACAGAGGCTTAAGAGGCGTTTCTTTGCAACAGCGAATCGAAAAATCCATGATGGTTTCAATGGATAAAGAGCTTGATGAGCTTGATAACCATTTAGGCTTTTTAGCTTCCACCGGCTCAGTTGCCCCGTTGGTTGGTTTGTTTGGAACGGTTTGGGGTATTATTTCCTGTTTTAATGCTATTGCTGCCACACAAAGCAACTCTTTAACCTCAATTGCTCCGGGTATTGCCGAAGCTTTGTTTACTACTGCGTTTGGCTTAATCGCGGCAATTCCTGCCTATGTTGCTTATAATATTATCACCTCTGATATTGAACGCTACGCTAAAAAATTAGAAAACTTTATGGCGGAGTTTTCCAGCATTCTTTCCAGAGAGATTGATGACAATGCCATTAAAGCTGAAATGGCCGGAGAATAACGATGGCTTTAGGAAACGGGAGAACAAGCAGACGCAACAGCCGCCGAAACGCTAACATCAATATGACAAACCTGATGGATGTTATGATGGTGTTGCTGGTGGTCTTTATGGTGGCCGCTCCTTTAATGACTTCCGGTATTCCGCTTGATTTGCCTAAAGTCGGCGGGGGAACATTAAACGGAAAAGAAACATCAATCAACATCAGTGTTGACAAAGACGGTTTTTATTATATCGGGCAAAGCGTTATTGAACCTGACACGATTATTGACAAGATTATGGCCATCAAAGGGGAAAATCAGGATGTTACAATTACAATTTCCGGCGATGCCTCTTCTGCATATGGCAGTGTTATCGGCTTAATGGCATTGCTTAAAGAGGCCGGATTTTCCAAAGTCGGTTTAAAAACCGAAGCTCGAAAAAAATAATTCGGAAGAGTTTTGATGCAGAAAAATTACGTTTACAAATCGGCAGCCCTTCACATAGCAGTTGTTTTGCTATGTGTTTTGGATATTAATTTTTTGTCGGGTAAACGTGAATTTGACGAACAACCGCCGATTATTGTTGATTTGGAAAATATACAAATTTCGGATTCAACAAATATTCCCGAATTAGCTGTTCGCGGTGAAGAGAAGAAACCCGCTACCCGTAAAGAAAAACCGGCGGAAGAAAATTCCTCTCCCAAACAGGTTACAGAAGAACCCAAACCGCAGGAAGAACCTAAACCGGAACCGGTAGTTGAAGCTCCTGAAATCAAAGCGCCGTCTTTAATTGAAGAAGCACCGAAACAAGAGGAAGTTAAAGAAGAACCTAAAAAAGAATCAAAGGAACCGATTAAAGAAAAGAAGAAACCCGCGCCTATTCCTCAGAAAAAGCCGCAGGTAAAACCGGTTAAAAAGCCGGAGCCGAAGAAAAAGCCCGAACCTAAAAAAGACACAAAACCGGCTAACCAGCCGACAACCAAGAAGAAACCTGCTGCGGTTAGAAAAGCCAACCCGCTTGAAAGCTTAATGAATTCGGTTGATGATTTGCAAAAACAAATCGGCACCGAAGATTCTCCGGCACAAATCCCTCACGACGAGCCGGTTAACAATATGGGAATCGAGGGAGGAAACAGCAAAGGCTCTTATTTCAGTGAGTTATCCATTTCCGGTGTGGATTATGTCAAATCCAAAATTCAGGAAGCATGGAAGATCAGCGGCAGCGGAAAAGATGACAGGAATATTGAAGTTGTTATCTCGGTTAAGCTCACCAAAGAAGGCGATATTATCCCCGGTGCCGTTATGATTGAAGATATGAAACGTTATCGTTCGGATACTTATTTTTCCGCGTTGGCTGATAGCGCAGAGAGAGCTATTTATCTTGCACAAGACCAAGGTGCTTTTAAGGTCTTGGCAAAACAAAGCGGTGCTAGATATAACGATTGGAAAGTGATTCGCTTCACCTTTACCCCACTGGGGTTGAGTAGCAAATAATTATATATTCAAGCGATAACCATTATTTTCGGTGATAATTAGCTGACTGCCCTTTTCTTTTTCCACCTTTTGGCGCAGGCGATAGATATGCGTTTCAACCGTATGAGTTGTGGCATCCGAGCTATAGCCCCAGACATTTTCTAACAAATCTTCTTTTGTGGCAATATCGGGCGTGTTTTGGTAAAGGTATTTGATTATATCAACTTCT
>JAGASU010000038.1 GCA_017621635.1 Alphaproteobacteria bacterium | reverse complement strand
GTTGATATAATCATATTTATCGCCTTTGTCGTAACGGGATTGGTACCAGGCAATGTCAAAATTAATGCTGTCTTTATAAATCACCGGAGCGACAGCGTCATAAAAAGACAATTTTTCGCCGCCGATTGTGTCTGAAATTGAGTTTGCCAAAGCTTCAGAGGTCAAGGGGCCGGTTGCGATGATTGTCAGTCCCTCCTCTTTGGCGGGAAGTTCGGTTATCTCTTGATGGATAATGGTTATGAGGGGGTGATTTTTGAGTTTGTCGGTGATGTATCCGGCAAAACCGTCACGATCTACGGCAAGCGCGCCGCCGGCGGGGACTTTGGTTTCATCCGCGGCCTTGATAATCAGCGAATCGACTCTGCGCATTTCTTCATGTAATAAGCCTACGGCATTATTGACATAATCATCCGAACGAAAAGAATTTGAACAGACAAGTTCGGCAAACAGGTCTGTTTTGTGCGCCGGAGAGCGCTTGAGCGGCTTCATCTCGTATAAAGTGACTTTGATATTTCTTTGCGCCAGCTGCCAAGCGGCTTCCGCTCCGGCAAGCCCTGCGCCGACGACATTTGCTTTTAATTCCATAAGGGTCTCCTTTTTTAATAACTTAGTTTATAGAAACATATCTTCGGTTTGTAAATATAAAAAATCAGGTGATTTTTAAAAAAGCTTTGTTATAATGGGCAAAACAGGATTTAGGGATATGTTAAAAAACAAGGTGTTAACTGCTTTTATGTTGATCGGTGCTGTCGGGCTTTTTGGGATAAAGAGCGCGTCGGCTCAGTCTGATTTTGAGTTAGACCTTTTGAGTGAGAGCAAAGAAAAGCCGGCCGTTACAGAGAAAAAAAAGCAAAAATCTTCCAGTACAGCAACAAAAACCTTTAGTGAAACGCTTGAGAGTCCTGATGAGAACAAAAATCAAAACAACAACGAATCGGAAACGTGGCTCAAGAGCCTGTTTTCCAGCGGTACGGAAAAAATCTTAAAAGCAACAGATCCTAAAGAAGCGGCGGCCGAGAAAAAGCGCCTTGAACAGGTGCTTCTAAGACGGCGGTCTAATGCGGCTAACTTGGATATTTCAGGGGTTAAACTGCGAATGACCCCTAAAGAAATCGAGGAGATTTTAACCAGACAAGGCTACAGAAAAGTTTTGCAAACATATGAAATTCCCAACTTTATTAAATGGCGCAGTGAAGAACTTTGCCGGCAGAGCGGCGTGATCGGCTTTGAGCGGCTTAACGCCTGCGCCACCCGAGTTTCGGAAGAGAACGGCTATCGTTTTATCGAACATGAAACATATAACCGATCATCTTCCAAAGAAACGATTAATGTTTTTTACACCTCGACTTTTACAGATAATCTGGCACATCGAATCTATTATGTGAGCAATATCCCGATGTCTTTCAGCAAGGCTTCAAAAAACGTTTATATCAACAACCTTAAGGTTTATGATTTTTGGCAGAGGATTGACTTGAGATACGGTGCGCCGGACAACAAGAGCGAGGTTAAATGGGGACTTGGCGGGAAAAAGCCGTATTTAAGGGCTGAAACCGGCAAGCTGGAGCTTGTGGACCCGATGCTTAAAAATATGGATATGGCCAGAATGTTAAACGAGGACTCCCGTTTTGCCAATATGCCTTATTATACGTTTTGATTTTTTAATTTGAAAATTGACAGGATTTTTGATGATGAACAGCATTTTTTTAGAAGAAGTGACGGCAACAAGATTATCACACGACCTTATCGGCAATATCGGGGCGGTTAACAACGCCGTTGAGCTTTTTAGCGAATGTGATGAAGGAGATGACATCGAGGATATTAAAAATATTTTAGATTTCAGCGCTAAAGTGTTAAGCAAAAGGCTTAAATTTTTCAGAGTTTGTTTCGGTTTGTCGAATGCTGCAGTTAAAAGCATTGACGAACTTTATGAAATTTGCGCCGACTACCTCTCTACGCTTGGCAATCCTGAGCGGCCGATTAAGCTTGTTATGGAGATTGAAACGCCGAAAATCCATAAAATTATCATGCCGGCAGTGATGATGATGGCAGACGCGATTATTAAAGGCGGTGTTTTAGAGATTAAGCAAAATGCTTTAGGGGTTAAGGTGACGGCGATGTCTGATTTTGCGCTTGATGAAGCCAAACTTGCCAACATTGATTTGATTATCAACGGAAACGAGGTTAAAGAGAATCCGTCGGCTTACGCCCCGCTTTATTATCTTTTGGCGTATCTTCAAGGGAGCGATGTTGAGGTTAAAAGAGACAGCAATGTCCTTGTTATCGGAGAATAAGCGTTATGGCGGTGTACGGCGTTCTTTTACCCCTGCCCTTTGACGATGTGTTTGATTATGAAGCAGATGAGGAGCTTAAAATCGGGCAGATTGTTATTGTGCCGTTTGGGAGAGAGGAATTAGCCGGCGTTGTTTTCAAGCTCGGCAAAAGTGCTGATATTGATATAAAAAAGATTAAAAAAATCAAAGAAATTCCTGATTTGAGGCGATTAAGCAGTGCTTTGCTCGAGTTTATCAAAAAAACGGCAGCGTACAATATGGCGCCTTCAGGCTTGGTGCTTAAAATGGTTTTGGGGCAGAAGACCAACCAGTTGCCCAAAGAAAAAATTTGTCTTTACAGCCTGCATATAAAAAATGAGAATCTAAAAGGGGTGAGAATCACGGAAACAAGAAAAGCCGTTTTTGATTTTTTTGAGACCCACCTTGAAGCAACCAAAGAAGAAATTATCAGCGCAACCGGTGTCAGTGACAGTGTTATTACGGCGATGATTAAGAGTGGCTTTTTAATCAAAAAAGAAGTTCTTTGCAATGAACAAACCGCAGAACAAATTGTCAATTTAGATAAAAAAGCGATACTTACGGAAGAACAGCAGAGGGCTGCGGATATTTTGGTTAAAAAAGTAGGTTTTGGTTTTTCGGCAACGTTATTGGACGGCGTGACGGGTTCGGGTAAAACAGAGGTTTATTTTGAAGCGGTCGCCAAAGCTTTGGAGATGAAAAAGCAGGTTTTGGTGTTGGTGCCGGAAATTTCTTTGACCACGCAATGGCTGAAACGGTTTGAAACAAGATTTGGCGTCACACCTTATATCTGGCATTCGGAAGTGAGCGTAAAAGACAAGGCCAAAGTTTGGAAAGCGGTTATGCAAAACAAAGCGAAAGTTATTGTCGGGGCGCGGTCGGCTTTGTTTCTGCCGTTTTATGATTTGGGGATTATCGTGGTTGACGAGAGCCACGACCATTCGTTTAAGCAGGAAAGTCTGGTTACCTATCAGGGACGGGATATGGCGGTGCTCAGGGCGCATTTAGAGAAAATTCCGGTTATCCTTTCAACCGCGACGCCTGATTTGGAAACGATTGTCAACGTTGAAGAAGGAAAATACGACTGCGTTCAACTTAAAAAACGTTTTGCCAAGGCGGTCCTGCCCGAAATTAAGATTATTGATTTGAAAAAAGACAAACCGCAAAAAGGAGAATGGGGCGTTTCTTTTTTAGCACCGACACTGATTGAGGCGATTAACGGCAATCTTGAAAGAGGCGAACAGTCTATGCTGTTTTTGAATCGCCGAGGATATGCGCCCTTGATGATTTGCAGAGATTGCGGACACCGCATCCAATGTCCGCATTGCACGGCGTGGCTGGCTGAGCATCGAATCTCCGGAGAGCTGATTTGCCATCACTGCGGATTTAAAATGTTTACACCCAAAAGGTGTCCGGAATGCAGTTCTGAAGACGGTCTGACAGCGTGCGGACCGGGGGTTGAGCGAATTGCCGAAGAAGTTGCCAAGCGGTTTCCCTCGGCTCGGACGGCGATTTTATCTTCTGATATAACGACAAATTACAAGGCAATTTCCGAAGTTATCCATAAGACGGCTAAAAAGGAAGTGGATATTCTTATCGGTACGCAGATTTTGGCTAAAGGGCATAATTTTCCGGATTTGACGCTTGTGGGCGTGGTTGACGCTGATTTAGGATTAATGGGGACTGATTTGAGAGCGAGTGAACAGACGTTTCAGCTTTTATCACAGGTGTCGGGACGTGCGGGACGAGGCGAAAAAAAAGGCGTGGTTTATCTGCAAACGCTTTATCCCGACAATTTGGTTTTGCAAGCGGTCATTGAACATAATCGGGAAAAATTCATCGAAATTGAAAAAAATTCAAGAATGATGCTTAAAATGCCGCCATACGGCAAACTTGCGGCGCTGATTATCTCTTCTGCCAACCAAGAAGCGGCGGAAACAACGGCATATAAATTCGGCAAATGCGCCCCGCAGACGGATTTGATTGAAACACTCGGTCCCGCCCCTGCCCCGATGGCCGTCCTTCGCGGCAAATACCGCTATCGGCTGTTACTCAAAACGGCAAAAAACATCAACATTCAAGAGATTTTAAAAAAATGGCTTGCCATGGTTAAAGTTAAAAGCAATGTCAGAGTTGATGTGGATATTAATCCGTATTCGTTTATGTAAATTTTGTTTGTTTTTTCTTTAAATATCCCGTCTTTTTTATTGACAAAAAGGTCGGAAAAGTTTATATTTTATATCGTAAAATAATTATTTAAGTTTCTATATTATGATGTTTTATTTAAAGAAAAACAAGCTGACGGGTTACGAATCCGTGTATGTCGGGATGATCAAAAAGAAAAAAACGTTAAAAAACGGCTGGCATTATCTGTTGCTGAAAAATGATATCGTCATTTTGTTTAACGGCAATTTGCATGATATTGTGGTCGGCAAGGTCAAAAAAGTTTTTGAGGCTGATGACGGCAAGTTTATGCTTATTCTCAAAACAGGCGAAAAGGCTGTTTATGATAAAAACGGCAGAATGCTTACGTTATTTGACAAGCAAAACGAACTCTTTTTTAACGGTTGGTATCGTACGGCAAAAGAGGACGGCCTTTTAGCGCTTTACGACGCTTCAGGGGCTGTTATCGGCGAGCATTTAAGGAAAGCGGAAGTTTATAAAGGCGGGCGGTATTATATGTCTGTCGAGCCGACGGGTGACAGTAACTCTGCGGGGCTTTTTAACCCTGACAAATCCAGAGTTTTTTACTGCAACGGCGCAGATTTCAAAATCCTTAAAAACGGCTGGTTTATTTCCGACGGCAGCCTTTATGATGACACAGGCGCGTTTTTTATCGGCGCGGAAGATGGTTTTCGTTTCCCTTACCTGTATTTAGCATTTATCGGACTTTTAATGCCTAAAAGGTTTAAAGGTTGCCTGTAAATTAAAAAAAAGCTTTTTCCCTAACGGAGAAAGCTTTTTTTATTTTTTTCATTTGCCTGTGAAAAAATGTCAATTCTTGTGGAAATTTTAATTTAAAATAAATATTTTTCTTATATTCATTCTTTAAGAAATAGCAATAAGTGCTTTTTTTAAAACAAAAACAGGTAAAAACGTGCAAAAAGTTTCTAAATATAAAACGGCTAACACATATGCCAAAGCTTGGTTTGGCGCAGCTTCAGACCTCAAAGATCAGGATCAGGTTTTTGAGGAGGTTTCGGCATTGCTTAAAAGCGTTGAGGAGAATCCGGCTTTATGGAGCAAGCTTGCCTCTCCCCTTGAAGAAGGGCAAACGAAGCTGATTGAGCAGACAGCAAAAAAGCTTAAGCTTTCTAAAGTCAGCAGTGCTGCTTTGGCCGAGATTACCCAAAACGGCAGATTAAAGCTTTTGGGGCTTATTTTAAGGGATTTTCAAAAGCTTTATTATCAAGAAAAAGGGATTGTCGAAGTGACAGTTGACACAGCTGTCAGTTTATCAGCCGCGCAGGATAAAAAACTTAAGAAGGTTTTGAGCGGAATGCTTGACAAAGAGGTTAAGGTTGTTTATCGTCTAAAACCGGAAGTTTTGGGAGGCTTGGCGATTTCGTTCGGATCGTTTTTAATTGATGATACGCTTGCTTTTAAGCTTGAACAAGTTAAGCAGACGATGATTGCCAAATAAAAAGTGAGGATGAGATGAGAGGTTTTACTAATTTAACGCTTAGGAAAGGCTTAATGAGATGACGGTTAAGGCAGAAGAGATTTCCGCAATTTTGAAAGAGAAAATTGAAGGGCATGATTTTGGCGCCGAATTAAACGAGGTCGGAAGCGTGCTTTCGGTCGGCGATGGTATTGCCACGGTTTACGGCCTTCAGGGCATTGAGTATAATGAAATGGTTGAGTTTTCTTCCGGAGTTAAAGGCATGGCCTTAAATTTGGGAGAAGACAGTGTCGGCGTGGTGATTTTCGGCTCAGACGCGGATATTAAAGAAGGCGACAAGGTTAAAAGATTAAACAAAATTGTCAGCGTGCCGGTCGGTTTTGAATTGCTCGGGCGCGTGGTTGACGCTCTCGGTCAGCCGATTGACGGTTTGGGAGATATTAAGGCCAAAGAATTTGCCAACGTTGAAACCAGAGCGCCGGGGATTATCGAGCGCCAGAGCGTGCATGAGCCGGTACAAACAGGATTGAAAGTTATCGACTCGCTTATTCCTATCGGAAGAGGGCAGAGAGAATTGGTTATCGGTGACAGGCAAACAGGTAAGACCTCGGTTTTAGTTGATACGATTATTAACCAAAAAGCGGTTAATGACGCGGCTAAGAGCGATAAAGACAAGTTGTTTTGCATTTATGTTGCCATCGGGCAAAAACGCTCGACCGTGGCTCAGGTGGTTAAAACATTAAGAGATTACGGCGCGCTTGACTATACGATTGTGGTTGCCGCAACAGCTTCGGACGCAGCACCTTTACAATATATCGCTCCGTATGCCGGATGTGCGATGGGCGAGTTTTTCCGCAATCGCGGTATGCACGCTGTTATCTTTTATGATGATCTTTCCAAACAGGCAACGGCTTATCGCCAGATGTCTTTGTTGTTACGTCGTCCACCAGGGCGTGAAGCATATCCGGGAGATGTGTTCTATCTGCATTCAAGGCTTTTGGAAAGAGCGGCAAAGCTTGATGAAGCCAGAGGCGGCGGTTCGTTAACGGCGATGCCGGTGATTGAAACGCAGGCAGGTGACATTTCGGCTTATATTCCGACAAACGTTATCTCAATTACCGACGGGCAAATCTTTTTGGAAACATCATTGTTTTATCAGGGCGTGCGTCCGGCGGTTAATGTCGGTACGTCGGTCAGCCGTGTCGGATCGGCAGCGCAAATTAAGGCAATGAAGCAGGTTTCAGGTACGATGAAGCTTGATTTGGCTCAATATCGGGAGATGGCGGCGTTTTCGCAGTTTTCATCTGATTTGGATGCTTCAACCAAACAGCTTTTAAACCGCGGCGCCAAATTAACCGAGATTTTGAAACAGCCGGTTTACCATCCGTTGCCGGTTGAGGAAGAAGTGGTTATTTTATTTGCCGGCTCGAAGGGCTTCTTGGATGATCTGGCCCTTTCTGAAATTAAGGCGTACGAGGCTTATCTTTTGGATACGGCACGGCGTGAACAGCATACTATCTTAAAGGAAATCCGCGAGAAAAAAGTTATCTCCGATGAGCTTAATGCCAAGATGTGCGCGTTTTTAGAGAAAGCTACGGCTGATTTTAAGGCGGCACACAAACTTGAAGAAAAAGCAAAGAAGACCGCATAAGGGGATTTTTTGAAATGGCAGGTTTAAAAGAGCTAAGAACACGAATTGAAAGCATTAAGTCCACCAAGAAAATCACCGCGGCGATGAAAATGGTGGCTGCTTCCAAGTTCCGGCGGGCGCAACTGACGTTAGAGAAAAGCGAATTATTTAAAACGCTTATGACTGCTAATTTGAAAAAAGCCTTAGTCGAACTTAAGATGAGGGAAGATGAGGCAGGCGTTAAATATATTTTGCCCAAAATGCTTATTCAGCCGAAAGAGCCGAAAGTGTATGCTTTGTTTGTGCTGGCTTCTGACAAAGGGCTTTGCGGCAGTTATAACACAATGATTGCCAAAGAAGCCAAGCGCCGCATTAACGAACTTAAAAGTGAAGGCAAAAAGGTGTTGGTGTTTGCTTACGGTAAGAACGCCACGAGCGGTCTTAAACGCCATGGTGTCGATGAGATTGAGGCAAGTTTCCCGAATGTCATTAAAAAGCATTTGACGTATCAGGAAGCGCTTTCTTTTTTGCATGACGTCATTAACAAAAAAGCGCAATACGGCGCGGATATTTGTGAGATTGTATACAGCGATTTCTTATCAGGATTAAACCGGACGTATTTGTCAAAGCAAGTTATCCCGTTTGATATTGAGCTTAATGACGAAGATAAGGCTTTAAACAAGGTTGGCGAGGCTTTTTATGAATTTTTGCCCAATCCGCTTGAGACTTTGGAAGATTTGTGCGGGGTTTATCTGCGCACGGCGATGTTTGAAATTTTAATCAACTCGCAAGCTTCCGAAAATGCGGCACGCATGAGTTCTATGGACAACGCCACCAGAAACGCCGAAGATATGATTAAGGCATTAACCTTTAAGTATAACAGCCTCAGGCAGTCGGCCATTACGACAGAACTTGTCGAGATTGTCGCCGGTGCAGAAGCAATGTAGCAACCAAAGGAGTATAAAGAATATGGCTCTTAAAAAGAAAAAAGAAGAAGAAACGGAAATCTTTGAAATCAAAGATTTGGAGAAAGAAAACAAAGTAAGGCTTGAAGAATTGCGCAAGAAGCTTAAAGAAAATGAAAAAAGCGGCAAGCTCGGAACTATTTATCAGGTTATGGGCGCGGTTGTAGACGTTAAGTTTGATTCGACAGAGGCTCTGCCTGCGATTTTGAATGCGCTGGAATGCGACAACAACGGCTCAAGGCTTGTTTTGGAAGTGGAACAGCATTTGGGCGAAAATGTCGTACGCACGATTGCGATGGATACAACGGACGGTTTATCCCGCGGCGTTAAGGTTTACAACACCGAAAAACCGATTACCGTACCGGTCGGACCGGAGCTTTTGGGACGAATTATCAATGTTGTCGGTAATGAGGTTGACGGCAGAGGTGCGATTAAAACCAAGCAATATATGCCTATCCACCGCGAGGCGCCGGAATTTATTGACCAAGCGACTGACCCGGAAATCTTTGTCACCGGAATTAAGGTGATTGATTTGCTGGAACCCTACTCCAAAGGCGGTAAAATCGGCTTGTTCGGCGGTGCCGGCGTGGGCAAAACGGTGCTGATTATGGAGCTTATTAACAACATTGCCAAAGGACACGGCGGTTATTCGGTTTTTGCCGGCGTGGGCGAAAGAACGCGTGAAGGTAACGACCTTTACCACGAAATGATTGAATCGGGGGTTATTGACCTTAAGGGTGATAAGTCGAAGACCGTTTTGGTTTACGGACAGATGAACGAACCGCCGGGAGCCAGAGCGCGCGTTGCGTTGACCGGATTAACTGAAGCGGAATATTTCAGAGATGTTGAAAATCAAGATGTGTTGTTCTTTGTCGATAATATTTTCCGTTTCACACAAGCCGGTTCCGAAGTGTCAG
>JAGASU010000037.1 GCA_017621635.1 Alphaproteobacteria bacterium | reverse complement strand
TTCGGAATAAGCGCAACCGAGTTCCATTCCCAGAAGATAAGTGTCAAAATGTTCCACCAAACGCGGATTATCGCGGTGGGTCTTGGCAAGAGGTGAAATATCTTTCGGCATATCAGATACATGGATAGGCTCAATCAAAGTCTGCTCAACCTTTTCATCAAACACTTCCTGCACCACTTTACCCCAGTTGGAACAATGATCTGCATCTACACCGACGGATTTAGCCAGCGCCCGCGCTTCTTCAACCGTTTCAACGCTCAAAAAGTCCGCGCCGGTCTCTCTTTTAATCAAATCAATAATTGAAACTTTCGGAAACGGTTTGGAAAAGTCAATTTCATGCCCGTCCAAAACCAGCTTATCCGTCCCGAACACTTTATTAACCACAAAACGTACCAAACGTGACATCAAATCTGCCATATCGTTATAATCGCCATAAGCCATATACGCTTCAAGTCCGGTAAATTCCGGCACATGGTTCTTGTCAATGCCTTCATTACGGTAGTTTTTACCGATTTCAAACACGCGGTCAATTCCGCCCACAACCAGCTTTTTCAAATAAAGCTCGGTTGCCACGCGCAAATAAAAATCATTATCCAGCGCGTTATAGTGCGTCACAAACGGTTTGGCATTCGCCCCGCCCATAATCGGGTGAAACGTCGGCGTTTCCACCTCTAAAAATTCGTTAGAATTAAAAAACTCACGCACGGCAGAAACAATCTTGCATCTGGTAATCAAAATCTCTTTAGCTTCGTCATTGATAATCAAATCGACATAGCGCTTGCGATATCGTGTTTCAACATCCGTCAGACCATGAAACTTCTCCGGCAGCGGTTCCAAAGACTTGGCAATAATATCAAACTTTTCTGCCGCAACCGAAAGCTCGCCTCTGGGCGTCCGGCGGATAAAACCGCTCACAC
Source organism: Alphaproteobacteria bacterium (assembly GCA_017621635.1). Classification (GTDB taxonomy): domain Bacteria; phylum Pseudomonadota; class Alphaproteobacteria; order RF32; family CAG-239; genus CAG-267. Next base: position 2,535 of record JAGASU010000037.1, on the reverse strand, counting down.
CGACAATATCGCCGATATCCAAACACTTCAAAAGCTTTAAATTTTCCTCATCTAAATGGCACTTATGGCAAAACAGCTGAATGTTGCCCGTCTTGTCTTTCATATCAATAAACATACCGTCATTTCTGACAGCCATTGCCCGTCCGGCCACGGTCACACGGTCTTCGGTGTTCTCACCGTTAGCCAGATCTTTGTACTTTTCTTGCAAATCTTTAGCAAAACTATCGGGTTTAAAAGTATAAGGATAAGGGTTATACCCCATCTCTTCAAGCTTAGCAAGCTTGTTTAAGCGGCTCTGCCGCTGTTCGCTGATTTCTTCTGCCATAATCACACATCCGTTAAAGTTACATAAAAACTCCCTCGCTTATACCACACCCGACAAATTTTGCAAGCATTTTTTACACTTCATATTTCCCACATTTCACCATAACTAGAGCAAAACACTCCCCAAACTCACCATTTAAGGCAATAAATACGCCATCTGCCAAAAATTCCCTTCTATCGCACACTCCAATAATGGAGGTCGAGAAAGTGCGGGGCTATCGTCGGATGTCCGCTCATAAACCGGAGCGTACTTAAGCGTACGTGAGGATTTATGAGGGGCTTCCATCCGGCGATTTGACCGTGCTTTATCGACCTCCGCCCAGTCAAAAATTCACAAAATTTCACGGTCTTTATCGGAATTTCCAAACCACTGTGCACGTATCATCACTACACCCGCACACGTCATCAAGCACATTTTCGCTGATAAATCCGGTTTGCTCACTTTTAAAAATATATCGCGATTTGATATCTTTGGGGTCTGTACTCAAATAAATTTCATCCAGCACCCCTGACGGTGTCGCACTCGGATACGCTCCCACCGCAATTAAAGTATCAAATTTTAACTTGATTAAGGCCTTGCAAGCCATTGAGCTTAATCCCTGAAAAGAGATTTCATACGCCCCGTCAACATTTCCCTCACCTAATGAGGAATAAAACAAATCAACACCGCCCAGATAAGTATTAACGGCTTCATTAAATCCTTCGCGAAACATCTGTTTGGGAAAAAATTGCAAAGAAACCGCCAAATTATAATCCAACCCCTTATAACCACTGGCGTTTCTTCCCATCATATCCTGAACATTTCTGACAATTTCACCTAATTCGTCAATGCAGCCGTTGATTTTAAGTTTCTCAACACTTTCCTTATAACTGCGTATACCTAAATAGCCCAAGAACAAAAAAGCTACAAAGGCAGCAACTTTATATATAAGTCCGACTTTCTGTTTCTTAAAATCAGCCACGTTCTATCACCAAATACACACAATAACACTCTCTTTTAAAACACACAGGTTACCATAATCTTAAGATTTAACTTTATCAAGAAAAAATAATCTCTTATCCTCACGACCTTACTATGTATCTTGAAAAAGCCCAAACACCCCTTATATCAACCAAACCACACTTCCACGGAAAAACTGCTCATGAATTGGATAACCCTAAGCCTCATCTACGCCCTAACCAACGCTTTTTACACCACCTACAACGACAAGCGCAATTTTAACGGCTACGTTTTAGGAATATGGCGCGGTTTCGGCATAACTCTGCTCGTCCTCCCGTTATTCATCGCTTTACCTGCTGCCAATCTTCCCTCTTCTTACTTTTTAATTCTCATTCTTCAAGGCTTGATGATAGGCGTTTATGACAGTCACATTTTCTTTGCCTCGGCAAGGTTTGGCGGACATGCCAGCTCCGGCTTTATGGCCACTACCGTGCTTTTAACCGTCTTCTTGTGGTGGACAATAGACTTTAGCGAACTCGCCGCCCTCTTCAAAAATCCGCCTTATCTCATCACGCTAATGCTCATCTTATCCGGCTTTTCCATCAGCTACTGGCAGATGATGAAAGTCCGCGTCAGCAAACAAGCCGAAAGTTATCTCTATCCCGCCGTTTTCGCTCTGGCCTTAATGAGTATCGCCACACGCTACATCGCCATTCACGGCGGTTCGGCCTACGCCGGCGTCATCTGGTATTTAAGTGTCTCATGCTTTGTCAGCGGCCTGTATAATACCGTTATGTTTATCTTTACGCCATTTTCCCAAAGCACGCCCCAAACACGCCACCCCAAACTCAAAGCCCTGACAGCCCCTCTTTACAAAGGACAGGGCGTCTGGCTCATCGTCTTAAGTATTACCTTAATCACTGCCAAAACCTTAGCCTTAAGAGAGGCCCAAAACCCCGGCTATGTTATCGCCCTGCTCCTGACTTCACCGCTGATTTCCGATTCGATAGAAAAAAAGCAAATCCGCCTCACCCCTTCCGCACTCTTAACCCTCACATTTTTGACCCTACTCGTCCTTCTCGTATCATAAACACCTCTCATAACAAAAAAAGACCGCAAAAGCAGTCTTTTTTTTTGTATCTCGAAAACCACCGGCTAGGCCGGTGGTTCAAAAGAGCTTATAGCTATGGTTTTGACATCAAAACTCCTTGAAGTTATAATAAAGTGTCTGGCAGACGCTTTATTAAACTTCAAAGGAGGTCATTATGGTA
>JAGASU010000036.1 GCA_017621635.1 Alphaproteobacteria bacterium | reverse complement strand
TTCTAAAATCAACGGGGCGGAATTTGTTGACATTAATCAGCCGTTGCCGGAAATGGAAGTTGATTCTAACTTAAAGAAAATCGACCTTTCGATTTTGGGCGGCGAAATCTTTTTGCCGGAAGACAAAGCTTCCGTGATTGGCGTGTCGGAATATTTTGGTAAAAAAGTGCCGATGCTCTTGAAACACGCAGGTCAGACAGCGGAAAAGAAGATTATTTATGACAACTTTATTCCGTATGCGGTTCAGAACGGCAAGGCTGTGAGCGCAGGGGCTTCTGCTAATTGTTATTCCATGGTTGCGGTTCGTTTTATTGATGGTGAAGTGACCGGTCTTTATTCGGCTAAGAATATCGGTAAACATGGTATTTTGGATTCAACACCGATTAACGGCGGCACTCTTTATAAGAATGCTAATGGTTTGCTTGGTTATGGTGTTCGTTTGAAAGGCTATATTGGTATGCAACTGGCTAATCCGGATGCCGTGGCGGCGATTGTTAACATTGCCTCTGAGAACGTGCCGACGGCTGACCAGATTGACAATATGTTGGTTGATGCGAAGGCAACGCCGGCTTCTACCTTTATTTTCTGCCATCCGAAAGTGCTTTCTATGTTGCATAAATATAAAGGTAACGTTTTGCAGACGACTGCGGGCGATTGGGATATTAATCGCAGCTTTATGGCGTGGAACGGCATTCGCTTTATTACGTCTTACAACTTTGCAAACGGTACGGAAAGTGCTGTTAGCTTGGCTTAATTTTTTTAGGAGTAGTTTTAATGTTAAACAATATTTTAAAAGTTTATGACGAAGACTTGATTAACGGTTCTTTGGCTGCTGCAACTGTCAGCTCTGATAAAGTTGTTGCGGTTGGGGAAACTCAGGGCGCTTTGTGTGTTAACGTGTTTGCCAAAGGGGCTGTTTCTACGACAGCGGCGGTGGCGATTACCCTTAAGCACGGGGATAGCGAAACCGGTTCTTTTGCTGATTTATCGACGATTAACATTGCGGCCAGCAAGACCTTTAAAGACGGCGAATTGATTGCGACAACGACATTGCCTTCTAATGTTAAAGCGTATGTGATGGTGACGGCTACTTCTGCTACGTCAAACAGCGGCAGTATTCGTGTTACTCTCGGATATTTGGCGAGATAACGGGCTTGGGTTTGAGGGGGCTTTTGCCCCCTTTAAGCTCTTTTTTTATGATGAGTGATTTTTTTTTGTTGCATTTTTGTTCTTTTTATGCTAAGGATATGAAAAATAATTTTATCGGTTCGGCTTATGGGGTTATGCATCCGAAAGCGGGGAGCTGTGATAAATTTTTGAAAAAAGGAAAGTAAAAATTGATGAATAAAGCCGTATTTTGGAAAATTGTGATTTTAATGGTTCTTTTGTGCTTTTTGTCAGTCAGGGCAGTGATGGTTTGGCAGGCCAAGGGAGCAGAACTGTTGATGTTTTTAGGAGTGCGGCTTTTGTTTATTATTTTGCTCGGGTGGGCGTTTTTTGCTCATAAGTTGCGGTGGCTGGCATGGGGGCTGGTTGTGGCTTGCGGGTTTGGTGTGCGGTATGTTAACGGGGTGGTGCCGAGTGTGAAAATTGAAATTATTAAGAATATTTGTGTGGATATGAATTGGGAGTATGATGAGAAGATACAGGACTGCATTGTGCCGGAGGATAAGGAGTGATGAGGATGTTTGCGGAGAGGTCGGTTTTGGTGCTGTGTGTGTTGGCAACGGTGGTTTGGACGGCGTTTGAAGTTTTGTATATTATGGGGGCGGAAGCGTGGGCGCTTGGCGTGTTTTTTATGCTTAACGGTTTGGCTGTCGGTTTCTTTTTGTCTGGGTTGACTTTGAAACATTTGCGGGTGAAGGTTGCGGCGGGTGTTTTTTGTTTGATTCTAAGTATTGGGTTTGTGCGGTTTAATCCGGAGGTTTTGCGGGCGGAAGCGATGACGCTTTGTGATGATATGAGTATGGATTATGATGCGGCGGCCGGCCGGTGTGTGGCACGGGAGCTGTGATAAATTTTTGAAAAAAGGAAAGTAAAAATATGAAGAATAAAGCCGTATTGATTAAAAGTTTGGTGATGCTTGTTTTGGTGATGTTTGTGCAGATATGGTTATTGTGAGCGACGCTGAAAGAAGAGAGTATTGGGCGTATATCGGGGTGCGGCTTTTGTTTATTATTTTGCTCGGGTGGGCGTTTTTTGCTAAAAAGTTGCGGTGGCTGGCGTGGGGGCTGGTTGTGGCTTGCGGGTTTGGTGTGCAGTATATTGACGGGGTGGTGCCGAGTGTTCAGGTTGAGAATTGGCGTTATTTTTGTGATGATATGAGTATGGATTATGATGTTAAAAGTGGCAAATGTGTGGCACGGTGATTTTTTAAGGAGGCAATGATATGAAGCGTTTTCATCAATCTTTTTTATTATGGGGCGGGTTTATCGTTGCCTCTGTTTTTATTGAAGCGGTCGGATTTTATTTTTCGAGTGCGTTAGGTGTGGTGTTGCTCGGCGGGTGTTTGGCGGCGGCCTTTGCGCTTGCAATGGGCAGGAATGTGGTTTGGCTTGAGCGTTTTGAGAATAAACATCAGAAAACGGCGGCGGTTTTGCGTGTTTTGGGAAAAGTTGATGTTTTATGTTCGTTGATTGTGTTGCCGTGGATTATGCGTGCGTTTGCTGTTTCCATGGGGTGGGGCAACGGCGGTATCGGCGAAGCTTATGCTGTGGGTGTAGCGTATGTGATTTATTTTATCTGGGGTGCGCTTTTGGTTAGCGGCGGCATTGTTTTTATTAGAAAAAATTTGTTGAACGTGCGTAAGAAGTAAAGGTGTTTTTTACGGAAAGCTGTGATAAATTTTTGAAAAAAGGAAAGTAATGAAATGATAAAAAAAGCCGTATTTGGGAAGTATGTTGTCGGGGGATTTTTGTTTGTTTGGCTGTTTATGCTGATGATGGTATTGGTTGATATGGTCGTTGTGCAGAATGCCGAACGCGGAGAATACTGGACATATATCGGGATACGGCTTTTGTTTATTATTTTGCTCGGGTGGGCGTTTTTTGCTCATAAGTTGCGGTGGCTGGCGTGGGGGCTGGTTGTGGCTTGCGGATTTGGTGTGCGGTATGTTAACGGGGTGGTGCCGAGTGTGAAGATTGAAATTATTAAGGATATTTGTGTGGATATGAATTGGGAGTATGATGAGAAGACACAGGATTGCATTGTGCCGGAGGATAAGGAGTGATGAGAGGGGATGAAGAATATGTATGTTTACATTATCAGCAATATAAATAATAGTGTTTTTTATGTTGGCGTGACGAATAATTTGGAATGACGTATTTGGGAACATAAAAACAAGGTGCACAATGGTTTTAGCGCGCATTATAATCTTTGTAAATTGGTCTATTTTGAATGTGGGGAAGATGAGGCGGAAGCGATTGCGCGGGAAAAATATCTTAAAAAGTGTTATCGGAAGACGAAAATTAAGATGATTGAATCCTTCAATCCGCAATGGCGGGATTTGTCTGAAGAATTTTATTTATAGTGTGTGAGGGACAATAGTGGTATATGCTTCTGAGGCTCTTCTGTGTGGAGAATGTATGGAGGGAATAGTGATGTTATGCGCGAGTGTAGTCAGGTTGCAGGTGTTTCCTTGACTTGGACGATAAAGAGGGGCGTTTGAGAGGAGAGTCTTTTATAAAGCTGTATATGACCCCACCGGCTCCCCTGCTTGCAGGGGAGTGACTAATTTGAAGGTCCCTTGACGAACAGACTTGCGCTGTTCGAGGGATGACTATTGTGAGAGGGTGTTTGAGAAAGATGACGGGACGGGGCGGTGTGAGCTGCCTTTTTTTATGTTTAATTTAATTTTGTTTTGAGGGTTATGATATGAAAAATTTTATGGTTGAGATAATGGAAGATGTGATGAGCAATCGGGCTGAAAAGGAAGAACGAAAGAAGAAATTACATGATTTGTTAGATAAATATCGTGATGATGTGCGGGCTTTGGATGGTGATCCGGGGCTTGACGGGATAGATTTTATGTTTGCAAAACCGTATTTGGATGAGGTTTTGGAAGAAAGACGGATACGAAGGGAACGTCAATCTGTGGTATATGACAATAAGAGCAATATGGGGGAAGCGTTTAGAGAAGATATTAAGAAAAGACGGGAAGATGGGGTTGAGAAGGTGAGTGCCAGCAGGAAGAGCGAACAGCAGAGTAATATAATATCATCTGAAGCAGATAAAGATACTGAAATTAAAAATATAATGAATGAGGCAAAACGTAAAATTGAAAATATGTCAGCTAAAGATTGGGAAACTTATAAGAAAAAAATGTCTAAAAGTCAGAAAATTGCAGATGAATTATTGGGGTGGATGCCTGAATATCAAGCTTTGCTGAAGGCAAAAGCGGAATTGGATGTTGCCAATTTAGTAAATGGGGATAATTATTATCATCGTTTAGGGATGTGTCAATTAGGACAGTTAAAGGATTTGAGTGTGTCTAGAAAGAGAATTGTCAGCAAATTATTAGGCGGTATGAAAGAGATTAATGATTTATATAAAAAAGTAATTAAAAAAGCTCCAGACGATTTGGCTGAAGTTGTTGAAAATCCAGTTGATACAATAAAGTTTATTTTGTATTCTTTAGATATGATTGAGGATAGCCGTAAAGATATGCAAAATAATGAAGAAGGATTGAATTTTGGCTTGAATAATTCGGATAAATCTTGTAGAGAGTGGTTGGATGGTCTGGATTGGAGGAACAACCGATGGAAATGAGAAAAGTTTGGCAATGGCTGAAGTTTGGTACTTTGGGTGGATTGGTGATATTGGGAGGTGTTATTTGTTTTTTGGGGCTATTCGATGAGGAAGGATTGACGGAGGATGAAGTACATGAGATGTGTTTGGATGACGGGGGTGTTTGGGATAGTTTGGAGCGACGTTGCCGGCGCGATTGTTTGACTTTTAATGAAGATGACGGGTGTGTCGCGTTAGAGAGGACGACTTTAGAGGAAAAGTTGGCGGAGCGTATTGGGGAACTTGTCGGACAAGAAGTGCTTTACAGCTCGCCTTATCAGCGTGGAGATGAGGCGGTTAGTTTACAAGTGAAGACGGCTGAGATCGGAGATGATTTTGTGGATAGAGGGGAGATTATCCTCAATGGTAAAGCGTATCCTTCTGACCAGCTTTTTATTAAAAATGGTGCGGGGCGGTTTGAGAATCTTTTGAGCTTATATCGTTATGACGGGGTTGGCGGGACGTTTTTCTTGCGTTATTATGACAGGGAACGCTTGGCGGTCGATAATGAAAAGGCAACGCTTTTAATTAAGTTGGAAAGATGTGTTAAGGAGGTTGATGAGGGGAATGTTTCTGATGAATATCAGGAAATCATGAAACAGAGTGCGTGTGTTGACGGGGTTTATGAACGTTTCTTAGAATTGTTTTATAATTTTTCTGCTGATGAGCTTCGGGGAGAGTATCAAGCGATGGTTAAAGCTTTGTTTAAGTCTTTTTCCGGACTTATTGAGGCTGACTATTGTTATGGCAAATGCGGGAGTTTGGCGGCAGTTTCTGCTTTGGGGCGAGCGCTTGAATTACAGGCTCTTTTTGTACAAGAGGCGCTTAAAGATTTGCAGATTGATGAAGACGGGCGTGTGGCGCGTGGTTTTGATGAGATTGAGAAGTGTGAAAATTCGGCGGAATATCAGCGTGTTTTGGCGGTTGATTGGGATAAGAAAGAGGCTGCTTTTGTTAGAAATAAATTTGCTGATGAGCAGCGTGCTTGTTTAGAGGGTGTGTTTGAACGCTTTGCAGGAGAAGTTTTGGCTCAGAATCAGGCTGAAGCGATGGAAATATGGCAGGGATTTGCTAAACAATATGAGAGATATTATGAATTTTTAGACGAAGTTCGTCATGATGGGAAGACGGGACGTTTGGGACGCTTTTTTTTGAAAATGAAAGTTAATGCAAGTTTGGCTGAATTTTTGCGTGAGATTATGCTGGAAGATTTTCAGGTTAAAGATGTGGCGAAATAGTTTTTTTGTTTTTTGTTGTTTTGTGATGTTTTTCAGGTGCGGTCGTGTTGCGGCACTGCCGCAGGACTGGGGATGCGGCGCGATTGAGGTGGCAGAGGTTTCGCGGGCGGTGGATGTCGGAGGGTTTGTTCGGCTTCAGTATGCCGGTGAGAAAGATGGTGTGCGGATGAAAGTTGAGTTTTTTGCTGATGAGGATAATCCCAGCAAGGCGGATTTGGAGTGTGGAAATCAGGGGTGCTATGGTGAATTTGAAGATATGCTTTCAGGTAAGCGTGAGGAGATGAATTTTTATTGCTATGAGGGAGAAAGCAAAGATGGGCGAGTATCTTGCTATCCGGTTAATTGGCGGATTTGGCGGTTGGAAGCAGTGTCTGACGGGCGCTATGCAATGAGGATGTGCGGCGGAAAAGTTTTATATACGCTTGATCTTGAAGATTGTGATAAAGAACAGTGTGTTTTGCGGAAAACGGCAACGGATGACACGGAACTGAGGGTAGAAAGAAAATGTGTGC
>JAGASU010000035.1 GCA_017621635.1 Alphaproteobacteria bacterium | reverse complement strand
ATCTCGTACTCAATAGATTTTGCAAACATTGCGTCCCTGTATGCCGCATACTCCGATGTATTTTTCAACATCTTTGTATATCGGTCAAGCGACCATATCCGGCCGCCCTTATCGGTAAAATAAGCAATGCCATAGGCCAAAAATACCTTTTTCCAAGAGTATTTATTAGATTGAGGCTCTGTTATTTGCTCTTCCTGTAAGCCGACAATCATATTTCTTGAAGTCGATTTTACGCCGGAAACGACCTTTCCAAGGTCGCTTTTTAGGCGCTCTTTCATTGCTCCCGAAACTTTTTTGATTAAAGAATTTTTTTCATCTTTTTCCTTAAACCCCTTTTTAACAAGTTGCTTTACAGCCTCGGAAGAACCCTTTTCAATGTTTTTATCAATGCCTTTACTCAGAGAAGAGAAAAGCTCTTTCAGCCAAGAGGCTAACAGAGCTTCTTCAAATTTCTTATATTCTCTTACGTTTTTATCAGTAGGCTTATCAAAAACATCACGAAATGCCTCGCTCAGCCTTTCGTTTACCGTTTTCTTCCTCGTCATCGTTTAAGCTCTCCAAACCGTTTATGTCGCCAACATCGGGCATTTCATCCTCAATTCGCTTAATTTCCTCTTCTGTATCGTCGACAATCTCAATTTTATCAATAGCCGTGCGACGACTGATGACGCCTTTACCATAAAGCTCGGCAATTTGCCGGTCTTTATCAATATTCTTGGGAAGATTAGCATAAAATGTTATTGTTACATCTCCCTCGGGTATTTCAACAACCGTGTTTTTGAGCTTTTTGTAGTTCATAAAGCAAGTAAGGCGCTGATAAAGGCCTTTTTCAAAATAGTTTTGCTTAATAAGCCGTAAATTTTCAAAGCCAATCAACTTATAAGAAAGAGCTTCACCGCTTTTTACGCCGGAAAAGCTATTATCTGTCAAATCCGGTATGTGTGTGATTGAAAAGATGTCATCACGGATTGCCTCACGCAGATATTGAACAAACTCTTTGTCTAAATGCTTCTCCAAATATTTTACATCAGCATTTTCGCCCAAAATCTGAACAATACGGGATTTTTTGAATTCCTTTGCGTCATCTTTGTTCAGCTCGGCGTTAATAAAGGCCAAAATAGCATTGGCGATACTGTCGATGTCGTCAAAATTAGCGCTTATCAGCTTAGAGTAAGCCGACAAAATCTCTGTTACATTCTCATAATCCCCCGTGTGTTCATCGTTGTTCCAAAACTCAAACACTGGAATACACGGCTTAAACGGGTTTGTTTCCGGCTCGTCGAATGTATAGGCGTCGTCCCCCTCAAACTTCCTGATTTCGTCTTTTGTATAGACGTAGCCTATTGTTTTGGCCTTATTATCAGATGTTTTCCGAGTCCAATAAGTGATAGCGCAAATTTTCTCTTGCAAAATCGTATTATCAACGACGAAAAAGGTATTTAACGGGGATAGGCTCTTGATATAAACATTTTTATCATTGTTCAGAGCCATAAGCTCGTATGCAACACCGAAGCGGCTTGCTGTTTTTGCAAGCTCCATATTTTCGGCCTGTTCGTCATTTCGCCAAAGGAGCTCCCTGACGGCCTTGTCAAAGTCCTTGTTTTTAATTTCATACGATACAGGTTTGCCCATAAAGTAACCGCAGGCGTTATTTACAATCATACGGGCATAATTAACGTGAATATCGTTAATGGTGCGCTTTGTGGACTTGTCAAGCTCGGTTTGAACCTTGTTCAGCTTGTCCCTACCATTATAATATGTATCAAGCTCAACATAATGAGTTCTCAATTCGTTATTGAATTGTCTGACCCAATCACGGACGTTTTTCTCGGTTACTTCCGTGTCTTCTGCCGTTATGTACATATAAAACCTCGTTAAAATTAGCCCCAAAGGCTTGTTATTGCTGTTACCTTATTATGCGCCATATCGCTTTCAAGAGCGTAACGTATAGCGTCGATTGCGTGGTTGAATGCGTCAACCGGCTCAGGCAATGCCTCTCCGTTCTTGTCTAAACGCCATTGATAATTGCAAAATTCGTCATAAACGTTCGTACAAGACGGGTGTATGTAAATGTGTTCAAAGCTCTGTAAGAACTTTATACCGCTCTCAATAGAACCTTTACCCTTAACCGCCGACACAGCCTTAACCCCAAGTTGAAGATAATCGGAAACGGATTTCGGCTCGGAGTTATCACAAGTAACAATTTCCGTGCCGATAATATTTTTAACCATAGGGGCGCTATCCTTATTGAGTAATCCGCGGCTGTAAATCTCTCGGCATATATAAAGGTCTTTGTTTTCCTTGGCGACACGGACAAAGGCAAACGGGTCGTTTGAAAAGCCCCAATCAATCCCGTTGCGGTATTTGTCAAACCGGTTAATGTCAAATTCTTTTTGCTCGAAGTTATTGAAGACAAGCCCCTCGGCAATGCCAAGCTCGCCGCAACCGTACACGCGCCAAAAGTTATTGTTCCCGTCGCCCCGTCGGCTCTCAATGGCGTCAATAATCGACTGTTCAAGGAAAGGATTGTCCTTATATGTCGATTTTATAAGCCGTACGCGCTCCGGCTCGTTAACCTGTAATTGTTTTTGAACCCAAAAGACGTTTGTCGGGTTGTAGTCGATAAAAACCTTTATACGGGTACGTATCATTAACTGTTCGGCAATAGCCCAATTCAGGTGGTTAGCCTCATTCATATAAAGAATATCTCGTCGGCCGCCGTGTGCTTTCCCGAGTTTGTCAAAGGCCAAAAAGTTAATTGTCCCGAGGCCTTTTCTGAAAACCTTATCGCCCTCTTTATAATAGTCGTGAAACTCAAAGCCCATAGAACGGCAGATTGTTTCCATATCATTGAGAACGCCGCTCTTTAAGTGCGGAACAGACAGGCCTACAATATCAATTTTAAGCGGATACTTTATTGAAAGTATCGTTAAAATCTGCAATGTCGAATAGGTTTTTGTGCTTGATGTTCCGCCCTGATTAACAATGTACTTGATTTTATCGTCTTTATAAGCGTCTTTGTTCTTATAAAAAACGTTCGAAAATTCAAGCATTATAAATCCTCTATGGCTTTTCTCGCTTTATCATCGGCAACAACAATTTTGAATTCGCCTTTTACTTCTGTTTCGACCTTGGTTGAAAATTCTTCTCGGCGCTTTCGTTCAAGATACCAACGAGCCGTACTCTCATCTTTATTATTGAGAGAATCGGCAATCACAGTGCGAGCCTGAAAAACGAGCCGCTCTTTGAGTTGCTTCTTTCGCTCCACAAATTCAGGGTGTTTGTCTTGATAATTATAAAGCGTTGATTCCGATATTTTAGCGTAAAAACAAGCCTCTATATCCGTACAGCCGATTGAAAAAGCCGTTTCGAGCTTGTCCAAAATTTGTGGGGTTATCAATGGCTTACGTCCACGCTTCTTTAAGTCTTTTGGATTTTTCCTTGCTGTCATTGTTTTTCCCCTTAATTTTACGCTTTTTTATTATCCCCCACATAATCGGCTATTGTTGATTTATCTTTGAATTTAGTGTCCATAATTTCCTTGAAAGAGGATTTTGCGAACACGGATAGAGCCGTACTATCCATTTTCATCGCCTTAAAGCAAGTACAGCTATCTTTCTGTAACATTGCCGGAGTAGTTTTCAGCTTTTCCTTGTCGTGAACAAAATAATTGAGGTTGTAGGTATTTACCTTAAACCCCTCAAGGCCGCCGCAACCGCAACAAGTAAGACTGTCGCCCATATAGCGCAGACGGTTTTCGCCGGACAAGAAAACAAGCCCGTATTTATGGCATTCGTCTTTTAATTCCTGAAACTTGCGTTTAAGCAGGTCAATCGGATAAACAAAATCAGCGCCGTTTTTAACCATTCCGGCAACTTTCTTCTGCATTTTTATTGCTTCAAACACAATTCCATATACACCTGCCTCAGCAATACGAGGGATTTGCGCCATAATCTCGGCGTGAAATTCCATAACATAAGGCTGACAACGTACAATCGTCCGCGGAACAATCTTTGACATCTGCCTCATCATCTCCAAGCGCTTTTCAAAATGCGGGGCTCCGGCCTCAATTTTACTCATCGAGGGGCAAACCATAGAACATTGAAAAACGCAGTTGCATTTCTTAAACAAGCTAAAATATGGCTCGCTCAGCGGCAAAATGCTTTTTGTACTTACGATAAACGGATATTTTGTTTCGGCAAATACCCTGAGAACATCAAGAGAGCGCTTGTGTATTTTCTCACAGGGCTGAAACGGGTCTGAACAGCCGCCCCAATGAAGCGGGATATTCCAGTCGCACCAGTTTGTTTCCTTGCTCCGCTTTCCTTTAATAAAATTCATCACAGATTGAGCGCTTTCGCCCAGTCCAATGTTTGAAATGTCATATTTTCGGTAAACGAAACAGTATTGGCAATGGTGCGAACACCCTTTATATGTGTCAATCCGTACCGGAACATCGCACAAAATTATTTGAGAGCCGCACTCAGGCATTTAATCAATCCCCAAAAAGTTCATTATCGCTTGGGAAATTTCGTCTTTTCCCATTTCTTTCATTTTTGCAAGAAATTCCTGTTCCTTTTCTTTTGGAAAATTGAACGTTACGGAGAAAATCTCGCTTTCGTTTTTGAACTTGTCGGCAAAAGCGCCGTCTTCAAGCTCACCGAAAATGCTCGGAATTTCAAAATTCGTTTCATCGAAGCCGATTTCTTTCAGCTCATCAAGCTCAAAGTCTTCCGTAAGCATATCGAGGTCAAATTCGGAAGTGTCGGATGTCGAATTATCCATAACGGCCAGTCGCTTACGTTTCTCGTCGTCGGTGCTTAAATCCGTTCTTTTAACGACAATAAGCTCCGAACCATCTGTTTCCACGACCTTAACAGGCATATTCAAGGCCTGCGCCTGTTCGTAAATACCGTTACCGGCGATAATCTCGCCGCTATTATCGGTAACGATAGAACGACCCGCGCCGCACTCTTCAAGGCTCTTTTTCAATAAGGCCTTGTTGCGGTCATTATGTTTTCGATAATTCCGCCTGTCGAATTTGATTTCCGTCATTTCTTACCTTTGATTGAATGGTTGCGGGGGCAGGAATCGAACCTGCGACCTATCCGTTATGAGCGGACAGCGCTAACCACTGCGCCACCCCGCAATAAAATGGCTGTCCCAGTAAGATTTGAACTTACGACCCGTTGTTTAACAGACAACCGCTCTACCGACTGAGCTATGGGACAATAAAAAATGCGCCCGTAAGGTGGACGCCGCCCGTAATTTTAGGAGACCTATTAAAGGAAATAGAAAAAAGCCCCCAACAAAGTTAGGAGCTTTCCGTACATTCGAAAGGAAAAGAACGTCTAAAATAGATACAATTTTCCAGTCTATTAAAATCAGTAACACATCGTCCGACTTTTTTCAAGCATTTTTTTAACCTTTTACGCATTTTTTTGCAAAATTTTTATTAAATGCTTGATTTTTTATAATAATATTTTTTAATTTTTTTTAATTTTAAGCCCGAAGATACTTATACCACCAATTTTTTCTGTACTTAAACCAGTAAATAAAGCGTTTAATCAATAAAAGCCCCCTCTTTGGGTAAGCCCCTTTAATAGGCTGTAACCGATAACGGCACAAGACAAAATAAACATCAATAAAGGTATTCCGACAAATAAGCCGGCTGTCCACAAAATCCAAGTAGGTATTGTAAAAGACATTATCTATTCTCCATTAGTTCAGGGTTTTCGTGAATGTTTCCAATAACAACATACCGCTTATTACGCAAAGATTCAGGGCGGCCGGTGCTATTTATGCGGTTTTTCATCATAAACGTTGCTCTTTTGTCATCCCAGATGATGATTTGAGCGTGGTCTTTGTTAATAAACGGAGGCTCATTGTAAGGAGGAACTTTAAGGTTGTTAATTTTTTCAACATTTTGTTTCCGTTTTATGGCATTTATAAGCTCGTAATCGCTATATTCAACGACACACACAACATCATTTTCATAGATAAAATTGTTATTTATATCCTTTAATCCTGTGCATTGTTGAATGTTTTGGCAATCAATAACAAACCAATCATAATCTGGCGTCCCGTAATTATCCTCAAAATATTCAACAAGGGTATCGTGTTCGTATGAAGATAACCCTAGCTGATATATCGAATTATATAAACCATCACGACTTATTCCGATTGTCCCGTCGCCATAAACAGCAACATTTTTTAACAAAAGAGTTACCTCTTTATCTTCCCCGTCAGAAGTATAGCAAGAGCCGTTAACTACCGCCCTGAACATAAATCTATTATTCATTTCAATTTTCCTTTCACGCTTTTTTACCGATTCCCAAATAAAACTTAATAAGATAATCCAAACCTCGGCAGAGGTCGCAAATCTGCATATAACGGTCGTACAACCGTTGTTGTTTGGTTAATCCTCGGCCTTTTATCAGTTGATTATGACAACAAACCGTACTCACGACACCCCAAAACTCCGAGGGGATTGCACGGGCGGCCTTATTAAACCTATCCCGCGCGTCCAAGGTTGCGCCCGATATATCTTTGCCGGAACTATCAACCCTCGGCTTCTCGTAGTCGATAGAGCGCGTTGTATCAAGCCCTGCAAGGTAAAAATCATTTTGCAGGCGTAAACCGACCCGTCGTCTATCCTCGGCAGAAAACCGGCTTTTAACATTTTCCAAAAAGCCCCGTTTCTCGTAATTTTCTATTACAGTATCAATTCTTTCAGCCATTATGCCGCTCCCAAAAGTTTAATGTTCGGATTAGCGAGGCCAAAACAGAATTGAGAGCCAAAATATTTTTCAGCACCTTTCGCCATTTCGGCTGGAAATTCCCTTGCGATGTCCTGCTTATTCCTAATCCACCCCAATAAGCGGGACACTTCAACATTCATTGCCTTTGCAAATTCTATATTTAACTTGATATGCGTGTTTCCGTTCTTATAGATTTTGTATTCAAGCAATGGGCTTCCGTCCTTAAGATAAATGTAAAATTTTTCGCCAAAGCTGTCAGCGACCTGAAATTCGCCGACACTAAATCCGAGATTGTGCGCAATAGCACAAAAATCCTTACACAAGTTTGTATTTTTATAATCATTTGAGCTCTTGTAGAACTCGCCGCCCCACGACACACTTGCAGAGAACAGGTACGAGCACACCATACGATAATCAAGCGTATAAGCCCCGTATTCGCCGTCTCTGCCTTTACTCCAACGCCAGTCATCACGGGTAAACAGCCGCTTATTTGAAGCGTAGGGCTTAACATTGTCAAAGTCAGAAAGGCTCTTGTAAAACTCAATTAACTGATCTTTGTAATACTCGCTTGCATTTTTAAGCACCCAAATAATGACGCTTTTAATGTTGCTTTCCGAAAAGTCTACCTGATTAAGGCGCTCAAACTTATAAAAAAGATTTTGGCGGGACTGCTGTGTTAAACGGCTTGTTACCTCGTCAAGATAATCAAAAACCATTTTCCAGTATAAAATCTTTAAGTTGTTTATTTTATTTTTCAGCGCCTCTTTGACTTTTACATAATTTACACCGATATCCTCGAGCGTCTTCTCGTCCATAGCACAAAGCGCCTTAAACGATGAATATAAGCGGCTCATATCGTCATTATACAGATTTACAAGCACCTCAATCTTGTTCGGGGCTGAAACAAGCGCATTTTTAACCCGCTCCGTCTGTTTGCGTTCTTCATCGTATTCGGAAAGATATTTTCTCTCACTGCTTACAGCAAAAGTATCTTCAAACCACAGGTCAAAGGCCGTTTTCTGCTCTTCGCTCCGCCAAGAATACCGGTCGCGGGTAAATTTAACAATATCCACCATTGCGCGGGCTTGACGCTCTGCATTAAGAAAATCCATTGATTTTATAACGTGAGAATGCGTTTTTGTAGCGCTGAGGCCTGCTTGTATCTCTGCATTTTCTTTCCACCGGCTCGGAATAATTAAAAAGGCCTGTTCAAAATTTCCCTCTCGGATAATTCTGTTAGTCCAGTCTTCATACTCAGAATATGGCGGATTACAGAAAATTACGTCGGCTTTCTTATCAATCAGCGTGCATTGATTGAAGTCTGTCCCAAGGACAAACACGTCAGCCGGAAGACGGTTAAGTAAAATCTCTGATTTTTCAATAACGTAATAATTATATGAAAAAGTTTCCTTTTTATCGTTATAGCGCCCTTGTTCAACCATACGTTTGTTATGGCGCTCTATTTCTGCGTTTCTGCGATCAATCATCTTACGAAGACCGCAGAGGCCGCAACCAATATCCAAAATGTCTTTTGTTTGGCGCGTCCAGTCGATATGCGTAACGACCTCTTGTAACATTTCTTCGGTTGTCGGGTAAAATTCAAAATCCTGCCCGTTTTCTTTCAATTCATCTATCAAAATGCTTAAATCTTTTTTCATTGTTTTTCCTTTCGAATTAGAGTTTATCCGCCGCCTGTACGGGGACGACGGTCTATGGTTTTCTGTGGCTTCTGCCGTTGAGTTCAAAAATTAACGCTCCGTCAATCAGACGGTCGTAAATCCTTTGGCCGAGGATATTTTGAAGCTCGGTTAATGAATTGTTGCTGATTGCCATAATCGGCAACATATCCTCATAACGGCGATTAAACACCGTGTAGAGCTCGTTTCGCTCGCCGTCTGTGCCATATTGAACACCTATCTCGTCAATAATCAGCAACGGACAAGAGCAAAATCCTTTCATATCGGAAATTTCCGGCTCTCTCCAAGAGGCGCGGATATTGTCGATAATGTCTTTGATTGTTCGATAAATGACCTTGTTTTCTCCATACCAACGGTATGAGGGGTTGTTTGAAGCGGTGTGAACTTCGGCAAGAGCATTGAGAACAGCATAAGCCAAGTGCGTTTTTCCTGTTCCCACACCGCCGATGAGCAGGATATTACGGCTAAAACCGTTTTTAACCCCGTGTTTTAAGGCCGCAACGATGTTTCTTTGCGCTTCTGTGTCGCAACGGTAGTTATCAAATCCGGCCTGAGAAAATCTTTTGCACATTCTTGTCATAGCGGCGTCCCCTCGGCATAAGTGCCGGATTTTACCCCGACGTTTTTCGGCAAGAGGCTTTTAGCCGCCCGTACTGTCCGGCGCTGACGCTCCCGACTATCCCAAGTTATGAGCTTTTGTTTCCAGTTTTTAACCGGTTTACCCTCGGCGTCTTTCCAGTCGCCCGCCGTGAAGTAGTTGAAGAATGTTTCAGGGTCAACAACAAGGTTTTTCTCGGCAATGTAGGCTTTTATATCATCAAGGGTTATATTAACCGTTGATTTAACCCTTGATTTTTTTTGTAATAATATATCTGAGGATTTATCCGAAGATATATTATTATTTTTATTACTTATATTTAAAAGAGGTTGATTTTCTGTTGATATATCCGTTGTATCAAGGGTTGTATCAAGGGTTTTATCAACCGTTGTATCTTCCCCTTGAATAAGGGTTTCATTAACCGACATATCAACCGTTGTATCAAGGGTTGATTTTCTGTTGTTGTTTCCGGCTGGCGCTCCACCTTGATTTTTAACGACTAACGCCGCATACATCGGCTGTATAATGGCGTCAAGCGGAAATTTAAGAGCGTCGTGTTTACCCGAAAAGGCGTAATCAAGCATAGCCAAAGCAAGCTCTGCTTGTAATTTTTTTGTTGGGACTTTTTTCAAACATTCGTATTGATTTTCCCAAATTCTAACAGCATTTCTTGACATCATTCTATCTCCCTTGATGTTAGAATATGCCATTTATAAAAGAGCCTATTCATATTTTACCGTCCTTAAAGGTGGGAATCCTTAATGGCGTAAGGACGGAACGCCGGACTCCCGATTGTTAACCTCGTCCTTTTATAAAATCTCCATTTCTACGCGCGGCTTGATAGGGTCAAGCTCATACGGGTCAAATACGGGGATAATCTCGTTTGCATTGTCGTCAGGCAACAAACCAACCTTAACCATACTGTCGAGCAGGTTTTGAATGATGTTGACATAATCGAAAATGCGCCGCGTTTTGCGGTATATCTTAAATCTTACCCGTAACGGCCGGAGCTTACCCTTTGAAACCGTGAGAAAAGAAGATTTTATGTTCAGGAGCTTATTGTAAAGCTCCCGTTCATCTTGCTTGGCAACGTCTGATTTTGCGACAAATCGGCGGCCGGTTTTTGGATTGAAAAAAATCTGCCGTGAGTTTTTAGAACTGTATAATTCGCCGTTTACCGTAAAAATCATTGGCTCGCCTTTCCAAATTTTTCTACCAAGTCGGGGAAAAAGTCGTTGGGCATAACTAAGCCCTTTGTGTACTTAACGACTTTTGCCATTTGATTTTTGGTCGGAATTGCATTACCATTTTTCCAACTTGATATTGTTGGTTGCGATACTTTTATGTCAGCCGCCATTTTTGAAACTTGTATTTTTGCTTTTCTAAGAAAATGTTTTAGCTCCACTTTACAACTCCATTTATTACATTTTACTATAAATTATTACAAAAAATAATAAAAGTCAACCACTTTTTCAAAAATAAATAAATTTGCCTACAAAAAATCTTGATTTTTATTAAATTTTTTTATATAATTGACTCAACAATATGTTTTTTAAGGAAAATTTATGCCAAATAATTTGAAAGCATTAAGAAAGCGTGCAGGGCTTACACAATATGATGTTGCTGATAAGTTAGGAGTAACACAGCCTCAAATTTATAATTTTGAGAAAGGGGTTCGAAAATTATCCCGTCCCGAAATGGAAAGATTTGCAAAACTCTATAATTGCAATGTTGAGGAAATTTATGGAGAAATGGCTACAAATTATGAATTGTCAGAGAATAATAACATTGTTAAATTGCGGAAACGGATGGGAATTTCTCAAAGAGAAGTTGCAGAAAGGCTTAACCTTAGCCAAGCAATGATTTGGGGATTCGAAAAAGGAAGTAAAAAACCAACCATACCGCAAATGAAAATAATGGCTGAAATGTTTGGGGTCGAGGTTGAAGCGCTTTACGGTGATACTAAATCGTCAGAAAAAGAAGACAATACAGTCACTATTGATATAATAAGTGCGACTCCGTGTTGTGGCTCGGGAGAAGATAATTGCGGTTATGCCGATGAGGTCGTTGGAAAATGGGTAATGCCGACAAGAGATTTCAGAGAATTAACTTTTGCAAAGCCGCAGGACGTAAAGCAAATGCGAGTTATTGGCGACAGTATGGAGCCCACAATTAAAGACGGGGATTATATTTTGACAGATACGTCGCACAACACCTTTGATGTTGACGGCATTTACCTCGTCCGGTTAATGAACGGGTTGGCTGTTAAACGTTTGCAGGCCGGCTTAAATAACATAACGATACATTCTGACAATAAAAAATATCAACCTATTACGGCGGAGGCCGGACAAGTGGTTGTAATCGGAAAGGTTATAAAGATACTAAATATTGAAAATGTGTGAAATATAATAAAAAATAATATTGACTTTTTCGCTTTTCCATAGTATATATACTATATAAAGTCCACAAGTTATTCGTAGCTGTGGTTCTGGGGGAGCTTAATAGCTCCCTCGTTTTTTAAGAGGAACTAATGAAAAGACGCGTGATTGCTTACATTGATGGTTTTAACCTGTATTATTGTTCGTTAAAGAAAACCCCAAACAAGTGGTTGGATTTGGTTAAAATGTGCGAATCGATGTTACAGCCCGATGATGAGCTTGTCGCCGTTAAATACTTTACAGCACAAATAAAAACTCACAAATGCGACCCCAATAAGGTTTTGCGCCAAAAAATTTATTTAGAAGCTCTTTCACAAAATCCCAAAATTGAAATAACGTACGGCCAGTTCTCAATTCATAAAACAAAAATGCCATTAGCTGACGAGTGGGATAAAGGTATAATCAAAACAATCGAAGTTATCAAAACCGAAGAAAAAGGCACGGACGTAAACCTTGCTGTGCAAATGGTTGCAGACGCAAAAGACGACCTGTTTGACTACGCTATGCTGTTCAGCAACGATTCGGATATGTCTTACGCCGTTCAAATTGCCGCCAAAGACTGCGGTAAATTTGTGGGGCTTTTTGTTGATAAAAAAGCGATTTCTTTTCCAAGATTAAAAGCAAATGTTGGTTATATCCGGCGGCTTACTCCCTCTGTATTTGCAGAAAATCAATTACCTGATGAAATAATAACAGCCAAGGGGCGCGTTATTCGCAAACCTAAGGAATGGTAAAAAAAGAAAATTAAAGATTAAAGCGGTCATTATGGCCGCTATTTTTTTGCTCTTTTCCCCAAAAATCCACTCTTATTTATAGATTTCGAAAATTTTTGCACAACTCAACCTATTGATTTTATAGTATTTTATAAATAAAATAATAAAATTTATTATTTTTTATAAAAATAGTAGTTGACTTTTATTATTTTTTGTAATAAATTGTATTCATAAGATAAAAGCAAACAGGATTACAAAAATGAATGACAATCAGAAAATCAAATTCGCAGACAAGCTCCTCGAAACCTTTGAGCAGTTTGTTGAAGAGCACGCCGACGACGATATGACGCCGTGGGAAGACAAAGACTACGACGGCGACGGAAAAGTAAATTACAGATTTACCCCGACCACAAAAAGCGAGCGTATCGAAAACAATGTTGATGAAATGGCGTGCGAGGCCGAAAACGTTGCAGGCTTTATGTATTTTCTCATCGAATTTTTGGGCGCCCACACTCACGGGACGTCAATCACGAAAAACAACATTTTTGAACAAGCTATAAGGGAGAGCAACAATGCGTAGTTTCTTTTCTTCTTTTCTTATGAGCTTTTGCCTGACATTGGCCGTCATTTTCACGGCACACAATATCAAGCAATGCAACAAAAGTTTTGATAATTGCGAGAAACTTTTAGAGGAAGTTCAGGAAAATCTTGAAGCCTATAAAAGAGAGCTCGGCGAGCTTGAAACTCAGATTTACGGGAGCCGGTAGTATGATTGTAAAGGTTTTCGCTCTGATTTTAACTCTCGGGATTATCGACTGCTGTTTCAACATTAGAAACATAAAATTTTAACAACAACCGTACATTTTGAAAGGAAAATAAAATGTCTTTACTAACACAACCAAACGAATTAACAAACACACAGCCAATTAGCTGTATGATTTACGGCCAACCCGGAACAGGCAAAACAACTTTGGCTTTGTCAGCGAGCAAGCCCGTTCTTATCGACCTTGACAGAGGCTTACACCGTGTTGAGAAACGTTTTCAATGCCCGTCATTACAGGTTGAAAACTATCAGCAGATTTTAGACTTGTTAAAATCCGGCGAGTTAGCCCCGTTTGACACAATCGTTATTGATACCCTCGGAAAACTGGTTGACCGTATGGGAGACTTTGTCGCAATCGCAAATCCGAAGTTTAAACAAGGCGACGGCACTTTGTCAATGAAAGCGTGGGGCGCTATCAAAGTTCAGTTCTCAAACCTGATTAAAACAATCTTCAATATGAATAAATCCGTTATTTTTGTGGCTCACGAAAAAGAAGATAAGGACGGAGATGTCCGTTTTGTCCGTCCTGATGTTTCCGGTTCATCAGGGAAAGACATCGTAAAAGAGCTTGATTTAATGGGTTATGTCGAGATGAAAGGCAATAAACGCACCGTATCTTTTACACCAAGCGAAAAGTTCTATGCCAAAAACTCTTTGGGTTTGCCGTCGGTTATTGAAATTCCCGACACAAAGGCTGGAAATACTTTCTTTCAGGACAGCATTGTAAAGGCCGTTGAAGAAAAGCGCAAAGCCGACGCTGAATTGCTTGAAAGATACAACAAAATGAAAAAGAGCATTGATAAGACTATTGCGGGCATTAAAGACGTTGAAAGCCTCAATAATGCGTATTCCGAATTAAAAGAGATTGAGCCGATTTGGGACACTACAATCTACTGGAAACACGGGATTAAAGTTGCAAGCGAAAAGCTCAAGGCTACGTTCAACAAAAAAACCGCCGCTTTTGAGTTGGCTGAGGAATAACTTTAACCGGAGATAGGATATGAGTAAATTCCTCATCACGCCAAGCCTTTACAATTCTTTCCTGTATTATGCGATGACTGACTTCAATTCGATATGGGAAGACCCCGAAAAGGCGGCGGAAGCTGAAAAGAACGCTTATCAGGATTGGCTTGATTGCCTGAACAAAGTAAGAAAGCCAACTACCGAAGTTCAACAGCGCGGCATTAACTTTGAAAATGCAGTTTATGAGTTGACGCAGGGAATTGAACGGATTGAGGGCATAAATGCGGAAGCTACGGCGCAAGGAGTGTCTGAGCTTCCGGCCTCAAATTTGCTTGATGACGCCGAGTATGCAACAGCTCAGGAAATTGCTGAAAAGGTTAAAGGCGGCCTGTGGCAAGAAGTTTTGACAAAAGATGTCGGCGATTACCTACTTTATGGAAAATCTGACGTTATTCGAAGAGATAAGATTTTTGATATTAAGCGCGTCAACTCTTACGAGGTCGGGAAATATCAAAAGTCAATACAGCACTCAATTTATATGGAGTGTGCAGGGATTGAACATTTTGAATACCTGATTTCAAACGGTAAAACTGTTTATTCCGAGTATTACCATAGAGAGCCGAACAATCTCGACCGCCTGATTGGTAAAATTGACAATATGGTTAATTTTATCGCCGGTACGCCTGAATTTTTCCGGCCATTCAAACAAAACTGGATAGCGAGGGAGTAAGCGGAATGAGTTTCATTGAAGAGAAAATACTCGCTTTTATGCGTAAACACAACGGAATTACGGTCAAAACCTGCCAAGATAAACTCGGGACAACCGAACTCCGCAAAATGGTTTCAAACCTTAAAAACAAAGGGTACAAAATCGGCGACGTTTGGGAATACGGCTTTAACCGCTACGGAATTCCGACACGTTGGAAGCGTTATTTTCTCATCAATGAGGCCTCAAAATGATTAGTGCCGCTCAGTATATCGGCAATCCGGCGCAGGCTAACAGGGTTTTCAGGGCTTTATACGACCAAGCAAAAATTCTCTTGGAAAACGGTAAAAAATTGACCCTTGAATTATCCGAGCATAAGCACAAGCGGACGAACGAACAAAACGCATATTACTGGGCGTTCAACAACGAGGTAGCGGATTTCCTTAATGGCGCAGGCTTGGGTTATGGCGAGTTTAATATTCCTTATACAAAGGATATTATCCACGGCATTAACAAAACGCTCTCAGGCATTGAAAGCACTAAGGAAATGAAAGTCGGCGAGTTTTGCCAGTACATAGATAGACTTCTTATTTTTTGGCAAGAGAGAACCGGCGGCGAATTTATGATAAATGAGCTCCCCGCAAACTACCTAGAACGGAAAGGATATGTAATAAAATGAAACAGTCTAACCCCGTTACAACAAAATTCAGCAAGGCTGAACGAGGCAAAAAAGGCTTCGGCAGTTCAGGAAAGTTTTAACTTTTGGGCGGCTTGGCACCTGTTTGCTTGCTTTATACCGCTGGGTCGCCCGCCTTTTGAAAGGAAGTAAAATGGAAAAAATTGTTAAAAAAGACTACCCGTGGACGATTATCATTGAAGATAAAGTCGGAAAGGTAAGCGGGAAATTGTATCAGGCCATAAGCGTCGGCCACACAAAGGTAAAAAACAAAGAAGCCAAAGATCCAAAAGAAAAGTACGAAACGACGTGGCTGAATTTATTTGATGAGAACGATTTGCTTAAATTATCAAGCTCTGCCGAAAACGCCTATCAGCGCCTGAAATTTCAGAGGGATAAAGAAAAGGCTGAAAAATCTCAGCAGACACAGACGCAACAGCCCGAACCTCAACCCGAGCCCCAACCGTCCTACGACGATTTAGACGACGATATTCCGTTTGATTTATGAGGTGCAAAATGACTAAGGAAAAAATCAAAAAATACGTCAAGACCACGGTTTTGAACCTCATAAGCGGCAAACAGCGCCGGATTGTGAAAAAAGAGGTCGCCGACGTCCTCGAACAATACACCATTGGGGGGGGCTTGACGTTGTAGTGATTATGGTTAGCGGTGTTCAGTACATTGTTAATATGTCAAAACAACAGGTTTTATCAAAGATAAATGCTTAATCGTGAGGGGTGTTATGTGGTTTAGGTATCTGACAATTTTAATCTTATTATTGTGTTTTTGTTGGCTGTTTAAGCCGGTTTTTGCGGGGTTTTTACGCTCCGTTAAAAAGGTAAAAAATGATTTTAATGAAACTAATTGAAAGGTAAAAAAATGGATGATGTTAAATTAACTCTTGGCGGAATTGTAGGCGCTGTATTATTGATTATCGCTTTCAATCTGTGGGGCTCAAACGATTACGCGGAATATAAAATCCGTCAAGCACCCGGAACGGGCGAAATGTCTATCATAAGCGAACCCGGAATGTACTGGGACGGCTTTGCAGATGTTTCCGATTATAAGGTTTCCGGCGATATTGACTTCAAGGAAGTTACCACAATGTCAGACGGCGCCAAGGTAACATTTTCGGGTAGTGTTAAGTTTCGTTTGCCGAGCGATGAAAAAACCCGCTTAAAACTTCATAAGGACTTTGGCTCTTATGATAATGTCGTTGAGAACCTTATTAAAAAGAACACTATCGACGTATTATCCAACAAAACGGCTCCGATGTTTACCGCTTCGGACACATACTCAGCCCGCAAGCCTGAAATCGCCCGCGTTTTAGAGGGACAGTTGCAGAACGGCGCTTATGAGGTCTTTTATGAAGATGTCAAAATGCCGGACGGCACAAAATACCGTTTAGCCAAAGTACGCACCGACGAAAACGGTAAGCCCAAAATTATTGGCAAAAATCTTCTTAACGAATACGGCATTGAAATTCAGCAGGTTGTAATGGGCGACCCGCAACCGGAAGAAAAAATCCTGAAAATTATTGACGCACAGAAAGAAGCTGAACAAAAAGCCGTTCTCGCCCGCTCTCAGGCAGAAAAAGCCCGTCAAGATACAATCACGATTACCGAACAGGGTAAAGCCGCCGTTGCACAGGCTGAGGCAGACGCCAAGGCAAAAGCCATTGTTGAAACGACAGAGGCCGCCAAAAACCGTGATGTGTCAAAGCTAAATGCAGAAAAGGCCGAATATGACGCCAAAAAGATTTTGGCCGAGGGTAAGGCTCAGGCAGAAGCTAACCGTCTGAAAGTTTCCGCCGGTTTAACCCCGCAGGAAAAAGCCGAATGGGATTACAAAACAAAGGTAGGTATCGCTCAGGCTGTTGCCTCTGTCAAGTTCCCCGCAAGTATGATTGTTGCGGGCGGCTCTGAGGGAAACTCCGCCAATCCGTTTGACGCAATCGGTTTGCAGTCGCTTTATAACCTGTCGAACCAAATGTCGAAGTAATTGAACAAGGGCGGGCAACCACCCGCCCAATTTGAAAGGAAAAACGATGAGTAACGAAGAAACTGGGGGAATTGAAGCCGGTCGGCTAAGAAGCCTTATCGAGCGCATAGAACGGCTCGAGGAAGAAAGACACGGTATCTCGTCAGATATTAGAGATATTTTTGCAGAGGCCAAATCTGCGGGTTTTGACACAAAAATTATGAAAACCGTAATTAAACTCCGCAAGATGAACGCCGCTGATCGTGATGAACAAGAGTTTTTATTAGAAACTTACAGAAAAGCATTGGATATTTAGCTATGAACAAAAGCGACATTATCGAGAAAATCAAAAAGCTCCTTGAAATTAACCGCTCAAACGGCGCAACCGAGGCCGAGGAAATTGCGGCCACAGAGCGAGCAAATGTTTTAATGACAAAATACCAAATAGAGGAACACCTGTTACAAGGTAGTATTAAAACGAAAAATAAAAAGGAAAGCCAAAAAAATGATGACCGTTCTGTCGCTTTTTCTAATTTAAGAGCCGCCATTGCTGATTTTTTCGGGGTTTTAGGACTTTACACGAGTTCAGATTATAGTTATTACGGCCGCCCTGAGCAGGTTGAGCTTTCCCACGAGATGACACGCCGTGCCGTGGCTTCCTTATCCTTGTGCTATACAAATTATATTTGTTCGGAAGAATACAGGAAAAACCGGCGGACAGCCGGCCGGAATGATATCCGGCTGTCATTTCGGGACGGATTTTACGGGCGTATAGCCGACCGCCTTATAAAATTGGTTGATGAGCGAGCAAAAGAAACCGCTCGGGCAACGGGGACAAATCTTGTTGTGCTTAACAGCCAAAATTTAGAAAACGCCTTTAATGAGGATTTTAACGTAAAATTGAAAACCGGCCGAGCCCGTAAAGAAAGAGATTTTGACCGCGCCGCTTTCTGTGCCGGTGTTATCGAGGGCGGAAAGTTCAGAATTTTGCAGGAAGTAAAAGGAAATGAGGAAAATGCTTAATCCTAAGAATTTTTATCTTCCCAAAAAGGAAGCAACCATAACTGAAAAGCGTTTTACGGATTTATTCCGTGTCGACCGCCGTTCGCCTTTTTTCTTAATGTCAACATTGTCAAATATACGGCGTGTTGACTGGAACACGGGAAAATATTGTCCCGAGTTATATGGAATGACTGAATTTCTTGAGCTGGGTGATGACGGACACGGCGGACAATGTATGCATAGTGTATTCAGAACCCAAAATTACAACGAATTGGTCGATTATCTTTTCAGTATCGGCGAAGAATGGAGATTGGAGCGATGACAAAAATGACGCAGAAAAATTACGAAGCCATAAAAATCTACCGTCAGAAAGAGCAAATTTTTGAGCTCAAAGGTTTAGTACAGCGGCTCGGAAACAATGTTGAGGATCTAACCTTGCAAAAAGATTTATTGATTGTTGAAAACAACAAACTCCGCGGCCTGCTGAAAGAGTGCCGCAGAGCTTTTGAAACATACGCCAAAGAAGACGAAACCTGTGGGCTTGAAGAGGAAAACAAATATGCAAAACACCTCTTACCCCGTATCAATGCGGCTATTGGTGATAATGAAATACAAGCTAATTCAGTAGCTGATATTAAAATATAAGAAAGTGAGGAGTGATGAAATTTGAAAACGCCCTTAAATATATGAGAAAGGGGAAAAGGATACAAATACCAAGCGGTAACTTTGGCTTTTTTCTGAAAGAAAAAATAAGCAAAGCAGGGATTAAAGATTTATGCCTTTATAGATTTTATAGGGATACACGAACAAAAGAAATTCATAAATATCAAAGAATTAGAGAACTAAATGTTCATTATATCACGATGTTTGATTGGGAGTTAGTTAATGAAACGGAGCAAAGCAATGAGTAACATCTTAAAACTTGTCTTGACCGACCATTGGTTTGAGGAAATTAAATCCGGCCGAAAGACGCACGAATACCGTGAATGTAAATGGTATTGGATTAAAAAAATCGTTATGGATGCCACCGACAGAAAAGATATTTACGACTGGACTACTGGAAATTCTGATTTTAAAGACCTACCAAGAGATTTAAACGAATTGCCGTTTGGTTTTATGTATGGATTTACAAAGGTCGAATTTCAAAAAGCATACAGAAAAAACGCCGAAAAAATGCTTTTTGGGGTTAGAGATGTTTATATCCGCCACGGTAAAGACACCGACTTAAAAATTGATAAATGGGTTTTCGATATTGAGCTTGGGGAAAGGATAAAATAATGGACAAACAACTTACAAAAGAAGAAAGGCAGATTGTGGAGATTGAAGCCATAAAACTGCGCCGCCGCACCCCTGAGGAGCGTAAAGCCTTTATACAGGGCAGAATATCAGGGCTCGCAACGGCTCTGGACTTAATAAAGGGGCAATTTCAAGAAAGAATTGCAATACTTAAAGAGATTTCTGAAAGGGATTTTGAAAATGAAGTTAACAGATAAAGAAAAAACGCAAAAAATATTTTCAATGTTAAAGGAGCGTTGCGAAAATATGGGAAATGTTATCCCCGTTCCAGAGTTTCGTTTTGGTACGTCTTATAATGGCGGTTGTAGCCAACGCCAAATTGATATGTTTACTATCGCCTATGCAAAGGGGAATGAAACAATCTCTTATGAAATTAAGGTTAGTCGCTCAGATTTTATGAATGACCTTAAAAACGAAGAAAAACAGCGGGGTGCTCGTATGTTTTCTGATTATTTTTATTATTGCACGCCCAAAGGCTTATTAAAGCCGGAAGAAATTCCCGTCTGGGCTGGCCTATATGAATTTAACTTAGATGACGAAGAAAGCAAAAACAATTTATATAGCCCTAAGATTGTTTGTATATTGTCCGCCCCTCATTTACCGAGAGAAAACCCTACGTGGGAGCTTATTATTTCAGCGCTACGACGTGTTGATGTTTCAACAAGAGAAAAAATCAAAGCTGAGATTGATAAATTTAACCGAAATTTTTGCGATAAATGGCAGGCGAGAAAAGCATATCAGCAAGAAATATGGGGTATTACAAGCAGAATATTAGAAAACACGGGAGAGGCTTAATGAAAAATCTATTTAAGGCTTTTGCCCCTTTACTGATAGCGTCTTCTGTATATGACGGCGTTTATATTGGAAATATTCCGGCAAAGCTCATTGAGCCGGTACAAACTAGGGCGTCAATAGAAGCGTATAAAAAGGCCGCCGAGGAAAAACGTCGGCGGAAAGCTGAAAAATTAAAACGGATTTTTTCTAGGGAGATAGATAATGTGGAATAGAATTAAACATTGGTGGGCTTGGCACGGCTTTATAATTATGCGCCGGAAAACCTTGTTTTCAAAAATGACGTGTTGTCAAGCGGCAATTTCGAGAATCGACGCAGAGTTTAATTGGGCGGCAATTCGCCCCGTAATATCAAGCCTAAACGAGCTTGAGAAAAACACTTGGGATGTCGTCAGGGTGCGCAATATAAAAAAATGGCTGATTGATAATTTCGAGTTTACAAACTAGCTCACTCGAAAAAACTCTTGATTTATTAAAGAAAGACCCTAAAATGTCAACATTGGAAGAAAGATTTACACTTTATAACGGCGGCATACCTACAAAACAAGAGCTTGACGAAGCTGTTTTCAACTTCTTGGGCTTTGTAAAAACGGTTATGCTT
>JAGASU010000034.1 GCA_017621635.1 Alphaproteobacteria bacterium | reverse complement strand
GTGATAAAATAGACCCCCGCCGCGCCGGAATGGCTGATAAAGAAGAATTGATAACCGTCTTAAAGGAATTTTACCCCGAAGCACGCCAAAAAGCATACGGCGTTGTCGGAATTGAAATCAAACGGATATAAAAATGTCTGAAGAATACATACTTGAAGAAGAATATGACCCACAATCCCGATTCGCCGACCTGAGCGACGTCGAACCTCGGTTTTGGGAGAAGAAAACACTGGAACAAATGTCAAAACGCGAATGGGAACTTTTATGTGACGGTTGTGGCAAATGCTGTTTAAATAAATTAGAGATAAAAGGAAAAATATGTTTTACAAACACTTACTGCCGTTTTTTGGACACTCAAAGCTGTTTATGTAAAATTTATGCCCATCGTTTCCAAAAAGTTAACGATTGTCGTGATATAACTATCTCAGCTGTTCGGGAAAAGCCGCGTTGGCTCCCGAAAACCTGCGCTTATGTGCTGTTGGACGAGGGCAAACCCCTGCCTTCATGGCATCCGCTTATAACCGGATTTGCTGCAACAGTTCACGACTCCGGCGCATCTCTAAAAGGAAGGAAACTAATAAACGAAACAGAGGTGACAGACTATGAAAATTACATTGTTGGGTGGGAAGACCTTTGAAATCGGCGCTGATCTCGGCTTTGATATGAAAGTCGTTTATTCCGGCCGTTCACGCCGTTTAACGCTCCGTATTGATAAAAAAGACCGTATGGCAGTCTTAACCATTCCCAAATACTGTTCCAAGAAAAAGGCTGTATCGTTTGTCGAAAGTCATCAAGACTGGGTGCTGGACAATTTAAAAAAGATTCCCGAATTAAAAAGCTTTCAAAATCATGACCAAATCACCTTGTTTGGCAAACCCTACACCATAGAGCACAGTGATATCCGCGGCAACACAAGGCTCGATAAAAAGAACCATATCCTTTATGTCTCCGGCGGTATCGAGTTTTTGCACCGTCGTGTCAAAGACTTTATTAAAAAGCTGGCGCTGGAAGAATTTACCCGTCGCTCTGCCGAGGTCGCCGATAAAATCGGCAAAACCGTGCATAATGTTTGCATAAAAGACACTAAATCCCGTTGGGCAAGCTGTTCAACCTTAAATAATATCAATTACAGCTGGCGTTTGGCCTTAGCGCCGGAGTTCGTTGCCCGCTACATTGTTGCGCACGAAGTCTCGCACTTAAAACACCAAGACCATTCCGCCTATTTTTGGGCATTAGTCGAGTTTTTGGAAGAAGATATGCAAAAGGGTAGGGATTGGCTGACCGAAAACGGCCATCTGCTTTATATGTATAAATAATCTCTCCGCTTTGGTGGTTGCAAACATCTGCTCTGACAAAACAACGCAAGCATTCTGCTCCGAGAAATTATGATAAATTGCGGTGCTATCGCCAAATGTCTTAATTTCTACGTTACGCTCTCCAAAAAATGCGGAATTTTGCGAGTGAACCCGAAATGTCCTCTTCAAAACTTGCGCTCCTCTCCCAAAAAAATGCGTTATATGCGGCGGATAGTCGCGGATGTCCTGCTGCCAAACCGGAGTGTACATATTAGTACATGAGGATTTGGCTGTCAGGCTTCCATCCACGAGCTAGCCGACCATAGAACACATTTTTTTTATAACTTGTTGTCGGTCGGCTGTATCGGCATATACCCCACGCCGCCGAAATACTTCTGCATAAAGCCTTCTTCCGTACCCATAACCGGAGTCTCATCACTTGAAATGCTGATTTCTTTGCCGTTTTCTTTGGTAAGCTGAACAACTTTCTCCACTTTACCGTCTAAGTTAAATTCAACCGCGACAATATTGCGCTCTAACTCTTCGGGTTTAAAAAATGCCATACGTTTCATTGTTGAATTCATGTAAATCCAAGTCCTGTGATCAAGGCTGGAGATAATACTGGGTGAACCCATAATTTCCCGTACCTCGGCTTTATCCATTCCCTGATGAATAGCCAAAATATCATCTTTTGACGGCATATTGCCCTCGGTTTGGTTGAAATAGTCGGTGGAACATGCCGAAACAAGCATCACGCCGGCAAATAGAGATAAAACAATTTTGTGTGTTGACATCTTTATATCCTTACAATTATATATTAAGCATATATAACCTCTATACCATAAGGAAAAAAGAATGCAAAAAGAATTTTCTTATCCCCTGAAAATAGATGAGCTGGGGCAGGGTGAGCAAACCTGCAACTTAAGAGCCGACAAAGAACAGCTCGCAACCTTAAAAGAGATTCTTAAAGTGCCGGCTGTGAATAGTTTTGAAGCCAACCTCAAATTAAAGTTTCAAAAAAAGCGCGGACTTTTGGAAATAAACGGCACGGCAAACGCCAACCTTGAGCTGATAAGCGTCATCTCACTCGAAGCATTTAACAAAGATTACACCGCCGAGTTTAAGCTGATGTATGACACAAATGCGACTTATGAGGATATATACGGTGAAGATGATGATATAGAGAACGATGTGCCGGATATTGTTTATGACGGCAAAATTGATTTGGGAGATATTGCCATCGAGCAGGTAGCCCTTATCATGGAAGACCATCCGCGTAAAGACGGCGAGGAGTTTGACGCGGTTATTGAAGATAACGAACCGGTAAAAAACAACCCGTTTGCGGCTCTGGCAAAGTTGAAAAAATAAACATAGAAGCAAGATTATATAAAAAATCAAAAAAAACTCTTGCCAAATACATTTTTTTTATATAAAAGCAAAAAAAGCAGCTCTCGCTCAGCCGAAAACGGCTCTGCAAGAGCGATTTGTGTCAAATAATTTTAGATAAGAGTTAAAGAAATGGCTACACCTAAGAAAAAAACATCGCAATCTCGTCGCAATATGCGTCGTTCTCATGATGCGTTAACGCCTAATGCTTATCATGAGTGCCCGAACTGTGGCGAATTGAAACGCCCTCATAACGTTTGCCCGAAATGCGGACAATATGATGGTAAAGAAGTTGTTGCTCAAAAGGCAAATAACGAACAGTCTGAAGACTAATTAGATTTATTTTATTTTTATGGAGCAGGTTTTGTCTGATAATAATCTGGTCATATCAATAGATGCTATGGGGGGGGATAATTCCCCCAAAGTAGTAATAGAGGGTTTGGCTCTCGCTCATAAAAGAAATCCGGATATCCGTTTTTTGGTTTATGGCGATGAGCAGAAAGTTAACGCGGAAATGGATAAATTTCCGAGTCTCAAAACGGTGTGTCAGGTTTTTCACACGGAAGAATTTGTTCATAACGAAGATAAGCCGTCACACGTCATTCGTAACCGCGCGACAAGTATGTATCAGGCTGTCGAAGCTGTGAAAACCGGTCAGGCACAGGCTGTCGTTTCCGCCGGTAATACGGGGGCGTTGATGGCAATCTCCAAACTGCTCTTAAAAACAATTCAAAAGATTCACCGTCCGGCAATCATCAGTATTATGCCGCACCAAAACGGGCGTTATGTTATGCTTGATTTGGGTGCAAATACCGAATGTGACGGCATTAATTTGGCAGAATTTGCCATTATGGGCAATATTTTTGCCAAATATGCGTTAGGGATAGACCATCCCCGAGTCGCGCTGATGAATATCGGTGCCGAAGAGATGAAAGGCAAAGATGAAATTCACGTTGCCGCCAACATCATCAAACATGCTCATCTCAATCTGAATTTTATCGGTTATATCGAACCGCATGAAATTCCGAAAGATAAAGCAGATGTTGTGGTTGCAGACGGATTCTCCGGCAATATCGCCTTAAAATCCGTTGAGGGAACCTGTCATCTGATTATGCGCATCATAAAAAACAGTATTAAACAGTCATTTTTTGCCAAACTCGGTCTGCCGTTTATGTTAGGCGCAATGCGCAAACTTAAAAAAACGATGGATCCGCGTCTTTATAACGGCGCAATGTTTGTCGGCTTAAACGGTTTGTCGGTAAAAAGCCACGGCGGCACGGACGCGTTTGGATTTTCGGTTGCGGTGGAAAATGCCGCCCGTTTGGTCAGAAAAGATTTTGTCGGCTCAATCCGCCGCGAACTTGAAGACATTGATTTAGATGAACTATCACAGGAAGCTTGCTATGAAGTGTACTAGAACAGAAATTATCGGCTGCGGGCATTATCTGCCTGCAAAAGTGCTGACAAATGACGATTTGTCCAAAATGGTGGAAACCAATGATGAATGGATAAGTACCCGTACAGGGATTCGCTCACGCCACATCGTCGCTGAAGGCGAATTAACGTCGGATATGGCCTTAAAAGCCGTTAATCAGGCTATGGCAAATGCCGGTGTAACCGCCGAGGATTTGGACGTTGTTGTTGTTGCTACGTTAACGCCGGATTACACAACACCATCCGTTGCCGCCAGAATTGCCGGAAAACTCGGCGTTAAACCGGGGACACCCGCGTTTGATTTGGGCGCCGCTTGTTCCGGATTCGTCTATGCTATGACAATGGTTGACAATATGATTCGTTTAGGTCAGGTCAAAACCGCTGCAATAATCGGCGTTGAAAGCTTATCAAAAATTGTGGACTGGACAGATCGCAACACCTGCGTTTTGTTCGGTGATGGTGCCGGCGCGGTTATCGTTAAAGCCGCTGAAGGCGAGGGAACAGCAAAAGACACCGGTGTTTTGGCAACCAAAATTTATGCTGACGGGACGCAGTTTGATAATCTGGCCACTGACGGCGGTATATCAGCGACACGAACCGCTGGTTTTGTACATATGAACGGCAAAGAGGTCTTTAAATTTGCCGTCGGCGCTATGAGCGAAGCTTCTCATGCCGTCTTAGAACAGGCCGGCGTTACAACCGACGAGATTGATTGGCTTTTGCCTCATCAGGCTAATATTCGCATTATTTCAAGTGTCGGGCAAAAATTAAATGTTCCCGATGAGAAAGTTATCGTTACCGTAGATCATCACGGTAACACCTCAGCAGCCTCAATTCCGCTTGCGCTTTCCGAACAGGTTAACGGCGGTAAAATCAAAAAAGGCGATTTGGTGTTAATTCCGGCCATGGGCGCGGGCTTCACCTGGGGCGGCCTTTTGATTAGGCTCTAAAAAATTATCTGCATAATTAAAGACAATTTGTTGAATTTAACAAAGTTAATGATTATGCTGAAATCAATTAAAAGGAAATAACTGTATTTTTTTAGAAAGGTAAAAAATGACAACTGTAACTCGTGCCGATATTGCTCAAAATGTCTGTGAAGAAATCGGTTTATCCCGTAAAGATGCCGGTGATATTCTTGATATGGTGATTGATGAGATGAAAAATGAGCTCATCGCCGGTCGTGATGTAAAAATCTCAACTTTCGGTTCATTTTTGTTGAAGCGTAAAAATGCGCGTATCGGGCGCAACCCGAAAACCGGTGTTGAAGCAGAAATTACGCCGCGTACGGTTATTTCTTTCCGCCCGTCGCAAACCTTGAAAACAGCCGTTAACAAAGGCGCTAAAAAGGCTGCGAAATAATCATTTTTTGGTTAAAGATAGAAGGGCGGTTGGGTTTGCAGCCGTCCTTTTTTAAATAGTCGGAGGAAAAATGGGAGTAAACAAATCAAAATCAGCGTTCAGAAGTATTGCCGAAGTTACCGAAGATTTAGGCATAGCGCCGCACGTTCTTCGTTTTTGGGAAACGAAGTTCACACAAATCAAACCGATGAAAACCAAAAGCTCCAGACGCTATTATCGCCCTGATGATGTGGAGCTTTTAGCTAAAATAAAAGAACTTCTCTATGAACGCCGCTATACCATAGAAGGCGTGCAGAAACTTTTTAAAAACCGCTCGCTAAAAGATATTTTAGGCGAAGAAATTCAAAAGGATTTTTTTGAAGACGATATGCCTGCAGCGGAGAGTTCAGACCTTTCAACAGAAACAATCAAAGACGCCGTTAAAGCGCTGAAAGAGTTAAAAAATGATTTGCTGTTGTTAGCTAAAGGAGCTTAAAATGACAGAGTTAAACGACCGCCTGATAGATATAGAAATGGCACTCTCAAACCTGGAGCGCACCGTGGATGACTTAAATGACATCATCATCCGCCAAGGCAAAGACATAGCCTTCTTGCAAAAGCAAAACCGTTACTTTGTCGAGGCCTTAAGAAATACCCAAAGTGTCGTCAAACCCGAGGAAGAAGAAACCCCACCGCCGCATTATTAAGTGCAGAAAGTAGCAAAGTAAGACCTAACGGGAATTATCTTTACTGCTATTTATGATAAATTCTGCAACAGCTTCCACCCCTTTTTTATCACCCCAAACTAGTTTCTCTACTTCGGAAGGGGTGCAAACTACGTGTGTTTGTTCTTCCTGACGCGCCTCGGCTTTCTTTTGCAACCGCATTTCGTGCGCTCGGGCAACCGGAGACGAGTGAATTTCTCCTCGTTGTTCAGCTAAACAATCCTTAATATCTTGCTTCGCCAAAGCAATTACATTATCAACATCTCGTCCGACATTGAGTACATCAGACCGTTTTTTTTCAATATTTTTGGCAAGCCAGTCCGCTCCAAGAGCCTTAGCTCCTTTCACACCAAGCGAAGTTGCATTCTGTGCGACATATTCTCCGGCATTGCTCCAACCCCCCATCTCGTTAAACTGCTGGACTTCTTTTTTAATCTTCGCATCAAGAGCCCTGCCGTCTTTCAGAATTTGTTCTCTGCTATCTTCAATCGGTTGTCCATCCATCCCGAAAGATTCAACAACATGTTTTAGGCCTGAAGTAAAATTTTGTGCGGCATATTCTCCG
>JAGASU010000033.1 GCA_017621635.1 Alphaproteobacteria bacterium | reverse complement strand
GTCGGCTTCGGCTTTGTCTACGGCGGTGTAGGCGGCGCAGTTAATGATAAAATCAAATTTATTGGCGTAAAGATAGTCTTTGACTTTTGTTTCGTCAGTTAAGTCCAAGGTTTCGCGATCAATATAAACCGCTTGGTCTTTTAAAAGGCTTTGCAGGGCAGTGCCTAATTGCCCGTTACAACCGGTGACTAAAAACATGGCTCTAAATCCTTTAAATGCGGGTGGTTTAAATCACGCTCCAAGACGTTGGCTTTGCTTAGGTCAATCTGCCAGTCTATGCCCAAAGCGGGGTCGTTGACGCAAAGGCCGCCTTCGGCCTCTTTAGCGTAAAAATTATCACACTTGTAGGCAAAAACGGCGGTTTTAGAAAGCACGGAAAAGCCGTGGGCAAAGCCGCGGGGGATAAGAAGCTGCTGTCCGTTTTCTCCTGATAAACGGACGGCAATGTGTTGGCCATATGTCGGTGAATTGCGGCGGATGTCGACGGCAACGTCTAAAACTTCGCCCGCGATGACACGGACTAATTTGGCCTGAGCGTGTTCGCCTTTTTGAAAATGCAGCCCCCTGATGGTGCCGTAAGTTGAAAACGACTGATTATCCTGCACAAAGTCATAATAGAGGCCGTTTTGTTCAAACTCCTTTTTATTATAACTTTCGAAAAAATAGCCGCGGGTGTCTTGGAACACACGGGGGGTGAGGATGTAGACACCCTCTAAGTCGGTTTTAGTAAAGATCATGATTTTCCTCGTAGACTTTTTTCAGGTATTCTTTGTAGGGAATGCCGTCTTTTAAGCGGTTAATTAAGTTTTGCATTTGGGCAGCGCTGATAAACCCCTGACGAAAAGCGATTTCTTCAATACAGGCAAGTTTTAGACCTTGGCGCTGTTCGATAATCTGCACGAACTGGGAAGATTCCATTAAGCTGTCAGGCGTGCCGGCGTCAAGCCAGGCGTTGCCGCGCTTTAGGGGGATAACGTTTAAGCGCTTTTCTTTTAAGTAAAGTTTATTTAAATCAGTGATTTCCAGTTCGCCACGCTTGGACGGTTTTAAGGAAGCGGCTTTTTTACAGACGTCCGAGGGGTAAAAATAAAGCCCTGTTACTGCATAGTTTGACTTTGGCTTCTTTGGCTTTTCTTCAATGGATACCACACGTTTTTCATTATCAAACTCAATGACGCCAAAGCGCTCGGGGTCGGAAACATGGTAACCGAAAACGGTGGCGGCATTGCTGTCTTCATGAACAATCGAGCGATAGGTTTTCATTTGGGATTGAATGTAAAAAATATTATCGCCCAAAATCAGGCAGACTTTGTCATTATTAATAAAATCTTTGCCTAAGATGAACGCTTCGGCAATGCCGTTCGGGTTATCCTGAACTTTATAAGAGAGGTTTAAGCCTAACTCTTTGCCGGTGCCGAACAGGCGCTCAATGTTCGGGGTATCATCCGGAGTGGAGATGATGAGGATATCTTTTATGCCAAAGAGCATTAACACCGAGAGGGGGTAATATATCATCGGTTTGTCATAAACGGGCAGGAGCTGCTTTGAGACACATTGGGTTAAGGGGTAGAGTCTGGTGCCGGAGCCGCCGGCCAAGATAATTCCTTTCATGGTTTAATCCTTTTTTGCGGTTGGGTCGAGGAGCTTTTGATAGCAGGTTATCAGCTCAAAAGTTTCGACGTTTTTAAACTTGTTTTCCAGCCCGAAAGCGTAGATGTAGGGCATCTTGGCGGGAAAGTCGCGCGCAGATACGGCCAGTTCGGGATTTTTTTGCAGATAAGATTTGTATTCCTCGGTTTCTTTAATCTTGTTGCGCAACAGGCCGTTACGGCGCGAAAACGCCTGATAATAAAAGATGATGAGCCATATGCTTACAATCATGACGGCGGCGTAAAGGTTTGAGGTGTAAATCGACAGCCAGCCGGCAATGCTTAAGAGGCTTAAGGTGGAAAAAGCTTTGAGCGCCAAATTAACGGCGTTGCTTTTGGGACGGAGCGTGAAGGTAAAAATAAACGGTATAAAAAGAAGTGTGCAACCTAAAATCACCCAAAAAGTATGAACCGGATTAACGGCGATAGTTGCCGCGCCTATCATTCCGCAGAGGAGCATGGCAAAGCTGAAAAAAAGATACAGAGCATTCAGCTTTAAGGCGTAAAGATAATACAGCTTAAGGGTTTCGCGTTTCAGGAGCGGAAAAGCGCGTTTGAGCTTTAAGGCTGATGTCTGGTCAGAAACGCAGGCGGTTTCATTGTTGGGAAACAGGGTTTGGAGGAGCTTTTTTTCAAATTTTGAGAGCTTTTTCAAATCATCGGTTTTTTTGATTAAAACGGCGTCGGTGTCGTGTTTTTGTATCATACAGATATTTTTGGCGCATAAGTTTAACATTTCAGCCAAGAGAGAACGTTCGTCCAGCTGGTTTGTGTTAAAAAGCCTGAACAGCGCCGGTGTTTTTTTGATTGAAGCTTTGGTTTTGTCCTGATTGCGGCGGATTTGGTTCAGTGAAATTTTAAAACCCGTAAAAATGGCTATAAGTGCCAAGAGGGCAAACAAAACGGCGCCGTGGTCCTGAATGAACCAAAAATATTTTTTGGTGAAATCCGGTGTCAGCAGAGTGTTTTTATCTAAGGTTAAAAAGAGATGGATATCATCGCCGACGGCTAAAGCCTCAGTGTCAGCAAAGGCAAGCGAATTTTCGTTTAAGGTGGTGATGGTGACGCGTTTGGGGTTTATGTCCTGTTTGGTGCTAACAAGCGCGTTTTGGGCAAGAAAAGTGCTTCCTTGCGGCAGGGAGACGACAGCATTGGCGGAGCCGACGACGTTTTTTAGGGTTTGGGCGGTTATATCCCAGTAGATTTCGGCAAAATTGTCATAAAACCAAACGGCGCGGTCTATGGTGTAACTGAAACGATAGGTGTAGATGCCGGTTGGAAGGTCAAGCGGCTTTTGAGGTTCTATGTAAAGGTGGGAGCCGACTTCAGTGATTTTATAGGGAAATTCTTCGCCGTTTATGGTGACGGAATTGAGATTGACGTCGAGCCGGCGGCGGGTGTTGCTTCTGGAATAGGTGTATTTAGGGAGAATGCGGAAAAAGCCGGTCGGAAAACCGAGATTGTTTGAAACAAAAACAAATTCTTCGGTGACGTTAATAAGCCCTGTCGGTTCGATTTTGATACCGGTTAGAAGATAAGCGATATGTTCTTCGGCAGGAGCGATAATTTCTTTGTCTTCGGAAAGTTTAATGGTGACATAGGGAAAGTCGGGGACAAAGGGTTCGGTTTTTTCGTTCGGGTCGACAAGTTTGTAAAAAGTGCCGTCAAGGGTTAAGTCCTGATTTAAGGTTTCAGTGCTTTGCGCACGCTCCAAGCTCTGCTCATAGATTTTTTCATAAGCGGTGAGGGTGTCCTGCTGTTTTGCTCTTAATTCTTCTACATCAACAACGCTGGTGGCTGAGGGAACGGCGGCTTCTTCAAGGCTTACGTTAGCGGGAGTGACTATTTTCAGGCGTTCGGCAAGATAAGCTTTAAGTGCTTCGGGGTCATTTAAGCTCGGAATTTCTTTATAGAGCTGTTGCATTTTTTCCGGTGAGGCGGGAGTGAAAGGCAAGGGTTGCTCGGCGGCGCTACGGACAGAGGCTTGAGTGATCACGGGAGTTATAAGCGCTATGGCTAAAAGTGCGTTTTTAAAAAACTTCTTCATATCTTATCCTTGATGGTTGCGCCGTTTGGGTTTTTGTGATAGCAGTATAAAAGATTTGCAAGTTATGACAAGTTATAATGATGAAAAGTTAACAAATATTATCGAGGGTGCTATGGAAAAAGAAAATATTGCAGCAATTATTTTAGGGGCCGGCAAGGGAACAAGAATGAAATCAGATTTGCCTAAAGTGATGATGCCTGTCAGCGGAAAGTCAATGATTAAACATATTATCGACACGCTTGAGAATATGGGAACAAAAGAGATTGTGACGATTATTTCAAGTGACGGCGAAATGGTTAAAAAGGAAACGGCGCCGTATAAAACCGCCGTGCAGGAAAAACAACTCGGTACCGGACATGCGGTTCTTTGCGCCAAGGAGGAGTTGCAGGGGTTTGATGGAGCCGTGCTGGTTATTTTCGGGGATACGCCGCTGATTAAAAAAGAAACGTTTTTAAAGGCGGTGGAGAAAATCGGCGAAGGGTATGCCGTGGTTGTTTTGGGGTTTGAACCTGAGGATCCGGCGCGTTACGGAAGGCTTAAGATGGACGGCGGCGAGTTGACGGGTATTGTTGAGTTTAAAGACGCCAGTGATGAAGAAAAGAAAATTACGTTTTGCAATTCGGGTTGCATGGGCTTTAGAGGAAAATATTTATTTAAGATATTAGAGCGAATCGGCAATGAAAATGCAGCAGGCGAGTATTATCTTACCGATGCGGTTAAGATTGCGCGTGAGATGGGGCTTAAATGCACGGCGATTAAAGGCGATGCCAAAGAGGTGGCAAGTGCCAACACGCGTGAAGAATTAGCGCTTTTAGAGCAATTTTATAAGGAAAGACAAGCGTGATTAAAGCTTTTAGAGAACATTGGTTCGGGATTATTTTAAGCGTGATGGTGCTGATGTGCGCGTGTTTTGCCCTTGTGGTCGGGATTGCACCGCATACAGATATAAAAATGCGCGGTTTTACACCTTGTACCTACACCATGGCGGCAGAACTCGGGCAAAGCGGAGAAAAAGAGGTTAAAGCCGTTGATGTTATGTGTATTGTCGGGCGGGGCTTTTTTTGTTATGGTGAAGTGATGAAAGAGGGAATGGTTCTCTTTTTAAACGGAAAGCAGAAAACGCCTTGGGCGAACTATTTGTTTGAGCCGGAGATTTTGAAAGATGACTTTGCCGGTGAAGCGGTGGAACCTTTTTCGCAAGATTTGCTAGAGGCTAATCTGCTTAATGAAGATGAAGAAGATTTTTTTGTTAATGATGAAAATAAGGAGAATGACAATGACTAAGTGTAAAAAAATGCCGGAATGGGATTTGAGCGAATATTATAAAGGGACGGATGATAAGAAGATTGATGAAGATATTGCGCAATATGCTAAAAAAGCGAATGATTTTGCGCTTAAATACCGTGGCAAAGTGGCAAAACTTGATGCTGATGCGTTTTTGGGGGCGCTTAAAGAGATTGAGGAGATGGACAGAATTGCCTCGACACTGGGCGGCTTTGCCAGTCTTAATTCTGCGACGCAACTGACGAATCCTAAGGCGTCGGCTTTGTATCAACGCGTGGTCGAGGCGCTTAATGATTCGGGAAAAAATCTGGTATTTTTTGCGCTTGAGTATAACAAACTTTCTGAAAAAGCGGTTTCAAACCTTTTGAGCGATGAGCGGATTGCTTTTTATAAGCCGTATTTAAAACGGGTGCGCAAATATAAACCCTTTGAGCTGTCGGAAGATATTGAAAAGACTTTGCTTGAAAAAGATATTACCTCGGGGTCGGCCTGGGTGCGGTTTTATGAGGAATTTATGTCAAGGCTTGCGTATACAGTTGGCGGCAAGGACTATAATGAGGCCGAGGTGAGCAAGTTTTCAATGGACGCGGATCCAAAAGTGCGTGAAGAAGCGGGTAAAGAGATTAATCGTGTTTCCAAAGAACACAGTTTTGAAGTGGCGTATATTTACAATATGATTATGAAAGACAAGGCGGTTGAAGATGAAAAGCGG
This sequence comes from Alphaproteobacteria bacterium, assembly GCA_017621635.1. GTDB lineage: Bacteria > Pseudomonadota > Alphaproteobacteria > RF32 > CAG-239 > CAG-267. The sequence continues at coordinate 2,724 of JAGASU010000033.1, read as the reverse complement.
GGCTTTAAGCTGCCGATGTCCTCGCGCAACCTTGCCGAAAAAGTGAGTGATGAAACGGTAGAGAGTTTGGCAAAGACGGTTAAAGCAAATTATAAAAACATTGCCTGGCGGTTTTATAAGCTTAAAGCCAAATTGCTCGGGGTCGAGAAAATCGAGTATTGGGATAGAAACGCGCCGTTGCCGTTTGAAGATGATAAAAAATATTCTTGGCAAGAGGCAGTTGATAGCGTTTTGAAGGCATATAACGAGTTTTCGCCGAAACTTCACAGCGTGGCACGGGATTTCTTTGATAAACCGTGGATTGACGTTGCCCCCAAAGAAGGGAAACGGGGTGGGGCGTTTTGCTCGTCGCCTTTGGTGGACGGACACCCGTTTTTATTGTTAAACTTTGTCGGCAAGCGCAACGATGTTTTGACCTTGGCGCACGAATTGGGGCATGGCTGTCATCATCAGCTCAGACGCAACAACGGGCTTTTGAACGAAACCAGCCGGATGACAACCGAAGAAGTGGCGTCGGTGTTTGGGGAGATGTTAGTGTTTCAGTCTATGCTTAACAATGCGAAAACAAGAGAAGAAAAGATTTCTTTGCTTGCGATGAAGATTAACGATATGATTAACACCGCTATTCGTCAGATTGCGTTTCACTTTTTTGAAGTTCGTGCGCACAATGAGCGTAAACAAGGCGAGGTTTCAGTTGAGCGTTTGAATGAGATTTGGTTAGAAGAGATGAGAGAAAGCTTAGGGCCATGGGTTAACGTTGATGAAAATTCAGCGCATATTTGGGAACAGATTGGGCATTTCTTCTTTTTACCGTTTTATGTATATGCGTATTCTTTTGCTGATTGTGTGGTTAATTCGCTTTATTGGCTTAAGCTTCAGGGGAAAGTTCAAGACTTTGAAGACAAGTATTTAGAGCTGTTGTCCAAGACGGCTATCGGCGATTATGAAGAGATTTTTGCGCCTTTCGGACTAAATCCGGAGAGTGAGGCGTTTTGGCAAGGGGGGCTGAACTTAATTTCGTATTATTTAGATGAGCTTGAGGCTTTAATTTAGGCGGAGCGTGCTAAATTGTGAATTAGCTCGCGGATGGAAGCCCCTTATAAATCCTCACGTACGCCTAAGTACGCTCCGGTTTATAAGCGGACATCCACGGCTACTTCGCAATTAATCCCACTCCTTGGTTGGAGTGTGTGGCGTGGTGGTTTTTATAGACTCTTGTGCGCAGCACGCAAATTAAAAGGCTCTGTTTGCAGAGCCTTTTTTGTGTGTCCTCTTAGAACTTGTATTTGATACCGAGGTCAAAGAGCTTCGGATTGTTCTTTTGGATGATTTGATTAAACTTCGCGTAAATGCTCAAGTCTTTATATTCATAATCGATCATGGCTTCGATTAGCGCGCGGTCGTGCGTGTAGATGTTCGCATAGTCGTTCATCCTGTACCATGAGCGGTTGCCGGATTTAATACGGGCTTTAATGTCATCATACGGAGAACCGAGTTCGCGATAGTATGCACCACCAATCTTGAAGCCGAGTTTGCCATATTTTTCCAGCGAAACTTGTTTCTTTAAGAACAGCCCGACACCGGCCTCAATCGAGAGGTTATGTGTTCTGCCGGTTTCAAGCGCAAGGTTTTCCGAGCCTTCGTCCAAGCCGTCTTCCGTGTAGCCGATAGCGTTTAAATACAATGCCGGTTCCAAAGAAGCAAAGCCGTTCAGATCCATACTGTAGCGCAGTTCGTTGGTGAAGCCGTAGAAGATATCGTTGATATCGGCTTTTTTATTGCCGCCTCTTTCAAGGTCGCCGTAACCATAGCCGAAGCTTAAGATTGAGGCGAGGTTGAGTTTGTCGGTGAACTTATGCAGATAGGGGATAAAGAGGCTGACGATATTCAAATCCCTGTCACCGCCGCGGTCATATGACGATGAGAGTTTGGTGAAACTCAAGCCGAGGCCTAAGCGGTTTTTATTGTCAAGCCGTTTGTCACCGAAGGTGTACATTGATGAAGCTGAGAGATCATAACCGGAAAGAACGGCTTTGTTCTTGGTTTCAAGCGATACCGAATCCGCACCGGCAACAACACGGTAGTTTTCGTCTGACGGTTGTAAGATGGTGTCAGCAATGTTGCGGTTTAAGCTCTTTAAGGCCATAAAGTTTTCATCAGCAAAGTTTGGCATTGTGTCATAGCCTAAGTCTTTAGCGATGAGCCGACGTGCCTTTTGCGCTTCGGTTTGGTTTTTCATGGCGTCATACATCTCAACAAGTTTGCCTTGTTCGTAGTTTGAGGTGAGGTATTTGGCAATAGAAGCGTTTGGCGTGAATTTGTCAAAGCTTTCACGCTCTAATACGGTGTTGCCGTCTGCGGTGGCCTTGGCTTTAAAGAGGGCTGATTCCGAGATGAGGTTTAAGTTTGCCAAATCTTCGGTTTGCAGTGCGCCTTCGGCAACGTAGGTGTCTTCGTTTGAGCCTAAGACGTTGGAGATACCGAGTGTTAAGTCTCCCTCAAGAGATTGTGCTTCGATTGTGCCGCCTTTTTCGAGGTAAACCCGACCATCAAGCGCGTTAAGGTTGGCTTTGCCGCTAAAGGAGAGCAGGCTTTCGTTTCTTAAATCAGCGCCGTTTAAGGTAATGCCGGCATTGCCCTTTTCCGTGCCATTGACGTAAATGGAGCCGGAGTTAAGGACGGTGTCCACAGTTGCATTTTTCTCAATATAAATACCATGGGCTT
>JAGASU010000032.1 GCA_017621635.1 Alphaproteobacteria bacterium | reverse complement strand
TTTTTTTGTTTTTTTTTGGGGGGGATTTGTGTGTTTTGCACCAGTTATGGATTGCGCCGCTACGAAGCTTCGTTTCTACTTTAAGCGAACAACTAAGTGTTGCGTTGGCTATGATTGGATAAGGAATGCTGGCGCATAAGTTATGGATTGCCGCGGTTGCGTATGGCTGACGCCATGCACCTCGCAATGACTCGGGAGTGGGGCGTTTGAGGAAGGAGGACGGTAAAAGATGAGGGGCGGTGAGTGGATTAGTATTCCTCACCGAGGCCGAAGCCACCTTCGTTGTCATCATCAAGCATTGACGTTCCATCATCGCCGATTACCCGTTGGGTGTCATCAAAGCGGAAGTTTGATTTTAAGGCTTCGGTGATGACAACTTTGTCATCCAATCCTGCCGGCTTGCCGGTTTTGGGGTTGACACGGACAAAGCGAATCCCTTCGGGGACGCGGAATTCTAAATCAGGCTTGTCTTTAAGCGCTTCTTTCATAAAATCATAGAAAATCGGCAAGGCGGCGGAAGCGCCGGTTTCTATGCGTCCTAAAGTTCGCGGATCATCAAAGCCTACATAAATTCCTACGACCATATCGGGGGAAAAGCCGATAAACCAGGCGTCTTTATTTTGGTTTGTGGTGCCAGTTTTGCCGGCTAAGTTGCGTTTTAACTGCGCCAGTCTGGCACCAGTGCCGCGTACGGCGACGCCTTGCAAAATCGAAACCATTTGATAGGCGGTCTGCTCGTCTAAAACCCGCGGACGATCATCAGTTATTTCCGGCACGGCCATATCGTCGCTGTAATGAGCTGCAAGACACCCTAAACAGTGACTGTCATTGTTTTTATACAAGCTTTTGCCGAAACGGTCTTGAATCTGCTCAATCAGATACGGAGAAACTTTCATTCCGCCGTTGACAAACGCCGAATAAGCCGTTGTCATATCAATCAACCGCGTATCACCGGCGCCGAGCGACATTGACAAGAGTTCGGGCAGATTATCCATCACGCCTAGCCTTTTGGCCATTTCAGAGACTTTATTCATCCCCAAATCCTGCGCTAAGCGGACTGTCATCAGATTTTTTGATTTTTCAATCCCTTGCCGGAGCGTGGTTAAGCCGGAGAATCCTTTAGAATAGTTAGAAGGTTTCCATAGCGGCAAACCGGGGCCTTGATCCAGCACAAACGGGGCGTCCAAAATCAAATCCGTCGGGGAATAGCCGGCTTCTAACGCGCTGACATAAACAATCGGCTTAAACGTGGAGCCGGTTTGCCGGTAGGCTTGCGTTGCCCGATTAAACTGCGATTTGTCAAACGAAAAACCGCCGACCATTGCCAAAATTTTACCGTTATGCGGACTCATCACCACCATTGCCCCCTCAACATCGGGGACTTGCCTTAATTCAAATACGCCGTCTTTTATTTGCTCAACATAAATCACGTCGCCGGTTTGCAGCACATCGCTCACCTTTTTCGGGGCTTCGCTGATGCGTTGGTCTTTAAGGGTCTTTCTGGCCCAAGAGAGGCTTTTTAGGCTAATTTCGCCGTTTAATTTGTCACTTGTTTCAACCACGGCTTTATCATTGGCAACGCTTAACACCACGGCCTTTTTCCAGCTTTTTTCCGCACCTTTGGGGAGTTCGACTTTTTTTAGTGCGGCCTGATAATCTCCTGTAAGGTCAACTTTAAGTCCGGTGCGGCGATAACCGTGCCGCTTGTCATAATTCATCAGCCCGCGGCGGAATGTTTGGGTTGCCAGTTTTTGCAGTTCGGGATTAATTGTTGTGCGCACCATTAAGCCGCCTTCAAACACGGCTTCTTCGCCCAAACTTTTGGCTAAAAGCCGGCGCACTTCGTCACTGAAATATTCACTGTCTTCCAAATAACCAAATTTGCGTTCCACTGTTTTAAGCGGTTTTTCCTGAGCGGTGTTAGCTTCCTCGTCTGTTATATAACCGTCTTCGTTCATCCGCCCGATAACCCAGTTACGTCTGGCGACGGCGGCGTCATATTTTTTCACCGGATGATAGTTATTCGGGCCTTTGGGGAGAGCCGCCAGATAGGCCGCTTCCTCGATGCTTAACTCATCAAGCCCTTTATTGAAATAATTAAGTGCGGCTGCGGCCACGCCGTAGGCACGATTACCCAGATAAATCTCGTTAAGATAAAGCTCCAAGACGTGTTCTTTGGAGAAGGCTTTGCTGATCCGGTAGGCTAAGACCGCTTCTTTGACCTTTCTTGTCAACGAGCGTTCGGAAGAGAGCAAAAAGTTTTTTGCGACCTGTTGCGTGATTGTTGAGGCGCCGACCATACGGCGGCCTTGCGCATAGTTTTTGAAATTGGTTAAAACAGCGCGCGTAATTCCTAAAAAGTCAATCCCGGGGTGAGAATAGAAATGTTTATCTTCTGCGGCGATGAAGGCGTTTTTTACCAAATCGGGAATTTTGTTTTCAGGTACGAAAATCCGCTTTTCCACCGCATATTCCATTAAAACCTGCCCGTCACCGGCATAAAGTCTGGTTGTGACCGGCGGTTCGTATGTTGCAAGGCTTTTATAATCAGGAATATCAAACCCGTAAGTGCGGAACCATATAAAAATGCCCGCTACTAAAAGAACTGCTAAAAGTAACCCGAAACTGATAAGATTGAGCACAAACTTATACATCAAAAGCCCTCAAACAAAAAAAGTTCTAAAAAAATCTTATTTAATATAACGGACTTCTTTGCTTTGGCAACCTATAAATAAGCCTTATCCCCTGAAAGAAAGCATAGTGGGGGCTTGATAAAACGCCCTCATGATCGCGAATTTAAATTTGCGTGCTTCGCACCAGATATGGATTGCCACGGCGATATGTGACTTACGTCACGCGCCTCGCAATGACTCACGGGAGAGGAGCGTTTGCTTTAAAGGGGGATTAAGGAATGCTTGCTACCAGTTATGGATTGCGCCGCTACGGAAGATTTCATCTTCCTACTTTAAGCGAACAACTAACCTTTGCTTCGGTCGTTTCTCTCTCGCAAAGCTAAGAGAAGTTTGTACCGCTACGAAAGGCGTTGCCTTTCTACTTTAAGCGAACAACTAAGTGTTGCGTCGGTTATGATTAGATAAGGAATGCTGACGCATAAGTTATGGATTGCCGCGCGTATGTGTGACTGACGTCACGGACGCTCGCAATGACTCAGAGAGGGAAAAGCCTGTCTTTCAGAGAGTCATTGCGAAGTTTGCCGTAAGGCAGATACTGAAGCAATCCATGACTTGACGCGGAGCGTTGCTTTATTGGAATTTGTGTGGTTTGCCACCAGTTATAGATTGCTTCGCAAATATGGGCTTACGCCCGCTCGCAATGACTCATAGTGGAGGGAACGATCATAGAGGGGGATTTGCAAAGCATAGAAAAAGGCGACTGTTGAGCCGCCTTGTTTTATTTAACTTTTACCTCGCGGCAGACCGTGCGGCAATTGCGTTTGGCGCCACAGGGCTGATAAACATAAGTTGTTGCCGGTGAGGGGACATCAACCATCTGATAACTGATGGTTTGAGTTTGCATTATCAGTTCGGGACATCCGCAAGGTTCGGGTACCAGTGCAACCACGGGTTTGGGGTCGCAATTGCCCTCAACGCAAGGCACGGCTTGCAAATAAACCTCTTTGGTACATCCGGCGGCCAAAAGCGCCAAAGATAAAATAACATATGATTTCTTAAGCATGTCCTGCTCCTTAAAATTAAAATTTTCTACAAAAAGACTTTTTTTTGACAAAAATCAAATCTTTTGAATTGACTATTTGAAAATAAAAGTATATATTTATTTTCGAAATACAATAATTCTGGTTAATTTTTATTTAAATTTTTTCATTATGGCACAAAAAATTATCTCGCTCTTAGAGCGTAACAACGTTGCTGAGCTGAAAGCTTATTTTGATGCAATGCCTGCGGGCAAACCGCTTGATTATCCCGATGAAATCCTTATTTTGGAGCATTTTTCCGAGCCGGTGGTTCAAAGCTATGTCAGCCGCTTTCCTTTAAGCAAAGAGGCGGAGGCGATTTTTATAAAAAAAGCGCCGGCGGCTTTAAGGCAGCTTTACATCAATTTACACGGGCTTAAGCCTGAAACGCAACATCTCATCATTGAGGAAAATCTTAAAGAGGCCGCCGCGGATTTTTGCACGATGCGCACTTTTGACGATGTTTCTTTTTTGCTTGAGAAGGGATCGACTTCGGTTTTGCGCAACTACCTTGTGCGGTATCCTCTGGAAAATGACGATTTGGTGTTAAAGCTTCTTTGCCATTCAAATCCGAGTATGATGGTTTGTTACATCAATACCGGACGCTACATCAGCCCGACGGTTTTGAGGGCTATGATCGAAGAACGGCATTTGGAGGCTTTTAAGGCGTTTTGCTACCGTCAGCACCGGTTGTTTAAAAAGAAGGCGGCGGCACAGGCTCCTTTTGACAAGATTATCGAGAGGTTAGGGGCAAACTACCTTTCTTGTTCGTTACAGTTGGAGGTGCTTGAGGCTTGTGACTGGCGTTTTGTTGAAGTGTTGCTGAAAACAACGCCTTTGGCACAAGAGGCGCAGAAGCTTTTGTTTGAGCGCAAGTTTGACTACACCTGGCTTAAACTTCACGTTACGAGCCTTTACGGTATCGGCGGCTATCGCTTCAGCAAAGACTATGAGCCGTTACTGTTTAAGGCTTTGGCGGCTAAAGACATGGATGACTGCCTGACTAATTTCCGGCATCAGGATGACACGGTTTTCGTGCAGAACGCGTCGGAAAAGGCGGTTTTGAAGTATCTTGAAGGTTTTTGGCTGGCAGACGAGGCGCAGGTGGCGTTGATTGCCCGCGGTAACGGGACTTTGATTAAGAAGCTTATTTCGCGGTATTCGCCGTCACATGGTTTGTGCTGGCAGGCAGAGGTTAAACTGGTGGAAATTTGTTCGCCGGAGGTTATCCGTCTGTACACTTCGTTTCACACGATGTGCGGCCAAGCGCTGGAGAAGCTTGGGCAAAAGAGTCAGAGCGAGCTTGAGTATTATTACTCAAAGCATTGTTATTAAATTAAAAGAGCAGCCTTTACGGGCTGCTCTTTTAGTTGTGGAGAATGGTTTGATTTGTGTGCTGTGCACGAGTTATGGATTGCTTCGCACATGTGGGCTTACGCCCGCTCGCAATGACTCGTGGTGTGCTATGGTGAAGTGGGCAGAGAGGCGGGCTGCTTTTTTAGTTTCTTTGAGAGATGATTTTGCTGGTGGAAAAAGTGTGCAGAAGCTTTGACTTTGTAAAGCTCGCTCTTTATACTTTTTTTGTTAATAACGGAGGATATGCCTGTGAAAGCCTATATGTTTAATTTTATTATCGCAACTCTTGCGGCGCTGATTGTTTATTGCCTGACGATTATCTTAAACAACAGCGGGGTTATTGTTTTGCCGGCGCAAGCGATTGTCTGGACAAGTGTTACTTTTATAATGGCTTTTGTTTTGCCGGTGCCGGCAGTTGCCAAAAAATTAAAATATGCTTTAACCGAGCTTGACTGGGCAGATGAGATTGTTTGCCTTTATAAATCCGTTCCTTTTAAATACCGCCAGAGTTTTTGGCTTATTTTCGGTTTTATCAATCTGGCGTTTTTGTTTCATACCATAAATTTTATGTGGGGCAATAAAGACTGGGGGGCTGTTCGCTTTGCCGTGGATCATCGTGAGAGTTTGCAGGCAGGCTCCTTTTCGGCTTATTGGCTGCAGGAGTTGCTTTTTGAGGGGAAAATCCTTCCGGTTGCCAACAATCTGCTTGCTTTTGCGGGGTTGAGCTTAGCGGGCGTTTTACTGGCTGTTTATTGGAATTTGCCTAAACGGGCGGCTGTGATTGTCATTACTTCGCTGCTTTTTGCGGTTACCCCTTATACTTTAAGTGTGCTTTATCACGCCAGAACCTCGCTCGGGGTTTGCTTTTTGCCGAGTTTGGTGCTGATTGCGCTGCTGTTATCGGAAAAACAGTCTAAATCGCATACGGGGACGTATCTTTTAAATCTTACGGCTATCTTTTTATTTTTGGTTGCCTTGGGGACGTTTATGCCGGTTATTAATTTTGTGGCAGTTGTGCTTTTGGGGCGTGTTCTTTTAAGAACCGTTTATGCCGATATCAGTTTAAAGAGCGCGTTTTTGCGTATCCGTCAGAGCCTTTCCAATCTGGCGGCTGCGGTTATGATTTATCTTTTAATTCTCTTTACCTTAAAAGAAACAGGGGCGTTAAATCAGGAACACGCTGCCGCTCTTAGTCTGGGCGCACCGTTTTTCAGGCTGCCGGTTCTTTTTAAGTATGCATTTTGGCAGTTTACCATGCCGCTGCCGTTTATGGATTGCGTTTATCGGTTGCTTAACCTTGCGTTTGTTCTTTTGGCGTTATTTGTGATGATTGTTAAGGCACCGAACGGTGCGGCGGCAGCGCGCGGGCTTTTGCTGGTTCCGCTTATTGTTATTTTTTCTTATGTGTCGCTTCTTTTTGACGCAGCGCCGTTACGAAATTTAGCGGAAACAAGTTTCTTTGCTTTGCCGTTTGTTTTGGCGTTAAGCGCGGCGGTTTTGTTTGAATTAAGCACATCTTCGCTTAAACGTGTCGTTACAGGTTTTGCCGTGCTTTTGATTTTTATGAATTTTGTTCGTGTGGCTTATGCGCAGAAGGTTTGGAAATTCGGCTGGGAGGCCGAGACCAAATTAAGCGAGCGGATTATCACGCGTTTGGAGAAACAGCCGGAATTTGACATTTCAAAGCAATACACCCTGTTGCAAATCGGCGAAAAGAGCTTAAGACAAAAATATTATCTTAAAAAAAGCGATGAGCTGAACAGCGCCGAGCTTCTGAGTGCTGCTTATTATCCGGCAAATGGTGCGGCGCATGCGTATAACTTTTTCTATCAGACCGATTTTCTTAAAGCCGATGACAACGGAGAGGCTTTGCGCGACCCGATTATTAAAGATTATATTTTGTATAAGGCGCGTCCTTATCCGGCACAAGAGAGTTTGTTTATCAGCGGCGATTACATCGTTTTGGTTTTAGATGAAATTGCTCTGGAACGCTTAAAAAACCGTTTGCGTTAATTAAATCTGAATTGAAAGGACTTTTATGACAACCGTTTCAAACGTTTCCCTTATCTATGCTCCGTTTAGAGGGATATATCCCAAAAATGAACAGGCTTCTTTGGTTATTGCCCCGCCTTATGACGTTCTTTCTTCAAAAGAAGCCAAGGAAAAAGCGAAAGGCAATCCGCTCAGCTTTTTGCATATTTCCAAGGCGGAGATTGACTTTGCAGATGATACATCTGCATATGAAGAAAAGGTTTATCAAAAGGCGGCGGAAAACTTTAAGCGGCTGATGGAAGATAAGGTTTTAACCCAGAGTGCCAAGCCGTGTTATTATATCTACCAGATTCAAACACCAATGCATACGCAGACCGGTCTTGCGGTTGCCGCTTCGGTGAGAGCTTATCAGGAAGGGCGGATTAAACGCCATGAGCTGACGCGTACAGCTAAAGAAGATGATCGCGTTAAGCAAATCCGTGCGGTCGGGGCGCAAACCGGTCCGGCTCTTTTGATTAATAAACCGATTGCGGAAATTAAGACTCTTTTAGCGCGCCTTACTGCTGCAACCGATCCGTTGTTTTGTGCTTCAGGAGAGTATAACACCATTCATCGTTTATGGGAAGTTGCCGATGAAGCGGATATTGAGTTAATTACCAAAGCTTTTGCCAAGCAAGATCAGGCTTATATTGCAGACGGCCATCACCGCTCGGCGGCGGCTGCCCGTCTGGCCAAGAATGACAATGCCCGTTTTCTTGCGGTGGCTTTTTTTGCTGACGAGATGAAAATTATGGATTATAACCGCGTTGTTTATGATTTGAACGGTTTGAGCGAAAATGAGTTTTTGGCCAAGCTTGAGGAGCAGGGGTTTGAGGTGACACCGGCACAAGCGAAAAAGCCGGCAAAAAAAGGTGAATTTACGCTCTATCTGAATCGGACGTGGTATAAACTTTGCTTAAAACAGCCGGTTGTTACGACAAATCCGGTGGAAAGGTTAGATGTCAGCGTTTTAAGCGCGCTTGTGTTGGATAATATCTTAGATATAACGGATTTAAGGAACTCGCCGCGCATTGATTTTATCGGCGGTATCCGAGGGGCTGAGGAAATAGAAAAAGAAGTTGACATGGCGCCGAATCGTGCCGGTTTTATGCTCTATCCGACACAAATTGAAGAACTTATTGCCGTAGCGGATCAGAAGATGCTAATGCCGCCCAAATCGACCTGGTTTGAGCCAAAGCTTGCCGACGGCGTTATTTGCTTAAAACCTGAAGACTAAAATTAAAGGACTAAAAAATGGAACCGGAAAAACTGTATTTAAATTTTGATGAAATTAAACATTTGAGCGATATTTTAGCGCAGAGGATTGCTGCTGATTGTGCTGATCTTAGTCAGGCGACTTTGGTGGCGGTATCAAGAGGCGGGCTTATTCCGGCGCAATTAATCGCTTATAAGCTCAACATCCGCGATATCAGGGTTATGAAGCTGATTTCTTATGATGAAGACAATGTGCGTCAGGAAATCAAAGATATTTCAACTGATCGTTTGTTTGACGGGGCAGATGTTTATTTTATTGATGATCTGGCCGACAGCGGCGCTACGGTACGCTATATCAGAAAAAAATTTCCCACCGCGCGCCTTTGCTGTTTACTTGAAAAAACGTGTTGTCAGAAACATCCGGACATTATTGCCCGTGAGGGGATTAAGGAAGATACATGGGTGGTCTTTCCGTGGGATTAAGACAGACTTTCAACGGGGCGGCGGCCCCGTTTTTTATCAGAATTTGCTTGACTTCGGGCTTTGTTTTTATATAATCGGTGCAACTAAAATAATTCTATGTCAAACTATTAAAAAATATTATTATGGAAAATTGTGATTTTTTTTGTATGCTTAAACAATGTCCGGAGCCTATGGCAAAGCATATTCTGTGGCATTGTAAAGAGTATGGTTTCGGGCCGGATCTGTTGATGGAATCTCGTGTGATAGCAGGAAATAACCTGCCGTTATTTAAAGCGTTTGTTGAAGATTTTTCTCTCTCGTGTGATGGCGAAAATCTCCTGCTTTTGCCGGAAAACGCTGCAGAATTGCTTGAAATTTATTTTCAGGCAGGCAATGCCTTGAGCGTATACGCTATGGCGCCAATGTTCAGGTCGGGAGATTTGTTGATTGCACTTTATGCCAAATATGGTTTTAATCTGCCGGCGGATATGGCCTTGCCTGAGCGGGAACGGCTGATTTACCGGAAGAACTATCGTGATGTTTTTTTAGAGCTGATTTCCGGACGGGCAGAGCTTGTGGACGGGTATTCCGGAGAAAGTAAAACACTTTCGCAGCAGGCTTTGGATTTTATGCTGAGTGAGCCGGATGCCGAGGTTTTGACGATGGCTTATCTGAGGGGAAACCCTGAGCTTGACGAAAAGGCTTTGGAAAAAATCAGTGACAGGTTTTTGGAACTGCTGATTAAAATCAGCTTTAAATGCAATCCTGATTTGAGGGCGGCCATCGGCAAGTTTGTTATTGCCAAAAGCGATGTTCGGCTCTTTGCAATTTGTTGTCAGATATCTCCTGATTTCGGTAAAAACGCGGTTGGAGATTTGAAACGCAGAATTGATGACTTGTTACGGCAAATTAATAACTTGTTACTGCAACGAGCTCATTTGGAGAAGTTGGTCAAACTTTGTGAAAATTGTTTTAAGTTGCCATATGTGCCTTAACTGAAAAACTCCCTTAACTGAACCGCTGTTTAAAACAGATTGGTTCCAAAAGGGAGTTTTTTTTGTGCGGTTTGGTAAAAAATTATGTGTTGAAGCGGAGTGTAGGGAAGGGAAATGACGGTGAGCTGTCTGGAGAGCATCATAAATCAGCAGGTGTGTTTTTTTAAGAGGGTTTTGAGTTCATAGAGGGCGCGGGTGTCTTCTTTGTATTGCCGGCTCAGGTAATAGCCGTCATCGGCAAGTTCGCGCAGTTTCATTTGTTGCTTTAATTTGGTGATTTGTTGCTTAATGTTCATATTTTGTCCCTTTCGATATATTATATACCATAGATATAGAGATTTTAATGAGGCGTTGTCAAGAGGGGGACTGATTGCGTGAAGTAATTATATAAGGGAGTATATCGGTTTTGTGGATAAAAGGAAGAAGGATAGGCGAAAGGACTGATTTATCGTGATTAAAATATATTGAGAGGAGAATCTGTGACAGAGAAAAGAAAGCTAAAGAGACAGAGCGGCTTATGCTTATGGCGGTTACCGGAAGTGCAGTAAAGAAAGTGCGTCGGACGGGACAGGGGCGTTGAGGTTGTTTGGGGGGGTGTCAAAAGTTTGTCCGAGCGGGGTGTGAGCTGGTGTTGTTTTACTGGGGAAGTGTGTTTTGTGTATTGGGTTAAAAAAGCCGCCGGTTTTTGGGGCCGGCGGGCTTTTTGTTATAAGAGTGTTTTTATGGCAGTTAAATGGGACGGGTTGCCAAGGTATTAATGGCGCGGCCCATAATTTCAAATTCATTACTTTCAGCGGTTATGTTGTCATAACGGGGATTTTCCGCTTTAATGACATATGAACCGTCTTTGTTTTTTTGCAGGCGACGTAACAGAATCTGCTGGTTAAATTTGATGATATACAATCCTTCGCCGGCATATTCCAAAACGCTGGCATCAAAAATAACCAGATTTCCTGCGCTGAAAAGTGGTTCCATACTATCTCCGGCGAGACGTAACATCTTTAAATTATAAGGATTACCGCTAAACCACCCGAAAAATTCTTTATAGTTAAGAGCCATTTTGCCGATGAGCATGGCGTTTTGCGGAAGGTTGGCTTGCGGGGCGAATATATCTATGGTGACAAAATCCGCCGGTGATCCGGTTAATAATGTGGCGTTAATCAGCGTGTTATCCGTGGCGCCGTTTTGCATTAAATCTTCATCAATCAGCTCTTTTTCTTCTATATTTAATAAAAGGCAGATTTTTTTGCGATCTATTTCATTAAGGCGTTTGGGGAAACCGTATTTGATGTATTGTTGGATATATGAGTCTTTGCGACCGATTTTCAGCGAGACTTCCCTGAAAGAATATCCGTTGTTAATTATAAGTTTTTCCAAGCGTTTGCGTATTATTTCCAAGTTTGCCATTATTGCTCTCCTTTAAAAAAAAATTTATCTGAAGAAATTTTTATCCACGATCAGGCGTTTTCATATTGACTTTGTATTGAATTTCATATAATAGATGGTGCAGAGTGTCAAGCGCCTTTTGTGTGCTTGTGTACAAAGTATATAACAGATTATATGCTTTGACTGAAAGAAAAAGTATTAAATCTTTGTTTTTTCAGTGTTTGGACTATCTTGGACTTTTTTTGAGGATTCTGTTTTTTGGCGGACTTTGGTCGGCTTTGAACAGATTTTGCGCTATGGCGCACCTCGGACTTTTGTGACTATCTGGACTTTTTTCGGACTTTAGAGCGTAATGCGCTGTTTTTAGGATTTTTATATGCTTTTTTCATATTTAAATGACTGAAATGGCGTTTTTGTGAGGTTAACTTTGTGGTGCAAAGAATATGGAACAGATTGTTTTAGATGTGAATTTAAAATATGTTTTGGCGGCGCTTGATATGGCGCAGCGCGGTGAGATTTTAACGGCGTTATTTGAGGGAGAATATAACGGTTGCGACGAATCGGTTAAAAATATATTTTGCTATTTTTCATTGATGTGTGAGCAGAAAGAAGCCAAACGGCGGAAAATGCGGGAGCTTTCGGCGCTGGGCGTGGCGTCCAGACTTAAAAAACGGGCGGCTGATTTTTTTGAACTTAAGACGGACGGTCAAGCGGACGATGCGGCGACGGTTGAGCATACGGTTAATCGTGCGGTTGACCGTACGGTTGATCGTCGGGAAACAGAAAGAAAAGAAGCAAAAGAAAGTATTTATAATAAAAATAATATTTTTTATCGGCAAAAACTTTTGCCTCAAGGAGGCGGGACAAAGGTGTTTAGTCCGCCTGATGTTAAAGAAGTGCGGGATTATGTTGAAAAACACGGTTATCAGGTTAATGCGGAGACGTTTGTTGACTTTTATGACTCGCGCGGTTGGCGGGTCGGGTCTACGCCTATTTTGAACTGGCAGGCGACGGTGCGTTTGTGGCACCGGCGGGCAATGTCTGATGATGCGGCGTGTGGCAAAAAAGATGATGAAACGTATTGGCATGAGCTGATGGCCAAAAAGGAGGATGTTTGGGAGAAAAACGGAACTTTGGCGACCGGTGCCGGCCGGCAGAATCTGCCAAGGAGTGACAAGACGGTTAAAATTGACTTAAAACAAAAACCTTTTGAGCGGTTTATGGACCGCGTGGAAACATATGACATTTCGGGAGATGAAAAATGAGTAAAAAAAGCGACTATTTATTTTTGAGCATTAAACAAGTTTATCCGGCGTTTGCCAAACCGGCGGCGCTTGATATGGAGATTTGGGAAGAGATGTTGGAGCCGTTTGATCAGGATGACATTAAATCTGCCCTGAAAGATTATCGGCGCACTGACGTGACCGGACAGGCGCCGCGTCCGGGGACGTTTCGGACTTATCTGAAGCCTTATGAAAAAGTGTTCAGAGAGGTTGACGAGTTACCCTGGTCGCCTGAATCGTATTTGATGGAGGAGGATATTAAAGCCGGACGGTGCAAATATTTCTTTCCTGATTATGCAAGCGGCGTGCAGTATATTTTAGATGTTCGGGTTAAAGAAATTGTAGGCGAAAAGATGTACCGCAAGTTTACGCCGGGGATGAAATATCGGGCAGCGGTGGATTACGGTTTGTTTGCGGATTTTGATGAAGTTTTGGAAATTGTGACGAAATCTAAAGGGAGATTTTAGAATGGCTAAGAAAAACACTTTTTTGCTTAATACTTATTTTAAGCTGGGGTGGTTATCCCGCCGCTATTTTAACGGCAAATCTTTTTGTATGCCGTATAGCGCAGAAGACAGGCTTAAAGCCGGTGAACGCTTTTATGAAGATTATTTATTTTGGAGCTCGGGACAGAAGCTTGTTGCCGACTATGATATGCTTAAAGTTGACGGCTCCACGCCTTATATCGGTTTGAGTATGGAAGCCGAGCGATTTCGTCGGGCGCTGCGGCTGATTTCCAAAAGCACTCTTCCGGTTGTTTACAAAATTGTGTTAGAAGAAAAAGCGATTGCTTTGCCTAAGGGCGTGAGTGCGCGGGAGAAGCTTTATTTTAACGATGAGGTGAAGGGGTTGTTGTGTCGAGGGTTGGACGAGTTATGCCATTTTTACGGGAAAATTTTGTGATTGGACTCGCAGATGGAAGCCTTATTCCTAAAATTCATGTACGTTTATGTACACTAAAATTTTAGGAAAAGGACATCTGCGGTCCACTCGCAAAATTTTCTCCGTAAAAATTGAGCGGGAGTTTGGGGGGAGGAGCGTGCTAAATTGTGAATTAGCTCGCAGATGGAAGCCCCGCTTCGTCACGTCACGTACCTTTATGTACGCTCCTGCGGTTTACTTGCAAAATTTTTCTACCGCTACGGACGGATAAGGCAAAGTCTTTCGTAGCGGTGCAATCCACGACCGGACGGGAAGCGTTGCTTTGTTAAGTCTTATTATTCGAAGACGACTTCGATTTCTTTTTGGGCTATGATGACGTAACCGTTGACTTCTTTAACGCCCTCGTGGCGCAGGACGGCTTCGGTTGCGTTCAGGGTTTTGAAACCGCAGTGTTTTAACAGGCGGTTGACATAAGAGAGCGTGTGAACGAATCGTCCGGAAGGCATAAGGAAATAATCATTATTATTTTCTTGATTTTTTGAGATTGAGAAGCAGAGAAAACCGTTAAATTTAATCGTTTTGGCCAGCAGACGGAACAACGGTTTTAAATCGCCCATATAGGTCAGGACATCACCGGCAGTGACGGCGTGATAAATTTCTTCGTTAGTTTCTAAAAAGCTGATGATATCATCGGCATAGAGGGCTTTGTAGAGATTTTTTTTGCCGGCAACTTCAAGCATTCTTTCCGAGATGTCGACACCGTAAAACTCTTCATTTTCAAAATATTTTTTTAAGTTTTCGACAACCAGACCGGTGCCGCAGCCCAAATCCAGTATACGGCGTTTTTTGAACAATTTGGTTTTTAAGTTATTTTTGAGTTCGTTTGCAATCAGCGTCGGCGCCTGATATTCCAATTGATTTAAAATTTCATCAAACGACGGGGCAAAGCTG
This sequence comes from Alphaproteobacteria bacterium, assembly GCA_017621635.1. GTDB lineage: Bacteria > Pseudomonadota > Alphaproteobacteria > RF32 > CAG-239 > CAG-267. The sequence continues at coordinate 10,164 of JAGASU010000032.1, read as the reverse complement.
TCAAACAAACCTTTGACATAAGATAAATCCATAAAAGCGATGTCTTGCAGGCTTAACAATGCCGAGGAGGCGTGTTTGACAATCGGGTTATCGGGGAAAGTTTGTTGCCAGCGGGTAATATACTTTGTCAGCGCTTCGTCTTCATTTTCTTCTTTGGCTTCATATAAGAGGTAGGCAAAATTGATATGGTCGTCAGCGGTGAGATTGCCTGCTTTTAAGGTTATGGCTTTCCAGGCGTAGTACAGGCATTGTTTGAGATTGCCGGCTTTTTGGCAAAGATTGGCAATTGAACTCATCAGCCAGTCAGATGTCGGGGCAATTTCCGCAGCTTTTTTGAGATAGATGGCTGCTTCGTCGTTTTGTGAGAGTTCAATATAAGCGTTGCCGAGCAAAATATACGGATCAGCCGAGGAGGGGCGTTTGTCGGCAGCCTGTTTGGCAAAGTCTATCGCTTTTTGATTATCACCCAGATTATACGCCGTGCCGGCGATGTTCAGCAAAGCGTTATATGAGTTTGGGCGGAGGCGATACATATTTTCATAGTAGCTTAAGGCTTCTTCATAATTTCCGGCTCCATAGCAGGCGTTGCCGGCGTTTTGGAGGGCAGAGAAATTATCAGGGTCCTGTTCTAAAACTTTTAAGGAGAAAGCAAGAGCTTTTTCGTATTTTTTTATTTCATAGTAAATCGTGGCGGCGTTTATCAGTGCGGGGATTGAGGAAGGGTTAAGCTCGAGAGCTTTTTTATAAAGGCCGAGGGCGACTTTTTTTTCTTTTAATTTGTCATAGCAGTTAGCGGCGGCAATTAAGAGCTTTTCATCGTTTGGGGCGGTTACCGCAAGTTTTAAGTAAATTTTAGCGGCTTTTTCATAGTCGCCGTTTTTTAGCAAATCAAGTGCGTTTTGTTTTAGTTCTTCCAAGCGGTTTTCCTCTTAATCTGATGATTTACCATAAAAAACAAATTTTTTTCTTTTATAGCATATAAAAACTTAGTTTGGAAGTCTGTTGATGTAAAAAAAAATAAAAAAAAGTGTTGACATTGAAAAAAATATCGTTTAGAAACATTTTCGATATTGAGTATGGAGGTATGGCGGAACTGGTAGACGCGCTAGACTCAAAATCTTGTGGGCTCAGCCCGTGTCAGTTCGATTCTGACTACCTCTACCAATGATAAGCTTTGCAACATGGTGTTGTTGCAAGGCTTTTTTGTTGTCGTTTAGGGGAGAAAATTTGTGTGCTTCGCACAAGTTATGGATTGCTTCGGATAGGTTGCGCTTACGCGCCGACCTCGCAATGACTCGGGAGAGAGGTGTTTCTCCCTAGCAAAGCTAAGAGAAGTTTGCCACGGCGATATGTGACCGGTGTTATGGGGCAATGATGCACGGGAAGAAGTTTATCCGTTTTGGCGTTTGCTGTTTTGCAACTCTTTTAAGGTCTGAAGGTTCGGGGCGGGGGTGGTGCGCACCGCTTTTTTAACCTTAAGTTGAGCTTGCGGTTCGTTAGCTATAGGTTGGCGGGAGATATTTTTCGCCACTTCGTCTAAGCGCTCGGAAATTAAGTCTTTCGGGGCGTGCGCTGTGTTTGACTGGCTACGTTGCGGGCGGTCAAGCGTGATGCGTTTGCCGGTTTTATCCGTGGTATAGGCAGCAGCGGCTTCGCCTTCCGGCGTATATTCTATACCGATGAGAACGTGATCATCCACAACCAACTCGCGGGCAATCAGAATGTCTTCTCCCGAGATGGCAGAATAAACCTCTTTGATTGAAGCGGGAACCATTTGGAGTTTGCTTTCAAAATAGGCTTGCTTTTGCATTGCTTCGAGTTTTTTTACGTCGGTGGTCATTGTTTCCTCACACTTTGTTTGTTGCTTTATCTTAGTATAACACAAAAATTTGAGAATTTAAAGAGTAAAAATAAAATTCGTTTGATTTTTGCGGTTTTTGTTTTTATAAAGGAGAGAATAACTTTGTTTTTTTAAGGAATCGTTAATTATGAAATTAAATGCGCAGCCGGTCAGAGGCACTAAAGATTTTTTACCCAAAGAGATGGAACTCAGAGATTTTGTCAGAGAGAGAATTGAGGAAACGTATAAAAAATTCGGCTTTAACAAAATTTCCACGCCGATTATGGAAGATATCGAGCGTTTGGACAAGAGCGACGGGGGTGAAAACCTCTCGATGATTTTTAAGCTCTTAAAACGCGGACAAAAGCTTGATTTAACAAAAGAAAATTTATCTGAAAATGATTTGGTCGACAGCGGGCTGAGATATGATTTGACGATGCCTTTGTCACGTTATTTTGCCAATAACAGACAGTTTTTGAATCAACCGTTTAAGTCTATCCAGATTGATCGGGTGTTTCGGGCGGAAAGACCGCAGAAAGGACGCTTTCGTGAGTTTTATCAATGTGATATTGATATTATCGGCGATTCGTCGGTTAACGCCGAGATGGAGCTGATTGCGGCGACGACCTCGGCTTTGGAAGCGATCGGTTTTGACGGCTTTACCGTACGCCTGAATGACAGACGGATTTTGACTGATATGATTTTGAGTGCGGGTTTTGCTCCAGATGACGTGATGAGCGTGTGCATTATTTTTGACAAGCTTGATAAAATCGGGTTAGACGGGGTTAAGGCCGAGCTGTTGGAAAAAGGATATGCGACTGAGGTTGTGGCGAAGTTTATGGACATTATTGCCGAAGTTGAGGGCGATGCGCTTAAGGCGGCGGAAAAATACTGCCAAAATGCGGACGTTGTTGCCAATTTGAAGCGTGTGTTGGAATTTGCCAACACCATTTCCAACGGCAAATTTGAGGCTGTGTATGACAAGTCTTTGGTGCGCGGTATGGGCTATTATACGGGGATGGTGTTTGAGATTGTCAGCCCGAAGTTTGGTTCTTCGGTTGCCGGCGGCGGACGCTACGATGAGATGATTGGCAAGTTTTTGGGCGAATCGGTGCCGGCAGTGGGCTTTTCTATCGGTTTTGAACGGATTTGCTCGATTTTGTTTGAGTCAGAATATAACTTCTTGCGGCCTGAAAAGGTGGTTTTAGCTTATAATGCCGACGATGATTTTGCCGCGGTTGTGCTGAAAGCTAAAGAGATTATGGCAAAAGGTGCTGAGGTTACGATGCTCAAGCGCTCGAAAAAGTTTGGCAAACAGCTCGATGCTTTGATTGCGGCAGGAGCAAAGAGGATGGTTAGTTTTGGCCAAGAGGGAGAGAAAGTGTTAGAGGGGGATTGATAAAGCACGGTCATATAAGCGTCGGCGCTCGCTTATGTACTATTTTGTACACCGCGCTCACGGCGCCACTTATAGCACCGCACTTTCTCAAACCCTATGCAAAATCGCTCCTTACAGGAGCGATTTTTGGTTTTAAATTGGGGGCGTGCTAAAGCATGGTCAAATCGCCAAATTTTCTTCCTTATGTACCGATTATGTACATCGCAGAAGAAAATTTGACGATAGCACCATACTTTATCCCACCCATAGCAAAGAGCGTTCTTGAGGAACGCTCTTTCGGTTTTAAATGGGGGCGTGCTAATGCATGGTCAAATCGCCAAATTTTCTTCCTTATGTACCGATTATGTACACCGCGGAAGAAAATTTGACGATAGCACCATACTTTATCCCACCCATAGCAAAGAGCGTTCTTGAGGAACGCTCTTTCGGTTTTAAATGGGGGCGTGCTAAAATGCGGTTATAAGTTTAAAAGAGAAAGGGCGGTTTTGCCGCCCTTTTGAGGAGGATGATGAGTGAGTTTTAACGGCCACCGCGCGTAGCGGCGTCGATGATTGCACCGACGGTGACGGCTCCGTGTACTATGCGTTCTGCGCGGCCGGGTCTGCCGCGATGAGGTGTACCGTAGCCATTGCCATACTTTCTCTTTTGGTCAGGACAGCCGCGGCCGTATTTGTCATGGTTGGCGTGGCAATATTGGCTAGAGTTGTTAAACTGTGAGGCCTTGGCGTTGCCACGACCGGCAAATTCCGGCTTGTCATGCAGGGCATCGTTAGGCAGGAACATAATCCGATCAGGATCATCAGCTTTGAAATAGGCGCCCTGATAGCCGTTATGCGAGCCGTCGGTGGCTCCTAAGCGGTTAAGACCGTTTGAGAGCTGGGCATCATAAATCCAGCCGTTGGCCCGAGCCCATTCGGGGGTGCCGTAGGGGATTTCTCTTACAGACCGTGTTTGTTGGGCGACAGGCTGACGACGCTGTGTTGTTTGCTGTTGTGGGACTGTTTGGCGTCGGGTTGTTTGTTGCGTATTCGAGTTAGGGACTTCCGAAACCGGTGTGAAACCGATGCCGTTGATGTAGAATGTTTTGTCATTATTGTTGTTTTGAGTTTGATTTGGTGCATATTGTTCGGTTTTCGGCTGCTCGGGCGCTTCCGGTGTGGCCGCTTCGGCAGTGGTCGGCGCCATTGGCGCCAGAGTGGTGGCGGCCAATCCCAATTTTAGCATTTTATCTCTGATTTTGTCTTTAATGCTTTGTTGTTTTTCTTTATTGCTCATGATATCCTCCTTTTATGCCATTTTTTTTAGTATAGCATAAAAAATGAGAGGACGCAAGTGCTTTTTTAGTGTGGCTCTTAAGCCTGGGTTAGCGGAAGATGTGTTTGCCGTGATGAATGACATCCAAGATGTTATGAGCGGCATAAGCACCGTTATTGACGGTTTGGATGACTCTGTCTACGCCGGAATTCGGTGTTATAATCCCTGTTCCGTAGAGGACACGTTGTGCCGTACCATATGCGCCGTAGCCATAATTTCTTTTTTCATCCGGACAGCCGCCGCCATGTGGGGCATGGTTGCAGTGTGCATATTGGCTTGAGTTGTTAAACTGTGAGGCCTTGGCGTTGCCACGACCGGCAAATTCCGGCTTGTCATGCAGGGCATCGTTTGGCAGGAACATAATCCGATCAGGATCATCGGCTTTGAAATAGGCGCCCTGATAGCCGTTATGCGAGCCGTCGGTGGCTCCTAAGCGGTTGAGGCCGTTTGAGAGCTGGGCATCATAAATCCAGCCGTTGGCCCGAGCCCATTCAGGGGTGCCGTAGGCGACGTCAACAACAACTTGTTCCGCCGGATGGTGTTGTTCTACCGTGGTGACACGGGCGGTTTGCGGATGTGCGTGCGGCGCGGGCTGAGGCGAAGCCGGCTGATGTTCGGTGCCGGGGATTTTATCTACGGGTTCAAGCTTGAAGCCGAGGCCTGTTTTTTGCGGAGCCGGTTCGGCGGCTTTGGGTTCGTGATGAACCGTGGTGTGTGTTGTCGTATGCGTCGTTGTATGTGTTGTGGTCTGCGTATTGCTGTAATGAAAGCGCTGTTGGTCGTCAAAGTGTTCGGTCATATAGGTTTTTAGACCTTCGTTGTTTGAGCAGTCATGGTTTTGCATATAATCCAGCAACTCGGCAGAGGTATGGATATTATCTATGCCCATGGCGGCGGCGACCGCGTGCGGTTCGGCAAGGGCGGCGTGTGTGGCCATATAGGCATTGGTGCCGTAAATCTTGCTCATATTTTCCGAGGTGGTACGGATTTGCTCGTCCGTGAAGTTTACTTTGTCCTGATTGCTTTCTAAATCCGCCATGGCGCTGGTGTATGCGGAACGATGAATATGGCCGGAGTTTTCGGCTTTAGCAGCTTCCAGATTTTGGGTTGCTTTCTGTTCGGCCGAGGAAGCGTCGGTTTTGGTTTCGGCGGCTGCTTCAGCTTTTTGCGCCTGTGTCGAAGCGGCTTCGTTTTGATTTTGGTGAGAAGTAGCCGTGCTGTCTTGTGCGGCAGTGTGAGTAGCCGTGCTGTCTTGCGCGGCAGTGTGAGTAGCTGTGCTGTCTTGTGCGGCAGTGTGAGTAGCCGAGCTGTCCGGTGTAGCAGTGTGAGTGGCTGTGCTGTCCGGTGTAGCAGTGTGAGTAGCCGTGCTGTCTTGTGCGGCAGTGTGAGTAGCTGTGCTGTCTTGTGTAGCAGAGTAGCCTTTCATTCCGTCGGGAGTTGGTCTTTCAGACGTGACTGGGTTTTGCTCTTGAGATGTTTCAGAGGGTATCTCTGCATTTGCGGTTGTCGTATCTGTATGAGTGGTGGCGTGTATTTGTTGTGTGACACCCGAGGCGGCGATGGAAGTACCTAAAACAGCACCGATGGTTTTGCCGATAAGTTCCTCGTTATTTTTTTGTTTTTGGGCTTGCAGGCGATATTGCTGTTTGACGAGCTCCAGACGTTTTGCCGGATCGGTTTCTTTGGCAAGGGCTTTGTTTAAGCGCTTTTCTTTGAACTTCAGGGTTTGTTTTTCAACCCAGTTCGGAATCGTACTGGCGATGGTGGCCAGCGAAAGGCGGCCGTAAATGCCAAGCGAGGAAGCCGTGTTGGTGACGGTTTGCAGCGTTTCGGGAGAATTTAAGCCCAGAGATTCAACGGCGCTGTTAATACCGGTGCCGACAGAAAGCGCACTTAAGGCAGTGGTGACGCCGGCGCCCAGTAAAATCGCTGTTTTTTTGTTTTTGGAAATTGAGGGGTCGGTTAATTGCTTTTTCATATTTTTCCACTGTTTAGCGGTATTATAGCAGATTAACGCTGCCGTGCCGACGCCCGGCGGCGGAACCATACCGGCAACGGTGAACATCGCGGTTGATTTTAAGACACCTAAGGCAATTTTTGAACTCATCAGCGCATATTTTTTAGCCGTTTCGTATTTTTTGCCGTAACGTTTGGTGAATTTTGTGTCAAGTTCGGTGACTTTTCTGGAGATTGAATTGGTAAATGAATTGTTTTTGCCGAATTTTTGTATGCTTCTGTTTTTTACTTCTTCAGACATAACAACGCCGGTGGCGAGTTTGGCGGCGATTTCTTCTTTGGAAAATGATTTTTTGCCGCTCGGGTCATAAAGGAGCATATCAAGCTTGTCTTTAAGGACTTTGTTTATCTCATCTTCTGAAGGATTGTCTTGCTTTGCCAGCTCAAGCGCGGCCATTTGGGCGGCCAGCTCGAGAAAGTCTTTTTTGGTTTCTTTTTGTTCGTTTGCTTTGCCTTCAAACGTGTATTTGTCCAATAATGCGAGGGTGTCTTCTTTGTTGATGGTCTGGGTCAGGGATAAGCCGACTTTGTTATAATTTTTGTTTAATTCTTCTGCCGAGAGGTAGCCGAAGTGTTCGTTATCGTAGTTAAAGAGTGCCGTGGCAAGTATTTCTTTTACCTGATCATAGAGGTGCGCGTCACTTTTGATCTGTTCGGCCAACATCAGGTACGCGTAGGCATTGTTCGGCGTGATGTCTTTTGGGTCTAAACTTCTTAAGCGTTCATAGATTAAATTATTTATTTCTTCGTGATTGTCCGCGGCGTCTTTGTCTTTTGATGTGGCGTAATATTGCTCAGCTTCAAGCAGAAAGTCAGGCGAGGTGAAAGCTTTTAAGCGGGCGTCAGCTGTTTCAAGCGCCATAGTATCTTTAATGTTTTTAGCGCCAAGCTTTTGGATGGAGGCCATATAATTTTGCGGCGTGTCTGAGTTTGCCAGACCTTCAATGATTTGTTTTATTTCGTAAGGGGTCGGGTCGAAGATACCGCCGTCATTAAACTCATAGTTATCGGTTGGTTCTTTAATATCATCAAATTCCGAAGTTGTGCTTTCTGCGCCGCCGCCGATGATGACGGTCGGTTCTTCATTGTCGTTAAATTCCGAAGTTGTGTTTTCAGCGCTGCCGATAATGACGGTCGATTCTTCTTGTGTATCCGTGTCAATGACAGTTTGTTCTTCCTCAGTGACATCATTGACGATGGTTTCTTCCTCTTCGGGGGTATTATTTTCATTGTCAGGAAGATCGGGAAAACCCGATGTTTGTTCCGTGGTTTGAGCTGTTTGCTCATTTGCTTTTTGGTTTAAGGCTTCAAGCAGGGTTGTTGCCTGTTTGAATTCGGCCGTATCGAGCTTGTTTTCTTTAATGATGTTTTCAAGTAAATCCCTGTCGGCCTCTGTAATGTTTTCCGGAGTGATACCTTGTATACGGGATATTTCTTCAGCCATAGCAATCTTCCTTCTTTAATGGTCTTAATGCCTTTAAGATAGCATATTTTTTTGCTTTAAGCAAGCTCTTTTTTAAATCAAAGCGGTTGCGAGATAGAGAACGCCGATAGTTAAGATGAAAAGGAAATAAAAACAGCTTAAATTAAGCGCGCGGTCTTCATCCGTATCGGTTTTATAAAGAGCTTTGCCATATTCGTTGGTTTGGTTATCACCACGATAGAACAGGGTTTGGATTAAAAACTTTAAGCTGTAAAACCCGACCGAGTAGAGCATGGTGACAAAGCAGATGCCTAACATAAGCGCGGTGTAGGCGTAGTCAGTGTCGCTTAATTCATTGAGGGCTAACAAGAGCATACTCATAACCACAGTTCCCATAAAAACCGGCTCAAGGCAGTTTTGCCAGGCTAATTTGCCTAAGTCGTGCATTCGGCGTATGAGCAGTGAGCCGAGTGGAAAGAGCGGAATGAAAATGCAGAGATAGAACACGGTTTCAGCGGTGGTGACATATTGGTCTATCTTGTCCAAGCTATATCCGGCGGCGTTGGCCGAGCGTAAGAAACGGGAGGAGAAATAATAAGCGCATTTCAGCTCTATGGCAACGGTGATCAGAGAGTTTAAGAGCATAAACGCCCAGAGTTCAAAACGGGAGGAGCGGCCTTGCAGGTGAAATGTTTTTTTCCAGCCGTCAAACCATACTTTTATTAAAGTGTCTGCGGTTAAGGGAGCCGGTGCCGTAACGGAGGGAAGCTCCGGCTTTTGTGCTGCTGCTTTAGATTTTGGGGTGCGAACGGCGCGCTTTTTGGGGGCGGCGGTGGCGGTTTTGGTGCTTTTTTTGGTTTCGGCTGTCATCTTTGTTCCTCCGGATGTATCATTTTGCCGATATTGTAGCCCAAATAAGTTAATAAGGCGTAAAGAAAAGTTTTAGAATATGGCCAAAAAAAGTGCTTGCAAAAAGAACAAAAGTGGTATAATAAAATTTGGCTGCGATTAATGCAGGATTAGTTTTTTGGCGAGGATGAATTTTAAGATGGCAGAGAGCAAGTTTATTGAGATTAAAGGGGCGAGAGAACATAACCTTAAAGATGTCAATATTTCTATCCCGAAAGGGAAGCTGACGGTGGTGACGGGGGTGTCGGGTTCGGGCAAGTCGACGCTTGCGTTTGATACGATTTATGCCGAAGGACAACGGCGCTATGTCGAGAGTTTGTCAGCTTATGCCAGACAGTTTTTGGATTTGATGAAAAAGCCCGATGTCGACTCGATTGAGGGGTTGGCGCCGGCGATTTCCATTGAACAAAAAACAACCTCGCACAATCCGCGCTCGACGGTGGGGACGATTACCGAAATTTATGACTATATGCGGCTTTTGTGGGCAAGGGCGGGAACGCCGTATTCGCCGGCTACGGGCAAACCGATTGAGGCACAGACGGTCAGCCAGATGGTTGACAAGATTTTGGCACTGGAAACGGGGACGAAAATTTTACTCGCCGCGCCGATTGCCCGCGGACGTAAGGGGGAATTTAAAAAAGAACTCGACGGGCTTTTGAAACAGGGGTTTTCACGCGTTAAAATCGACGGCGAAGTTTATGATTTGGAAGAAGTGCCGGCTTTGGAAAAAAACATCAAACACGATATTGAGGTTGTGGTTGACAGGCTGATTATCAAAAAAGAGGGGCTTGAAGCGCGGGTGGCGCAGTCCGTCGAAACGGCGCTTAAGGTCGGCGACGGGATTTTATATGTGGACAATATGGAAGACAAGAGCCGTTTTGTGTGTTCGGCAAAATATGCTTGTCCGGTGTCGGGGTTTACAATTGAAGAAATTGAGCCGCGGTTGTTTTCTTTTAATAATCCGCAGGGAGCCTGCCCGCATTGCGACGGGTTGGGGGCAAGGCTTTATATGGATGAGAATCTGGTTATTCCCAATGTTAACAAAACTATTGCGCAGGGGGCGATTGCGCCGTGGTACGGGTTTAAATCGGCGTTTTATAAACAAACGCTGGTGTCTTTGTGCGACTTTTTGCATATTTCACAGGATATGCCTTGGTGCGAATTGCCCAAGAAAGCGCGTGACGTGATTCTGTACTGTTCGGGAAACGTGTGTGTGCCGCTTTATTATTCGTCGTTTGTGTCAGATAAGCCGTTTGAAGGGGT
>JAGASU010000031.1 GCA_017621635.1 Alphaproteobacteria bacterium | reverse complement strand
TTCAAGGAGTTTTGATGTCAAAACCATAGCTATAAGCTCTTTTGAACCACCGGCCTAGCCGGTGGTTTTCGAGATACAATAAAACCCCCGTTTTTGTGACGGGGGTAATGTTAGTAAGCGTTAACGTATACTGTGTCGCCCATCTGGGCTCTCATTATCGTTTTAGCTTCCTGTTTGGTGAATGGAGGTTTAATACGCTCAGGTGCGTAAACGATCACTTGACCATTCTCCAGCAGGAGATAAGCGACCGAGGCGGTATAATAGCCGCAGCAACCTGTTGTCACCAGTGTCTTAACGACACGAGACTTATGGGCTGCCTTTAGCTTTTCAGCCTTTTCTGCCTTTCCAGACTGAAAGGGTTCTACCGGCTCAAAAGCCTCAAAGGGCTTGTTCGCCTTAGCCTGTTTCACACTTTGCACAGTAGTTGAAGCTGTACCAGATATTTCTTCTTTCTTAAAGAAAAGAAGTATTAGGGTACTTAGTATAAAAATACACGGAAGCCCCCATTTTAACAATTTTTTTTCCATAATTATATTTTTTTACAATTAAATTATACCACGATTTTGAGTTTCTGTCAATATTTTTTATAAAACCATTTAACTTGATGTATTTAATTTGTTTTTTCTGAAATAATCTGAAAAAAGATACAAAAAAGCCCTCATAAAGAGGGCTTCGGTCTTAAGAAAGCTCAAATTAGCTTTAAGCGCTTTTCTTTTCCTCAAAGTTATAAAGTTCTTCAACCGAAACTTTCTTTTCCGTGATAACGGCTTTAGAAAGAACGTAGTCAATAACTTTTTCTTCATAAACCTGAGTGCGCAAACGCTCAATCGCTTCTTTATTCTTCAAATAGAAGTCAAAAATAGCTTTTGCCTGCATCGGATAATGCTGGGCTTCAGCCATAATGGCTTTGTTAACATCTTCCTGATTAACCGTAACCTTAGCTTGGTTGCCAACTTCCGCAAGCAACAAACCGAGTTTAACACGGCGAACGGCGATGTCTTTATATTCTTTAAGCAAATCTTCTTCTTTTTTGCTTTTTTCATCTTCATCAAGCTGATTGTTCTTCTTGGCATTTTCATATTGCTTAACGATAGACTCATATTCCATGTCAACCAATTTAGCCGGAACATCAAAGGTGTAAGCCTTATCCAAAGCATCCAAAAGTACCCGTTTTAATTTCATCTTGGAAGCACCTTCGTAATCTTGGGCTATTCTGCTCTTAATGGTTTCTTTGAGCTTGTCAAGATTTTCTTCACCCATTGATTTGGCAAAATCATCATTGATTTCAGCTTTTTTAACCGTACGGATTTCTTTAATCGTGGTGACAAACAAAGCTTCTTTGCCGGCCAAATCTTTGGCATGATAATTTTCAGGGAAAGTCGCCTTAACATTAACAACTTCACCTGCTTTTTTACCGATAAGCTGGTCTTCATACCCCGGAATAAACGAGTTTGAACCAATCTCTAACGGATAAGCTTCACCTTTACCGCCGGCAAATTCAACCCCGTCAATCGAGCCGACAAAGTCAATAACGGCAATATCGCCTTTAACGGTAGCTCTGTCTTCTTCTACCTTAACCGAGTCGCGGCGGCTGTTTGCCATATACTCCAAAGCCTTGTTAACTTCTTCATCAGCAACATCTGCTACAACTTTTTCAACTTTAACGTCAGAAAAATCCTTCAATTTGATTTCCGGCATAACCTCCATTGAAACCTTAAATTCAATGTCTTTGCCATCTTCAAATTTCTTCAAGTCAACATCAGGGGTGAAAACCGGACGCAGATTTTTCTCTTTCAAAACTTCATTAACGCCGTCACGCAACATATCGTCAAGTGTTTCGCTCATGGCATTGCCGTAATATTTTTGTTTAACCATGGCAAAAGGAACCTTGCCGGCGCGGAAACCCGCCATGCTGACGGTTTTGGCAATTTCTTTTAATTTCTTTTCAACAGCGGCGCTAAAATCGGAAGCGCTGATTGTAACGTCATATTCGCGGCTTAAGCCTTCGGATTTTACTTCTTTAATATTCATTTTACTTTATCTACTCTCAAAAAAAACATCTTAAAAAAGATGGTGCGGACAAAGAGACTTGAACTCTTACAGCTTGCGCCACCAGATCCTAAGTCTGGCGTGTCTACCAATTCCACCATGTCCGCGGATTACACTAACAAAGTTTGCCTAAGTATATATAACAATTTTATATAATCAAGCAAAAAATCAATTTTGATAAAATTTGTTAATTTTGCAACAAATACCCCTTATCAAATGAAAAACCGTGCAAAAGTTCTTCAATAGTCATGGCGTGTTTGCCTTCCCGCTGAAGCTCTAAAATCTCAAGCGCGCCACCGTCGACCGCAATAACTAATTTTTGCGTCCCTTCAAGAATTTCACCCACTTTGCCGGACATATCAGTCTTTTTTGCCTTAAATACCTTAAACCGTTCTCCTTTATACATAAAATACATCGCAGGGTAGGGGCTAAACGCACGAATTTTTAACAAAAGCTGTTCTGCAGTCATCTTAAAATCAAGCAAACATTCTGCCTTATCAAGCTTTTCTGCGTAGGTAACAAGGCTTTCATCTTGTTTAATTGGTTTAATTTCCTTAAAATGTCTCAACGTATCGGCAAGAAGTTCGGCGCCGGTTGCGGCCAGCGCGTCATGCAAATCTCCGCCCGTCATCTCGGGCGTAATGGCAACGGCTTGTTGGCTTAAAACATCTCCGGCATCAAGCGCTAAAGCCATTTTCATAATAGAAATACCGCTTTTGTCATCTCCCGATTCTATCGCCCTCTGAATAGGTGCCGCCCCGCGCCATCTTGGCAAAAGCGAAGCATGAACGTTAATACATCCTAACGGAAACATATCAAGCACCGCCTGCGGCAACAAAAGCCCGTACGCCGCTACAACCGCCATATCAGCCCCCAATGCCCGCAAGGTTTCTTGTTCTTCAACCGGCTTTAAGCTTTTAGGCGTAAAAACCCTAATTCCATGTTCTTCTGCCAAAAGGTGAACCGGCGTTTTATTAACTTTTTTGCCGCGTCCGCTCTGCTTCGGTGCGCGAGTATATACCGCCAAAACTTCATGCTCTGCTATAAGCTTTTCTAAAACCGGAACCGCAAAATCCGGCGTTCCCATGAAAATAAGTTTCATTATTCGGCAAACCCCGCGCGCTTATAATCAATCTCAATCTTATAATCTTTGGCATAGCCATCAAGTACGGCTTCGCTCATATCATTGAATAAAGACGCTTTAATTCTGTTTTCGACATCGCTTAAAGCAGCCTTATCAAGGTCATTTTCGTAATTAACCGTTTCTAAAGGTGTTGCGATAACAAAAACATTCCCCGGACGTTCAAAAACTTTAACCACACCATTTTCGGCGACAAACAGGTCGTTAATTTCATATCCGGTCAAACCGGCAAATGTTTCATTGCGGTTAATCGGCTCTGAACGGAAAACTTCAATGTTTCTCGCTTTTGCCGCACCGGAAAGGTCACTGCCGTCCTCGGTATCGGCTATAATGTTGTCAGCCGTTTCTTTAG
>JAGASU010000030.1 GCA_017621635.1 Alphaproteobacteria bacterium | reverse complement strand
TAGGTAACAGCCAAACGGCAACCACGGTGACCAAGCATCGGGTTCAATTCATGCAATTTTTCTGCACGTGTTTTAACCTGAGCCAAAGTCATACCCATTTTATCAGCTAATTCCTGCATTTCAGCATCGGTATGCGGCAAGAATTCATGCAACGGCGGGTCTAACAAACGAACAGTAACCGGCAGACCATCCATAATGGTGAACAAATCAATGAAGTCTTGCTTCTGATAAGGCAACAAACGAGCCAAAGCAGCACGACGGCCTTCTTCAGTATCAGACAAAATCATTGCACGCATATCGGCAATACGGCTTGCATCAAAGAACATATGTTCTGTACGAGCCAAACCAATACCTTCAGCACCAAAATCACGAGCCTGTTTAGCATCTTTCGGAGTTTCAGCGTTAGCACGAACTTTCATGGTTTTGATTTCATCAACCCATGTCATCAACTTGCCAAAGTTACCTGTCATCTCAACTTGAACTGTCGGAACTTTGCCTTCAATGATTTGGCCTTTAGCACCATCCAAAGATACCCAGTCGCCTTCTTTAACAACAACACCGGACTTTGTAGACATTGTTTTAGCTTTGTGATCAATAACAATATCCGGAGAACCGGAAACGCAAGGAGTACCCATACCGCGAGCAACCACAGCAGCGTGAGATGTCATACCGCCGCGAGCTGTAATCACACCCTGATAAGCGTGCATACCGCCAATATCTTCAGGAGATGTTTCGTTACGGATAAGAATAACTTTTTCACCTTTTGCAGCCCAAGCTTCAGCGTCTTCTGCATTAAATACGGCACGGCCGACAGCAGCACCTGGAGAAGCCGGAAGACCGGTAGCAATAACTTTCTTTTCTGCTTTCGGATCCAACATCGGGTGCAACAACTGATCAAGCTGATCAGCACCAACGCGCATAATAGCTTCTTCTTTTGTCAGCATACCTTCTTCATACATTTCAACAGCCATACGAACGGCAGCAGCAGCAGTTCTCTTACCGTTACGGCACTGCAACATCCACAATTTACCATGCTCAATAGTAAATTCCATATCCTGCATATCTTTGTAGTGAGCCTCTAAGTTGTTGCGAACATCAACCAACTCTTGATACAAATGCGGCCATTTTTCTTCCAAAGAAGTGCCATCACCTTTAGAAGCCATCGGTTGCGGCGTACGAATACCGGCAACAACGTCTTCACCTTGTGCGTTTACAAGATATTCACCATAGTAAACATTTTCACCGGTTGCAGGGTCACGAGAGAAGCAAACACCGGTAGCGCAGTCATCACCGGCATTACCGAATACCATCGTTTGAACGTTAACAGCTGTACCCCAGTCACCCGGAATATTGTTTAATTTACGATATGTAATAGCACGATCAACCATCCATGAACCGAATACGGCACCGATACCCGCCCACAATTGATCCCACGGATCTTGCGGAACAACTTTACCTAATTTCTGACCGATTTCTTTATATTCTTTTACCAATTCTTTCAAATCGTCAGCAGTCAAATCTGTATCAGATTTATAACCTTTAGATTTCTTCATATTCTCTAAAGCTTCTTCATACAAATCCAAATCAGCGCCTAAAACAACGTCTGAGAACATTTGTAAGAAACGGCGATAAGCATCATATGCAAATCTCTCACTACCGGAAGCCTTAGCCAAAGCTTTAACTGTTTCATCATTCAAACCGAGGTTTAATACGGTATCCATCATACCCGGCATGGAAACGCGTGCGCCGGAACGAACAGAAACCAACAACGGATTAGTATTATCAGCAAACTTTTTGCCCATAATCCCTTCAACGTGAGCTAATGCTGCACGAACCTGATCTTTCAAATCAGCCGGATAAGTCTTGTTGTTATTGTAGTAATATGTACAAACTTCTGTTGTTACCGTAAATCCCGGAGGAACAGGCAAGCCAACTTTGTTCATTTCTGCCAAGTTAGCACCTTTACCGCCGAGGAGATTTCTCATGGAAGCATCGCCTTCGGCTTTGCCGTTACCAAATGTATAAACCCATTTACTCATGGTTATAGAGCTCCTATCAGCTTAAAGTTAGTTAAAAACAGCCGCACACAAAAACATTATCGTTAAGCACACGGCAGAACAATAAATTCTGACACAAACTTATAACAGTATTTTAGAATATTCAAGCAAAAACTTTTTATTTTTCATTTTAAATTAAAGTTTTAAAACAACATTATAGGAGAGTTTTATTTTTCCCATGAATCATTGCAAAGCGCATGACAAACTTCTCTTAGTGTTGCTATGGCGGAACACCCCCCGCGAGTCATTGCGAGGTGCATGGCGTCAGCCATACGCAACTGCGGCAATCCATAACTTGTGCAAAGCACACCTTATACAATATAAAAATTATTTAATCTTTACGATATATTAAACATTTCTCTTATAGTATACCCTCGGAATATCAAAAAAAGGTATTCTGAGGTTTGAAAGCCTCTTGAATAGCGTCTATATGTAAAGACGACACTTTACATGCCTTTTGGTCTTGGACTGGAAGGCGGTAAAATAAACCTATGCGGTGAATATACCGCACTATACTATTCATAGCTTTCAACTTCCAGTCATCTTAAAAAAGATGGCTTTTTCTTTAAACTATCGTAAGAAAAGGAAGTTAGATATGAGAAAACTTTTAATACTAGCAGGTATATTCACCGTTTTAGCCTATAATAACGCGCAAGCGAGATATTATGAAGAAAACGGATATTACTACGAAGAAAAACCTCGCTATGAACGCCAAGTTCGTTATCGTGAAGAACCTAAATATACAAATACCAGTCAGGAACCCGTCCGCTATCGCCGCTTATCAAGAGAGGAAGCAAGAGAATATGAAGAAAGGCAACTAACCAACACCTCATCAAGCACCATCCGCCCCTATGTCGGAGTAGATATTACTACAACAAAAATGAAATTTTCATCCGTCAAAGACGAATACGGAGATAGCTTCAATTACAAAGAAGTTCTACCGACTTCATACACAGCATATAGCTTAAATGCCGGCGCAAAATTTAATCAAAACTTCGGTATTGAAGCATTTATTCAACAGTCAAGTGAAGAAACAAAAACAGACGATTGGGATGATAAAGAAAAAATACAATTCAATGCAATCGGTATTGATTTAATTGGTTATTTACCCGTAAGTCAGGAACTTGAATTATTAGCTTCTCTTGGACTTGCTCAATATAATTTTAATGAAAAAAGTACATATGAAGATGAATATTATATCTATACTGACAAAGATAACCTAAACACTATGGGGTATAGATTTGGTATCGGTGCACAATACAATATTAATGAACACATCGCACTCCGCGCTATGGCGCGTTATATTAAATTCAGCGATGATGATATTATTAAAAATATGACAGAATTATCCCTAGGCCTTCGATATATGTTCTAAATTTAATTATATCTCCAAAAATATTCACCCCCGTTTGCAAAACGGGGGTATTTATATTATATCAAAAAAGAACTGCTCTTTAAACTAAAGAACAGTCCTATCAGAAGCAGCCTAAATCCGTTACTAACCTCTTGTTTTCGGAGTCTTGATATAGTTAGGTATTCTATCCTGTCTTTGTTTTTCCAGATTTTGAGCAAACAGCTTCTCTGATTTTTCAGTCAAAAATTGCTTGTTGCTGATAAATATCTCTTTCAAAGGTTTTCCGTCATATATCTGTTGCATAACGTCATTTAACTTTTGCTGGGCAGTATCCCTGTCATATCCTTTTTTCATTAATGTTTCTATATTCAAAACTTCATCATAAGATGGAGAGCCGCTAATTCCTTGCCTGTAATCTATGGTAGATAGTCTGATTTCAGAAACATCTTTGCTTTTTTCAGAATAAGTAACAGCCGCCAGTGTACTAAAAGAAATTTTATCATCTAAACGACCGCTTACGTCCCTGTCGTTTTGAGACAACATTATCGTAGGCGCCCCAACAGCCTTGCTTTGCATATGTTTATCAAAATCTTTAGAAATGGTTTCAAAAGTATGTATACCAAAATTGCCTTTACTCATTAATTTATCATACTTTGCTTTTATTTCCTCATTAATAGACTTTTGATTATCAATCTCTTTAAGTTCCTCTCTTGAATAAGGAGAACGTTGATAATCAGAAAAATCTCTTGCAATTTCTTCTATGGAAGCCCCTTTCTTAACTTTTTGTTCCGTTTTGTTAAAAATTCTGTTCGCTTCCATCGGATTAATATTATCATATCTGGAAAGCGTTTGCTGATTTATAACATACTTTGTCATCTCAGAGCCGTTTGGAACCTGAATAGATATAGATAAAGGATTTCCCATACTATCACGCGTAAACGTCATTGTATATCCTTTATTATCCGTATAAATATCTGATGTATCCCATTGAGAAACACCTGTTCTATTTAAACGCGCTCCTTCAACAACTAATTTAGTATCCCCATTGGAGTATTCTCTTTTAACTAAATCATTAAATCTGCTTTTTTTATAGCCTGTTATTTTCTTGTCTACTTCCTCGGAAATACTAACAAAACTAAAACCATCTTTACTCATCTCTGTTCTCCTTAATTATAAATGATAAGTTCATTATATAATAAATTATAAAATAAAGCAACATATATTTACAAAACTCTGACCACGGCGCTATGCCTGTATCCGGTCTTTTCATATCTATAAGAATAAAACTGCTTTTCCCCGCACGCCGTGCAGTACGGACAAACATCAATTTGTTTAACCCCACATTCTGAAAGTTGTCTTTGGTTAATTTGTTTCAAATCCACAAAACATTTATTATCTCGTTGCGCAAACCCCTGCCCTGCACCATTAACTGTTGTAAGCAAAGCCTGATAAACATCTTGTCCTACATCATAACATTTACCGCAAATTGCCGGCCCAATTGCTACTTTAATATCTTGCGGCTTAATACCATATTCTTCACAAATTCTTTTTACTGCAACTTTTGCCATCATCTGCACCGTGCCACGCCAACCGGCGTGTGCAATCATCGCTCCTTTGCTAAATGAAAAAACAAGCGGTGTGCAATCGCCAAAATTCATATACGCCGCCCCTTTTTCAACCAAAAGAGCGTCAGTCTTTTCGTAAAAATATTTATCAGCCTCAACCTTGGCAATATCCACCCCATGCACCGGCTGGTTTGTTGCCATTTTTTCTCTGAAATAACTTTCAACCAATCCCCTGTTAGCCGACATATCTTCTTCTTTAGAAAAAAGACAAAGTTCTCTTGTCGTAAAAAAATGCTCCAAACCGGACAATAAATCTGATTTTAAAACCTTTCTTCCCTCAATGTAATCAAAATAAAACATTAGTTTTCGCTCTTTTCATCAGCAAGCCAAATAGGATTTTTAATATTTTTTTCCAAAAACGCTCTGTGCAAAGCTAAACTTTCCTCACTCAAAGCAAAAACTCTGGGTTCTCTATAAACTCTCTTTATTTCAACTGCAGAAGCAGTTTCCTTATTATCTTTAACTGCCGCCGCCAAATCCATTGTCGGTTCCGCACCGCCCAAAAGCTCAAGATAAACTTCCGCCAATAACTGGGCGTCAAGCAAAGCACCGTGAAACGTACGCGCCGAGTTATCAATATTAAAACGCCGGCATAACGCATCCAAATTATTACGTTGCCCCGGAAATTTACTTTTGGCGATTTCTAATGTATCAACAACTCTGTCCCATTGATATTCCTCAAATCCGAGTCTTTTCAGCTCAAAATTGATAAATTTCATATCAAATGTTGCATTATGCGCTACTAAAATGCCATCATCACCGATAAAATCAACCCACTCTTGAGCTACTTTGGCAAAAATCGGAAAATCCTTTAAATATTCTGTCGTCAATCCGTGTACTTTAACAACTTCTTCCGGCACTTCCCTTTCCGGATTGATATATTGATGATAAGTTTTTCCCGTCGGAACATGGTTAATTAATTCAACCGCACCTATTTCAACCAGTTTATCCCCGGTTTCCGGATCAAAACCCGTCGTTTCAGTATCAAATACAATTTCTCTGATTGACTGCATTTTATAAAAGTTCTCCCAAAACATCCAAAACCGCACGACAAAGCTTTTGTTCCTCGCATCCGGTTTCAATAATAAAATCGGCCTTTTGCATTTTTTCTTCCCCGCTCATCTGCAGTTTATTTATTTTATAAAAATCTTCTGCCGAAATACTATCTCTTTTCATCACTCTTAATTTTTGCGTTTCTTCATCGGTATAAGCCAAAACTACATAATCAAAATATTTATCCCACCCCATTTCAAAGAGTAAAGCCACATCAACAAAAACACATCCTTCATCTTTATTTCTGCGAATGATGTGTTTTAATTTTTGGGTCAAAAAAGGATGAATCAATCCCTCCAGCTGTTTTAGCTTACAAGGATTATCAAAAACAATATTCCTGAGTTTTCTTTTATTAAAAACCCCGTTTTCAAAACACTCGGGAAAAAACTTTTCAATAACCTCTAAAAACTCTTTCTTATAATAAAGATATTTAACCCATTTATCTATATCATACACCAAGAAACCCTGTTTTCTCAATATATTAGAAATAGTTGTCTTTCCGCAACCAATAGAGCCGGTTATTGCAATAAATTTCATTTTTTCCTCAAAATTTTATTTTATGCACACCTTGAAACCAAATTGTGCATAACTATATTATTAAAAAAAGATTAACAAATAATCCCCGTAAACCCAAAATTTAAACAATACTTATTAACATTTTTTTAAACTTTATCCCCGCCTGTGAGTCCTGTGAATAACCATACTTTATCCTCAAATCAGAAAAAATATTAATAAATTGATTTTAAAACGACTTTTCAGAGTCCTCCACAACCTTTTAAACATCTCAAAAAAATCTCTGGATAAAATTGTTCATAAAAACTTATCCACACAACTCACAGCCATAAACAAATAACAAAAAAATATTATTTTAAAATAATTGTTTGGAAAAGCCCTGTTGATATTTTTTTCACCAATCGCCTCTGCATTTTTCTTTTGCAAAATTACTTTTTTTCTAAGCAAAAAATGAACTCTTTTTCGTGACGATTTAAATTGACTCTTAAAAAAATATCTGTATAACAAGTTAACAAATAATTCTTAAAATTTTCTTACCCAATAGGTTATCCCATGCATTTAAAAGATTTGAAAGATAAATCTCCCAAAGAGCTTTTAAGCCAGGCTGAAGATTTAGGAGTAGAAGACGCATCTTCTATGCGTGTTCAAGACTTGGTCTTTGCTATAATGAAAAAAGTTGCTGAAAATGACAACGTTCTTTATGGCGACGGCGTAATTGAAGTTATGCAAGACGGTTTTGGTTTCTTGCGTTCAGCCAAATCAAACTATTTGGCTTCTGCAGATGATATTTACGTTTCTCCCCAGCAGGTTAAAAAATACGGCCTGCGTACCGGTGACACGGTAGAAGGTGAAATCCGCGCCCCAAAAGAAAATGAACGCTATTTTGCCTTAACCAAAATAAATACCATTAATTATGAAGATCCGGAAAAATCCAAACTTCGTATTAATTTTGACAACTTAACCCCGCTTTACCCGACCGAAAAGTTAAATTTTGATATTATCTGCGGCGAGAAAGACTACACAACCCGCGTGATTGATTTGATTTCTCCTCAGGGTAAAGGCCAGCGCGGTCTAATCGTTGCACCTCCCAGAACCGGTAAAACGGTTATGTTGCAAAATATAGCACACGCCATCGCTACAAACCACCCAGAAGTTTACCTGATGGTTTTGTTGATAGATGAACGTCCGGAAGAAGTAACCGATATGACGCGCTCGGTAAAAGGCGAAGTGATATCTTCAACTTTTGACGAACCGGCCAGCCGTCATGTTCAGGTAGCCGAGTTTGTGATAGAAAAAGCAAAACGCTTGGTAGAAACCAAAAAAGATGTTGTGATTTTGCTCGATTCTATCACACGTTTGGGGCGTGCCTATAACGCGGTCATCCCTTCATCAGGAAAGGTTTTAACCGGTGGTGTTGACGCAAACGCCCTGCAACGCCCGAAAAGGTTGCTCGGTGCCGCCAGAAATGTTGAAGAAGGCGGTTCTTTAACCATCATAGCAACAGCCTTAATTGATACCGGCTCAAGAATGGATGAAGTTATTTTTGAAGAATTTAAAGGAACCGGCAATTCAGAGATTATCTTGGATAGAAAGTTGACTGATAAACGTCTTTTCCCAACGATTGATATAACCCGTTCCGGTACGCGTAAAGAAGAACTTTTGGTTGATAAAAATGTATTGACTAAAATGTGGGTCCTGCGTCGTGTTTTAATGCAGATGAGAATGACCGACGGTATGGAATTCCTGCTTGAAAAACTAAAGTTAAGCAAAGATAATAATGACTTCTTTAATAATATGAATTCATAGTTTTCTTAAAAAAAGAGCAGCAATTAAGCTGCTCTTTTTTTATTTTAGATGCTACTTCTTTTTTTCAAACTCGATTTTTTCGACTTTATAAGCACCATAACCAGAATAATAGTTCCCTAAAACAATTTTTGCCTTAAAATTTTTACCGGCTTTTCTTATTTGAGGTACTTCATTAGGCTTAATATAACATGTTTTTCCTTTGGCTTCATAGAAATAAATAGTACGCCCATTGTGTATCTCTTGAGTATAAAACTCAAGCGGAACAAATTTTTCTTCTGCTAGTTGCTTAGTCAAAACTTCTTCATTTGCGATTTGACTTCTTATAAAATCCGAAATACCAATACAAATAAAAAGTAATGCAGTCAAAGGTACACAAGGAAAAAATGCATCATCAACTTTTACACCACCTTGTATCAAATTTAATATTTCTTCTATGTAAGTTTGTAATAAACAACAAACAACACCGGCAACAAAAATACCAATAACATAAAGAGTATTTCCTGCTGCACAGGTGAAACTGAGAAGCGATGATATTAAACCAAACAAACCAAAGTTAAAAATAAGCCACATCAATCCTAATTTTTTATTTTTCGAAATAAATTCTTTTATATCCAGCCCGGTAATTAACACAAAAGCTAAACTCGGCAGAAATACATTGAAACTAAACTCGAAAAACACCAGATAACATACCACTAATGCAAGAGATATGCTATAACCAACAATAATTTTTTTCATAATTTTTTTTATTTAATAATTAATTTTAGAACTCAAATATAACATATCATTGATTTAAAGTAAATAAAAATTTTTTAACCGAAATCATTTCACTAAAGATGTTTTTGATGCCTAAATTTTTGATAGCTTGAATATAAGCCGGATTATTATTCATTTCACAACCGATAAAAGCAATCGTCATCATTTCAGCGCTAAGTCCCGCTTGTAATCCGGCAAGGGAATCTTCAATAACCAAACATTCTTCCGGCAAAAATCCCATTTTTTCAGCCGCTAATAAAAATATATCCGGCGCCGGCTTCCCTCTCTGCACCTGATCTGCCGTAAAGGTATTTGCAGAGTTAAAATATTTTTCTATACCGGTAATTTTAATTTTTTGTGCCGTTTTTGCCGTTGTGCCGCCCGTTGCAATACATTGCTTAAACTCTTTCAACTTAAATACATCTTCAATATGCGGCGTTAAGGCAAATCCTTCAGCCATAGTTTTTTGATCAAGCTCAATAGTTTTTTTCCAAAAATCTTCATCTGTATCAATTTGTAAAGAAGCTAACACTTCTTTTTTTGTTTGGTCGCTCATTCCACCCAGATATTTGTTGGTGGTGTTAAAATCCCAATTAAGGTGTAAAATGTCATTAATCGTTTTTTGCCTGTTTTGCAGCCATAATTTTTCCGTATCGGCAATAACGCCGTCAAAGTCCCATATAATAAGTTTTATCATAAATCATCTCTCTAAAATCAATATGTCCTTAAAATAACCGCAAACAATTAAAAAAATAATAATCTAAGCTCAAATCACCATGTTTTTAAAACTTGCAATCTCTAAACTCTCGCATTATAAAACAAATAACCAAAGGAGTAATATATGACAAATCAAACAATTTATGCCCTGTCGACAGTCTATGGCAAATCAGGTGTTGCCGTAATCCGGATTTCAGGTCGGGAAGCTCTTAATGTCTTACAACAAATAACTAACATTAAGGTAGATAATATAAAACCGCGCTATGCTTATTTTTGTGATATAAAAACTGCCAATACGCAGGAGTTGCTTGATAAAGCTCTTGTTTTATATTTCAAAGCGCCTCACTCTTTCACCGGCGAAGATGTCGCAGAAATTCAATGTCACGGTTCAAAAGCTGTTTTAAACAGTGTATTTAAAACCCTTTCGTCCTTGCCGTATCTGCGTTTGGCAGAACCGGGGGAATTTTCTAAGCGGGCATTTTATAATCAAAAGATGGATTTAACTGAAGCCGAGGGATTAGCTGATTTGATTGACGCTGAAACAAGTGAGCAACAAAAATATGCGTTGCGTCAGATGGAAGGAAATTTAAAAAATTTGTATTCATCTTGGCGAGAGGATTTAGTTAAAATTTTATCTTATATTGAAGCTTTTATAGATTTTCCTGAAGAAGATATTCCGGAAACGTTATATAAAGAAATAACAAACACTGTATTTAAAGTAAAGTCGGAGATAATTTCACATTTATCAGGCAATAATGTTAATGAACGTTTGAAAAATGGTTTTCGCGTAGTTATAGCCGGAGCAGCCAATGCGGGAAAATCAAGCTTAATAAATGCGCTGACAAAAAGTGAAACAATGATTGTGTCAGATATTGCCGGCACCACCAGAGATACGGTTGATATAAATTTGGATTTAAATGGCTATCCCGTCATCATAACGGATACGGCAGGTATAAGAGAAACTGAAAATGCAATAGAAAAACAAGGTATAACCCGCGCTCTGCAAAAAATAGAAGACGCAGACGCCGTAATTGCTCTTTATGACGCAACAGAAAAAGATTTTGATAAAAGTTTAATATCTCTTTCTTCAAAAAATATTATATATGTTGCTAATAAAGCAGATAAGCTGTCGGATAGTGAAAAAAAGATTATAGAAACAAAAAAACATTTGCTGATATCTGCAAAATTTGGTGACGGATTACCTCAATTGCTTAACTTGATAACGGAAATTATAAAAGATAATTTTACATCATCATCAAATCTTTTAATCACCAGAACAAGATACCGCAAGGCGCTTGAAATTTGTCTGGAAAATCTCGAAGAATTTTCTTTGGATAAAGAAATTGTTTTAGCTGCCGAAGATATACGTTTAGCTTGTCGGGCAATAGGTCAAATCACGGGAACGGTAAAAGTCGATGAAATTCTTGATAATATTTTTGGCAGTTTTTGCATAGGAAAATAAAAAAATATATCTAAATACATTGTATTTAAATTAAACAACCTTCTTTAAGTTTAAAGAAAGCTTGAATTTTTTTAAGATTTTTTGTCTGTCTTCCTTTTGTAAGCAGAGTTCATTAATGATATTCGGGCAGCTTATATCATTATTGTTTGCAATCATATAATCTAAAATATCGCAATACCTGTAAAAGTTATTATGCGTCAATTTTTCTTCTCCGTTATTGATGGTTTTAAGAATTCTTATAATGCTTTCAAAAATGTGTTTTTTCTCTAACAAGAAAAATAAATCGGTGTGAAACATATTTATCAGAATATGCAATTCTTTTTGTTTTAATTCCAGATTATCTAAATCTCTGACTAAAACACTCAAAAAATCCATAAAACGATAGCGTACAAACCGGTGATTCATAAAATTTTGTTTGTTGTTAATATATAAAATGTATAAACATAAATCCAAACAAAAAGATTTATTTGTATCTGATATACTTGAAAAAATCTGCATGCAGTCGAATAAATAATAAAAATCTTCTTTGGTGTATTGATTTTTTGCCAATGTGCGTATCATAAGCGTTAAAATATCATCTTGGGATATTCGTATTTTTTTGTAGCTTGTTATAATTGTTCTGAAAATAAATTTTTTGAAATCCCTTAAAATTTGATTAGCACTGAATTCTTGTTGTAATAGCAAGACATTTGTGGAATAAAAAATTTTCCAATAAGTATCAATGCTATGTGTGATAAGTGATAAAATTTTTTTATTTAAAACAATATAGTCCGGAATTGTGATTTCTTTATTTTCTAAAGCAGATAAAATTCTGTCAATCCAACAAAAATAATTGCTTTCCTTTTCTTTTGTTTCCGGAGTATATTCATTAATAATAAGTTTTTTGATAATATCATTTTTTATTTGGATAAATTCTTTTTTAACCGCCCACTGATCTGTTTTTGCTATAAAATTATCAAGCGCTCTTAAATTTAAAAAATCAAAACTGATAAAACTTGTTTCACGTGAAACATCTTTAAGTTTTTGCCCGATTGTTAAATATGTTTCCTTAGAAAGATATTTATTTAATTTCAACGCCGGAAGATTTGAAATTTTAATTATTTCATAAATATTTCTTTTTGCAAAACAAGATTTATCTTCGACTGCCTTATAAAAATTATCAATGATTTTATTAATATCATTTCCTTTAAGGTCAATAACATCTATTCTTAGTATATTTTCGGTTGAAGATAATTCGTAAGCATTATCAAAACGTTTTTTTATTAATAAGGCATCATAATTATTGAATAATTTTCTGCAGTCATGTTTTTCTAAAATATTTGTAATTAGAATATATTTCCTCAAATTCAGTATTTCGTCTTCTTTTTCCATTATATACCCCGTTATTTAAGTTGTATTAAATAATAAAATAAACAAAAAGTTTTATAAGTCAACTATTTTCTTTATTTGCCAAATAATGCATATAAATCTTGAAAAATAACAGAAATTAAGTAATATCACAAAAAAACAAAATTGAATGAAGGATAAAATGAATACTTTTGATGTAATTGTTGTTGGTGGCGGTCATGCCGGCTGCGAGGCAGCAGCTGCTGCTGCAAGAACAGGTGCTAAAACAGCTTTGATTTCTCATAAAATAGATACCTTAGGTGAAATGTCTTGTAATCCTGCTATCGGTGGATTGGGGAAAGGTCATCTTGTGCGCGAAATTGATGCGCTTGATGGTTTAATGGCAAAAGTTATTGATAAGGCTGGTATTCAATTCAGAATGCTTAATTCTTCAAAAGGACCTGCTGTGCAAGGCCCGAGAGCGCAAGCGGATAGAAAACTTTATAAAAAATTTATGCAAGAAGCGCTTCGTAGTCAAAATAATTTAACCTTAATAGAAAATGCCGTTGAGGGCTTAATCATAAAAGATAATACGGTTAAAGGAGTTAAAACATCAGACGGAATAGAATATTTAGCAAAAGCTGTGGTTTTAACTACCGGTACCTTTTTAAATGGTATTATGTTTACAGGACATCAAACAACAATAGGCGGACGTGTTAATGAAATAAGTTGCAGTGGTATTACACCGTATTTAAAAGAGCTAAATCTTAAAGTAGGGCGTCTGAAAACAGGAACACCGGCGCGATTAAATGGTAATACGATTAATTGGGGTGTTTTGGATGAGCAAAGCGGAGATGATAATCCTGAGCCTTTTTCGTTTTTAACCGATAAAATAACGCAACCTCAAATCAAGTGTTATATCACGCATACAAACGAAAAAACGCATAAAATTATTCGGGATAATTTTTCAAAATGCGCGCTGTTTTCTGGCTTGATAACCGGAATCGGACCGCGTTACTGTCCTAGCATTGAAGATAAATTGGTTAAATTTGCAGATAGAACCAGTCATCAGATTTTCTTAGAACCGGAAGGATATGATACAAATGTTGTTTATCCTAATGGAATATCGACATCTCTTCCGGCTGATGTGCAAGATGAGTTTATTCATACAATGAAAGGACTCGAAAATGTTGAAATTTTGCGTTACGCCTACGCAATTGAATATGATTACGTGGATCCGTTAGAATTAAACCATTGCTTGGCTGTTAAAAAAGCTCACGGATTATATTTGGCTGGTCAGATTAACGGAACAACTGGTTATGAAGAAGCCGCCGCGCAAGGATTGTTAGCCGGTGTTAACGCCGCTTTATATGCAAAAGGTAAAGAAAAAGAATTTGTAATAGACAGAAGCGAAGGTTATATTGGTGTGATGGTTGATGATTTAATCACCAAGGGCGTTGATGAGCCTTATCGTATGTTCACATCGCGCTCTGAATACAGATTGCACTTAAGAGCTGATAATGCAGATTTAAGGTTAACCGAAAAGGGTTATGAAATCGGTTGCGTATCAAATGAAAGATACGCTGTATTTAAAGCTAAAAAAGAGAGCTTGAATAACGCAAGAGAGTTTGCAAAATCAACCAATATTAAAGCATCTGATATAGATAAATATAATCTTCCGATAAAAAAAGAAGGTGAGAAAAAAACACTCTTTACATTGATGGGGTGTAACAATGTTTCACGTGAAACAATAAATGAAATTGCACCTGAATTTAGTTCGCTTAGAAATGATGTATATGAACAAATATGTATCGAATCAAAATATGCCGGCTATATGAAACGGCAGACAGCAGATATAGAACTGTTTAAAAAAGACGAATCTATAAATATACCTAAGGATATTGATTATGCAAAAATAGGCGGTCTGTCCCGTGAAGTTGTTGCTAAACTGGAAAAAGTACGCCCGTCAACGCTGGGCGAAGCTTTAAGAATATCCGGTATAACCCCTGCCGCAATAATAGCTATATTAGGATATATGAAAAAATAAATTTGGAATGAATAAATAAAATTCTTTTAATGTTTATAACTTATTTTTTTAATACCAAATAATTTTGGATAAAATATTATCAAAGTATGAGTGATATTTTAGATACATATAATGTTTCACGTGAAACAATTGCCAAGTTAAAAGCTTATGAATCCATGGTTAAAGAGTGGAATATTAAGTTTAATTTAGTCAGTAAGTCATCGGTAGAAACTTTATGGAACAGGCATATTATAGATTCTGTTCAGTTAATGCAATTTATCAAAGCAACCGATAAAGTTTTATATGATTTTGGTTCTGGCGCAGGCTTTCCTGCAATTGTTATTGCAATCATTGCCGAACAATTATTTCCTGAATTAAAAATTAATCTGGTAGAAAGTATCGGTAAAAAGGTAACCTTTTTAAATGCCGTAAAAACGGAACTCAATTTGAAAAATGTCACTATATGGCATGAACGTATCGAAAACTTAAAAATATCACAAGTTGATATTATTTCATCAAGAGCGTTGGCGTCCTTGCCCAAGCTGTTAGAATATTCAAATCCGTTTTGTAGTGAAAAAACAAGGCTGATTTTCCCAAAAGGAGAAAATTATCAAGAAGAAATAAAACAAGCAAAAAAACAATGGCAGTTTGAATATGAAGTTATACAAAGCATAACAGATATCTCAGGACATATATTAAATATTAGCAAAATAAGGAGAAAAAAATGGTAAAAGTTATATCTATTGCAAACCGTAAAGGTGGAGTAGGTAAAACAACAACCGCTGTTAATATTGCAACAGCTATGGCCGCAATCGGCAAACGCGTGCTTATTTTAGATATGGATCCGCAGGGAAATGCCACAACATCGTTGGGAATTAATAAAAATAAATGCTTATTTTCAACATACGATTTAATGATAAATAATTGCAAAGCGGAAGACGCTATTGTCAAAACGGAAATAAAGAAATTTGATATTTTGCCTTCTGCTCCAGCTCTAGCTGCAGCGGAAATCGAGCTTATCGATGTGAGCAAGCGTGAATATGTTTTAAAATCTGCTCTAAACAGTCTGAGCGCAAAATATGATTATATTTTGATAGATTGTCCGCCGTCACTGAATTTGATAACCATAAATGCACTCGTTTCATCAGATTCGGTAATAGTCCCATTGCAAAGCGAATTTTTAGCCTTGGAAGGTTTAACCGATTTAATTAAAAATATTAATATCATTAAAAAGAATTTTAATTCCAAGTTGGATTTGCAGGGAATTGTGCTGACAATGTTTGATAAAAGAAATAACTTAAGTCAGGCGGTTGAAAGTGACGTACGCAAATATTTCGGCGCGAAAGTTTATAAAACCGTTATTCCTCGGAGTGTCAGAATATCTGAAGCTCCTTCGCATGGGCAACCGGTTTTGATTTATGATTTCAAAAGCACCGGCGCTAAAGCTTATTTGAATTTAGCCAAAGAAGTATTAAAAAGAGAAAAGGAGATATAGTTATGTCAACAAATAAAAAACATGGTTTAGGCCGCGGATTAGAAGCTTTATTAGGTGAAGATGACTTAAATTTCAGTCTTGATAATATTAATACCGTAGAAATAACCGATACCGGAATTAAAACCCTGCCAATAGATAAGCTGGCCCCGAGTTCGTATCAGCCGAGAACGGAGTTTAATCAGGAAGCTCTTGAAGCCTTGGTAACATCAGTAAAAGAAAAAGGCGTTTTGCAACCTCTTTTAGTTCGCAAACAAGGTGAAAAATATGAAATTATTGCCGGAGAACGTCGTTGGCGTGCCGCAAAAATGGCCGGTTTGAATGAAGTTCCGGTGATAGAAAAAGATTTGGATAATCAAGAAGTTCTAGAAGTTGCGTTGGTGGAAAATTTGTTGCGTGAAAATCTCTCTGCCATAGAAGAAGCCGAAGGATTTAATCGTTTAATTACTGAGTTTTCTCATACGCACGAAGCGCTATCGCAAATTGTCGGTAAATCTCGTAGTTATATTACAAATACATTGCGTTTGTTAAGCTTGCCGGCAGATGTGCAGGAAATGATAAAAAATAATTCTTTAACAGCTGGTCATGCCAGAGCATTAATCGGTTTGGACAATGCCAAAGAAATTGCTGATAAAATTGTTTTAAAAGGTTTAACTGTTCGTCAAACCGAAGATTTGGTAAATAATCTGAAAAATCATAAAATGGAGCAAATAAGCAGAGCTGTTAAAAAAGATCCGAATTTAAAAGAACTTGAAAAAGATTTAACGAAAAATATCGGCTTAAAAGTAAAAATTAACGCTAAAGAAAACGATCAGGGAAAAGTAACTATTGAGTACAAAAATCCCGCAGAACTAAATGCAATTTTGGAATTGTTGGAAAAAAATAAACAGTAAACGCAAAGGCGTGAATAAAAAATCAAAAAAATATGCCAAATCGAAAATAAGGCATATTTTTTTTGCCAAGAGCGCTTTTTTGGTATTTTCCGAACAATGGGTCAAAATAAACAAAAACCCTTACTCAAAAACAAAAAAATAGATAATATTTTAAATTATTGATTTAACATTATTTTGTACTGTTAAGCACTGTATTTAAAAATTTCCTGATATTTTTCTAATAATTTATCTTTAGAAGCAAGACATCCGCTTTCAAACCATTCCTTTTTTAGGACGTCTAAATACAATCCTAAAAATTTAGTGTCGGCACCTATCTTAATAAGGTCTTTTCCTTGCAAAGGAAAAACAGGATCAGTTGATGAATCCAGTGTATTTAAAATATTTCTGATAGATGAAATATCAGAATTTTCTAAATTCAAACAAAGCCATATGTCTTTACAAACATCTTTTCCGTACTGATAAATTATTTTATTAATTGAAACACTGTCTTTAAAATTATCTAAAGTTAATTTAGCATGGCAAAGGTTTAATAAATGTTTTTTTTGTTCCTTGTTTAATCTGAAAATATCAGATAACCGGTGAGCGCGTTTTTCCTGCGGTTCAAACATAACATAAACACGCCGGATAATACTTTTTTCAAGTCCGAGAGTAGCAACCAGATTATCAAGTTTTGCAAGATTATCTAAAAATTCCGGTGCTGAAATTAAAAAATCAAGAATATTGTGTTTGAAAATAAGCTCTAATGCCCTGACAGCATAAGGTGCCATAATAATCTTAAAAAGTTCTTCTTTAATTTTTTCTTGTGAAACCTTGTGTAAGAGATGTCTGTTTTCAATGCAGGCTTTCAAAGATTTTCTATCAATTTTTCTGCCAAACATAGCACAAAAGCGGAAAAAACGCATAATTCGTATATAATCGTTTTCAATCGTTTCTTGCGGATTGCCGATAAATTTTATGACTCCGTTTTCCAAATCTTTTATACCATTGTAATAATCAAAAACATTTCCCTTTTCATCAGCATACACGGCATTAATCGTCAAATCACGTTTTGCCGCGTCATTTTTCCATTCGTCTTTGCTGTTATCTTCTTCAGAATTAAGAGATGTAACCTTAAAAAAGCTGTTATTAATAATCACACCGGTTGTAAAAAACTGAATGCCGATAGGCACACAACGCAATCCTTCATCAGCACACATATCAGAAAATTCCGCAGGGGACATATCTGTAACCAAGTCAATATCTGACCGCGCAATACCGGCAATACCATCTCTGACTGCACCTCCGACAAAACGTAAAACGCCGCCATGCTTTTCAACCAAACCGAAAAGCTGTAAAATATCATCGTTGTTAATTAATACTTTTGGATTAATATATTCGGGATGAAACATTTTTTTCCTCTTTTTTCTGTGATTAAATCATCTTATTAATACTTTATTATAAATGTCTTAACTATGATATAACAAAGCGCAATTTTTTAGGAAATAAAATGATGAAAAAGTATGTAATTTTGTTTTTAGCAGCATTAACACCCTCTCTTGCTTACGCAGGTTCTGTTCCAAACGAGCTGGGTGTATACGGAGATTGGACCGCATATTCTTATAAAGAAGGCAAAAACACAATCTGTTATATGGCTTCAACCCCGAAAAAAGATGAAGGAAATTATAAAAAAAGAGGTGATATTTACGCCGTTGTGACACATCGTCCCGCTGATAAAAGCTTTAATGTCGTTAATTTTGTCGCCGGTTATGATTACAAAAAAGGCTCAAATGTTGTCGTTAAAATAGGCGCAACAAGTTTTCATAACCTTTTTACAAACGGGGATAACGCTTGGGCGCCGGATACATCAACAGATAAAAAATTAGTAGACGCCATGAAGCGTGGAGAACGTATGATTGTGGAAGGAACATCAAGCCGCGGAACAAAAACCAAAGACACATACTCTCTTTCAGGTTTTACCGGCGCATACAGAGCAATAACTGCAAAATGTAAATAAAATGACTGAAAAATTAGAACTGACAGATTTAACCAAAGACGAATTAACCGCTGAAATAACCAAAATCGGTGAAAAGGCTTTTCGTGCCAAACAGCTATGGCAATGGATATATTATCGCGGCGAAACGGATTTTGATAAAATGAGTAATCTGTCTTTGGCTTTACGTCAAAAGTTAAGCGAAAATTATACCATAACCCGCCCGAAGATTATCACGGAACAGGTTTCCATAGATAAAACCCGTAAATGGCTTTTGGAATTTAAAGACGGCGAACGTGTCGAAATGGTCTATATTCCCGAAAAGGATAGGGGCGCCGTCTGTATTTCAACTCAGGTAGGGTGCGCTATGGGTTGTCGTTTTTGCCATACCGGAAGTCAAAAATTTACCAGAAATTTAACCGTAGGCGAAATCGTCGGGCAGTTTATGGTTGCTCGTGATACCTATAACGAATGGCCGAGTCCGACCGATGAAACAAGGTATCTGTCAAATATTGTCGTTATGGGAATGGGAGAGCCCTTAAATAACCTTGATAATGTTGTTAAAGCTCTTAATATTATTACAGATAATGAAGGAATTTCTATCTCACGCCGCCGTGTCACTATGTCAACATCAGGCATTGCCCCGCGCATTGTCGAAGCCCTGCAAAAAACCGGCGTCCGCTTGGCGGTATCTTTGCACGCACCAAACAATACGATTCGCTCACAAATAATGCCGATAAATGATAAATTTAAAATAGAAGAAGTTATGAAAGCCTGCGCCGAATATCAAAAAGGCGACCATAGCCGCTACATAACATTTGAATATCTGTTGTTAAAAGGCATAAATGATAGCGAAGAAAACGCAAAAGAGCTTGTTTCTCTGCTCAAAAAAAACAAGCTGAGAGCGCTTTTCAACCTAATACCGTTTAATCCTTGGCCGGGGTGTAGTTTTGCACCCAGTGACAGAAAAACCGTTGAAGCTTTTTCAGAAATTTTAGAAAAAGCCGGCTTTGCCGCGCCGATTCGTGTTGCCCGCGGACAAGATATTTTAGCCGCCTGCGGGCAATTAAAATCAAAACACCCTAAAGCTTGATTTAGTCAAGTTTGCACGAACCTTCAATTTTGTGGTCAAGCCTGTCTTCATGGATTCCATAAGGATCCTGATGAATAAGAATCTGGCTTTCAGGATAAAGTTCTGATATTTTTTGCTCAACCGCTTCGGTTAATTCATGCGCCTTCAAAAGCGAAATAGAACCGTCAATTTCTAAATGCAATTCAAAGTAATAAGCGTCCCCCAGATTTCTTGTCCTGAAATCGTGCATTCCGTGAATACCTTTGCTACCGCGCACAATATCTTCAATGTTTTTGCGTATCTCAGGGCTAAGTTCTTTGTCAGTAATCTGTTCAACCGCTTCTTTAGCCAAAGAATAAGCATTATAAAGCAGGTAAACGGAAATAAACAAAGCCGCAATCACATCAAAATACATAAATCCGGTAAAATGAACGAGCAATAAAGAAATAATAACCGCCGAATTTGTTAAAAAATCAACCGTGTAATGCGCTCTGTCAGCTTTAATTGCTAAAGAATTAGTTTTGTTTGCAACATACGTTTGAAATAAAACCAACAATAAAGTGGCAAAAATGCTTAACAGCATAATAACAATACCGGTACTTGTTTGCATAACACTAACCGGATGAATAAGTCTTTTTAAACCGTCAATAATAACAAAAACTCCCGAACCGCCGACAAATAGTGCCTGTAAAAGCGCACTCAAAGCCTCAGATTTGCCATAGCCGTAACGATGGTCCGTCGAAGCGTTTTTGGTTGAAAAATAAACAGCAATAAAAGAAATCGCCGAGGCAAGTAAATCAGTCGCACTATCAATAAAAGAAGAAAAAATCGCCAGAGAATCAGTCCTCAAAAAAGCCACAAGTTTGAAAATCATCAATAATATTGCCGTCGCAATACTTGCAATCGCTGCGGATTTTTTTAAAAGGTTATTTTTTTGTTGTGTTATCATAAATTTTTTCCCATGTGTCAGCTGAAATTTCTAAATATTTTCCCTTAACATATTGCGCAAAAAACTCTAAATGTTTGCCCGATATTGTCTGCCCGAAGTCATACAAGACATAGTATTTATTGTTTTTTTCGGATTTGTAAAACAAAAGAGTGACGTTATTATCATTTTCAGCCAAAATTTTAATATCAAAAACTTTTTTTCCTTCAATGGTATCAACAATTTTTTCAGCATAGCTGTTAAGAAGAATTTTGACCATCGTCATAACTTTCATATCCTCATCAATGCCGTTGTAGCTGATAAATCGTCCAAATCTTAAATTCCATAAACTGCTGTATGTCCAAGCATTCTTATTTAAAGATAAGTCATAAAAATCCGCCTCGGCAAGCCATACCTGAAATTGATTATTGAGCCGGATAAACGCCGCTTTTGCACCTCTGCCAATGTCAATATCATACCACCCGATATCAAATTTTTCAATTTGTTGACCATCTTTGTCATTTAAAATAACTTCGGTCATCGGTGATTTTGGATTTTTTAATGGTGAAAATCCAAAATATTTCATATCTTCAACTTTATCAGATTTCTTTTCGGCATAAGTCATTTGAGCCAGTGTTGTCAAAAAGCGTCGTATTCTTTTCTGATAAACCGGAAATTCAGGATATTCACTCAATACCCATTCGCCTTTTTTCTTCTCAAAAGTAAGAGTATGAGACGAATTTTTGAGCGTTATTTTCGTAATATTATTTATTTTTTTCGAAAAATCCTTGAAGACAAGCTTATCTTCGTATGTAGAAATATTGTTTTTATTATCAAAATAAACACTCAGGCAAGCTACTCCTGAAATCAGCATAACCCATAAGAAAAGCAGAACTGTTTTTTTATCCCAGACAAGCAGGCTTTTTGCAGAAAACAATTTTATTTTTTTATGTTTGATAAGAACCGCCAAAATAGCGCAAAGAATAACCAACACAATAAAATATATATTAAAAAATTTAACCCAAACCTCAATAGAGACGATGTTGTCGTTAGCTTTAGTCCTGACATCGCTTAACTGTTGTCTGAGGTCGTTCATTTCTTGGCGTATATTGCCGATAATTGCCAGTTCGTCAGCACTGAAAGTTTCTCTTTCCTCAAAATTTTTCTTGGCGGTAATCTCGGTTAAACGGGATCTGACCCCGTCAATAGCTTGAAAAATATCGTTTTCTTTAAGTTTGTAACGATAAATGTTCAATTTGCGCATATTATCAATTTTAAAAAGGGAACGTTCCTTAATATTTTTGCCGCGCAAACTGATAAGGTCATCATTTTTTGTCAGATAATCCAACGCATTAAGAACAAAATTAGCATTGTCAAAAAGGGCAATACGATAGGTTGTATCTAAGAAAGTCCGGTCTTTTGCCCAAAAAGAATCATACATAAAATCAGTATCGGCAACAGCAATAATGTCAAAAGGTTTTGCAGAAGAATTGCTTAAAAATTCCGCCGCTATAATAATCGGCCGGTTGCTCGGGGAAAATTGTTTTAAAATTTCTCTGGGGGAAGCATTGTCTTTCGCTAAATTTGCCGAAAGCATGTTTGAATTATTACTTGCGGTAATAAGCGGAAAAAATGAAACATCACTGTCGTTTTTCGGAGCCACCATTGAAGCCGAGGCGAAAAGAATATTTTGTAATTTATATGTAATCCGGTGATTCGGATTCAAATTGCTTTTTTTAACCTTGAATTGCAATAAATCTTGTGTAAACGACGGATTCTTTTTGTAATTAATTGTTTCATCAACGGTGATTGAATTGTCAAAATCAGCCACCACCCCGTTACTTAAAAAAGATATTCCCCAATAATCGGCAAGACCGGATAATTGTGAAGAAAAGCTAAAATCTTTAGCGGGAGAATACAGTCTTGACGCGTCATCGGCAACATCTAAAACAAGAAAAACTTTTTCATGTTTTTTTATTTTTTCAATCACATCATCTTCTAAGCCAAACGGGTGAACCAACATCAAAACATCAAATTTTTGATCAAGTTCTTCTTTGCTTTTAATAACTTTGACATCATAAAGCTCGCTGATTTGGTTAAAAATTTCCCATTTGTTAACAACCACGTCGCCAATTCGGGTATCCCCGTATAAAGGCAAAGAACTTAACAATCCCAAAGTTTTCTTTTTGTGCTGTAATTTATAGATATTCGTTGTAAAGTCCTGTTCCAGATAAGACAGTCTTTCTAAGGAAAAAAACGGAATAACGCTTTTGCCGGTTAAACTGTCAGAAAAACTAACGCCAAACAAAGCATTTTGATTAATGTCAACTAAAGGAATAGGTTGTATGCCGTCCGCAATAGCTCTGTCTTCCACCTTATCCAAAAAATGCGGGGTGTAAATGCGATAATCGAATTTTCCGTTGCTATAAGCCCGATATTGCTTTAGCATTAACTTTATTCTGTCAAATAAATCCCGTAGCTGCGGATTTCTTTTTCCCAAAACAGGAGAATAATAAAGTTTGGCAATAACCGGCCTGTCAAGCTTGCGTAAAATATCCTTGGTGTTTTTGGTTAAGCTTAAATATTTTTCTTCCGTAAAATCATAGCTTATCTGTCTGAAAAGATTATTTGCAATAATATTTAACCCGAAAAAGCCGATAAAAAGCAAGGTTAAAACAATTCCCCCGTGCTTGGCGTCGGTTGAAGAAATAAAATCAAATGTCCCCTTTGTTCTTAACCTTATAACGGCAATCGTCAATAAATTAAAAAAGATGATAACCGATACAAAAAAGATTAAATCCCGTAATTCAACCAAGCCTCTGCTTAAAGAAGAAAAATGGTTTAAAAAACTAAAAGAAATAATCGTGTCAACAATCGTATCGCTAAAGAGTTCTCTTGCCCAAAAGAGAACATACTCAAACCCGCTCCAAAAAAACAAAAGATTAACAAAAATCGCTAACACCAGAGCAATGACGGAATTTTTTGTTAAAGCAGACATTGTTTGTGAAATAGCAAGAATAGCGCCGGCCAAAAGAATACACCCGATATAATTTACAATGATAACCGCATTATCGGGTTCTCCGAAAAAATTAATTGTAATCCAAAATGGAAACGTAAGCAAAATAGCAATACCGGCAAAAATTAAAGAGGCAAAAAATTTACCCCATACCAGATTTGTAATCGAAACAGGAGTCGTTAAAAGTAAAACAACACTTTTCGAGCGAAATTCTTCAGCCCAGGACCGCATGGCAATCCCCGGAATAAATAACAGATAAACCCAAGGCTGATAGTCAAACAAAGCCCATAAATTAGCTTCGCCGTTTATAAAAAAATTCCCGAAATAAATTGCTAAAGAACCGCTTAAAATCAAAAAGCTGATAAGATAAACATATGCTAACGGAGATAAAAAATATCTGGCTAATTCAAATTTTATAATAGTTTTTATACTATTCATATTTTTTCTCCGTCTGAGTTAAAAGTTTAAACGCTTGTTCTAAATTTTTTGTTTTGGTAGCAGTCAAAATTTCTTTTAAGCTTCCTTCTATGGCTATTTTTCCTTTGTTGATTAAAATAATCCTGTCAGCAACAGATTCTGCTTCCTCAAGCAAATGTGTCGATAAAATAATTGTCTTATCTTTTCCCATTTCACAAATAAGTTTGCGGATATGCTCTTTCTGGTTAGGGTCAAGGCCGTCCGTCGGCTCGTCCAGCAATAAAATAGGCGGGTTGCCGATAAGGCTTTCGGCAAATCCGACACGTCTGGTATAACCTTTGGAAAGAGTTTCGATTTTTTGCTGGGAAACACTCTCAATTTGTGCAAGCTCCATAATTCTGGCTAATTCTTCATCATATTTAATCTGAATTTGTTTTTTTGATAATATCTCGCTTTCTGTCAGATTGAGCTTTAGTTCAATAAAATACTTCAAAAACAAGCGAACCGTCATATCAGCATACATCGGCGCTCCCTCTGGCAAGAAACCAATGTCTTTTTTTGTTTTTAAGTCATCTTTTTCAACATCAACACCATTAACCAAAATTTTGCCGCTGCTTAGAGCCAGATACCCCGCAATCATATTCATTAAAGTTGATTTTCCCGCACCGTTCGGGCCGAGTAAAGCGATAATTTCACCTCTTTTGGCTTTAAATGAAACATTGTTAACCGCCGTAATGTTTTCATAAACTTTGACAACATCGCATAATTCTAAAGAAAACGAAGCCTTTTGTGTATCATTCTTTTTCATAAATTTCACCTCCGGTCATGGGTTCGGCAACGCCGGTTGTTGAAGGAAATGTTATCGGCAGAGAATAAACTGTTCTGGCACTCAAAAAAGCGTTAACCTCAGCATTAACAGTATCAGCAGAAATCCCCGCTTCTCTGCAAACAACCACATCAATAGAAGGGATTCTCTGTCTGATAAAACGCACTAAAGTCGGGTTAGCCGCCCCTTTGCCGCAAATAATTATTTTTTTAGGAAGCTCGGAAAGGTATAAACAAATGGAATAACAAATTGCCTCGGCAACAAAAGCCGTAGCCGTAGCCGCACCGTCTTCAAGCGAAAGCCCTTCTAAATGCTCGGCTTTATCTGCAAAAATACCGGTATAAGCCGATTTTGGCGGAAATTTTGCAAAAAACTTATGGTGCATTAAAGAATTGACAATTTTTTCATGCACATTGCCCAAAGCTGCCAGTCTGCCGTTATAATCGTTGTCCATGTGTGCGTGTTTGGAAGTCCAGTGATTAATAAAATTATCCCCCGGTCCGCAATCAAATCCTGCCATCTCGCCAAAAGAGCCAATCCACGTCAGACTAGATTTTCCGCTGATGTTAATATAAACAACGGGCTTTTCTTCCTTATCAGCCAAAGCATTAAAATAAACCGAAGAAATAGGCGTTCCCTGTCCGCCGTTAAGAATGTCCGCATTGCGAAAATGCGTTACGGTTTTAATACCTGTTTTGTTTGCAATATAACGACCGTCGCCAAATTGATAGGTGTAATGAATGTTCGGATTATGCAAAACGGTAATTCCCTCAATCCCGACAACATCAATATCTTCATCGCAGTCTTTAACAAACTCATTAATCAATTGTACATAAAAATCAGAAACTTCCAAATTAACAGCTTGTAATTTTTCTTCGTTGCCGTCTATATCTCTTTTTAATCCCAAAACAGAACGGATTTTTTCTTTTAAGTCATCAGGGTAGGGAACAACGTAAGCCGTTTTGTGCTCTAAAATATCCAAACCATCAGTTTTAAGCCACGCCAACTCAACACCGCTAAAAGTCGATGATCCCATTAATCCGAGACAATTCAGCCCCCTGATAACCATATAAAAAATACCTCTTTATAATTGCAAAATCAAATTACTATGCTAATATGCCATAAGTTTTAGGAATAAGGAAGTAAAAATGACAAGTTTTAAATCAGAATTTTTAAACATAATGCATGAACGTGGTTTTTACAACCAATGCACTAATGAACAAGGCTTTGACGAATATCTCGCCGAGTGTGAAAAAAAGGGAACCCCTGCCGTCGGTTACTTAGGCTCAGACCCAACCGGTGACAGCCTTCATGTCGGACATATTGTGCCGTTAATGATGTTGCGGTGGTTTCAAAAATGCGGTCATAAACCATTAACGTTAGTCGGCGGGGCAACCGCCCGTATCGGTGATCCGTCCGGCAAAGATAAACTTCGCCCTTTTTTGGATGAAGCAACACTTCAACACAATGTACAAGGCTTAAAAAAATCTTTTATGAAGTTCTTAAAGTTCGGTGACGGCAAAACCGACGCGCTGATGGTTGATAATTATGATTGGTTTAAAAATATCAATTATCTTGAATTTTTGCGTGATATCGGCACTTGTTACTCCGTAAACCGGATGTTGACGATGGACAGTGTAAAAAGCCGTCTCGAACGCGAGCAGCCGATGTCTTTCCTTGAGTTCAACTATATGCTGTTGCAAGGCTATGACTTTTGCGTATTACTGCAAAAATACGGTTGCCGCGCCCAAATCGCCGGTGCTGACCAGTGGGGAAATATTGTCTCGGGAACAGAACTCGGACGCCGTCGCTATGATACGGAATTATTTGGTTTTACTTCCCCGATAATCACCGATTCTGCCGGTAAAAAAATGGGCAAATCCGAAGGTAACGCCGTCTGGATTAATGAAGACAAGCTCCCCTCATATAACTACTTCCAATATTTCCGTAATATAGGGGATGCCGAAGTTGGCAAATGCCTGCGTATTTTCACGGATTTGCCGATGGATGAGGTTCGTCGCTTAGAAGCTCTGCAGGATAAAGAAATTAATGAAGCGAAAAAGATTTTAGCTTTTGAAGCAACAAAAATCTGTCGTGGTGAAGCCGAAGCCAAAGCTGCGCTTGAAACAGCCACCAAAACTTTTGAAAAAGGCACCATAGGCGATGATTTGCCAACCGCAACCGCTTCAAAAGACGGGGTAGGGGTGTTAGACGCGTTTTTAGCGCTGGGTTTTGTTGCCAGCAAAGGCGAAGCCCGCCGCTTAATCAAACAAGCCGGCTTAAAGCTCAATGACAAAGTGATAACCGATGAAAATTACATTATCACCACAAAAGATCAATTAGAGGGCAATATCAAACTCTCACAAGGCAAAAAGAAACACGGCCTGTTGATTTTGAAATAGTAATTTTCATCCCGATATAATACCAGAAAACAGTTGCATTATTTAAGCAACTGTTTTATCTTTGAAACAAAAGAATATTAGTTTATAAATAATTTAAAAATTATTGAGGTATGAGTGTAGGCATTGAAATACTGCTTCTAGTAATTTCACTTTCATTACTAGGGTGGTCGGCAGTAAAATTGATAGCGACTGTCATTAATTTGATAGTCCTTATTAAAGCGAACAAACATCCCGAGGAGTATCCGCGAACTGAAGGTGGAATTGTTTTTAACAAGGAAACCGGAAAACTGGAAGGCTCCGGAAACGAACCTGTTTTACCATTTTAATAAAAAGCCGTATCTTAATTAAAGATACGGCTTTTTGCTACTTAATCGCCGCCGTTCCGAAATTTTTTTCAAAACAATATTCCTTAAGCGCTTCTAAAACGCTGATGATGTATTTGTCTTTCCATGTATCAATATTTTCAATGTATAAATCATTTAAAAGCCCGATTAAAACGGCTCGGTTGTTCATACAGAGGTTTATTTTCTCGAGCCGCTCTTTTTCAGGCAGCGCCTCGATATTTTTTTTATAAAGGGTAATATATTTGGCATTTAACGTATCTTCAATTCCGGCAATATAATAAACCACCCTTTCATCAGGCCTCGAAACATCCTTTGTTTGTTGGTGCATCTCATAAAATTGTGACATCGTCAGCGGGCTGGCATAACATAAACCGCTGCAAAGCAATAAAGCCGCATAAATAAAAATCTTTTTCATATAGCTCCTCCCTTAAAAATCTATTTTGTTGTAATATCAATGAGTCTGTTTAAACTGTTAACATCTTTATTGTCATAGCCCTTGCTTTCCTTGGTTTTTTCAGCAGGATTTTTTTTACTTCCCTTAACCTCAGGTTTAACCAAAAGTTCAAACATTTTATCCATCTGCTTTTGGTCTAATTGCGAGGGCAAGCCGGATTCTTTTGCCTGACTATCTTCGTTTTTCTTTGCACTCTCTTCTTTTTGCTTTTCTTTATCCTTCTGCGGTTTCTTTTCAGCCTTGTTCAAATCTTCAACCGATTTCATTGTGTTTTTAATAAAGTCTTCCGGCAATAACTTTTCAATTAAATCCGAACACTCTTCCGCCATCATAAAATATTTGGATTCTTTTAAACTGCCGCTTTTAAGTTCTTCCGGTAAAGCGATTTTAACCAAAATAAAACAAAATCCCAAAATCAACACCGCACGCAAAAAACCAAACAGTAATCCGAAAAGCCTATCCATAAAGCTTAAGGTGCTGGTTCTGATTTTTGCAATCAATTTATCCGTGCTGATAATCCAAATAGCATAGAAAACAGCCAAAATAATAAGAAAAACCACAAACTTGGCCATTAAACTGTTGGCAATATATTTGCTCATCCAAGGCTCCATAACAGGAGTTAAATAAACTGTGATAAGAACAAACAGCGCTAACCCTAAAATAGAAAGAACTTCCTTAACAAAACCTCGGATAAAAGCCACCAGCATTGAAATAGCAAAGCCAATCAAAATAACAACATCAATATTATTTAACTGTTCCATTAGCCTCTCCTTCTTTAGCTGAATTTTGAAATTAAGCGTTGAACGTTGCCGATTTCATGATAAGACATATTTGAAACCAGTTTTGCCTTTTTATCTTTATTAAAAAAGTTCGGAATAATCGCATTTGTAAAACCCAGCTTCTGAGCTTCTTTAAGCCGCAGATTAGGTTGGCTGACCGCTCTGATTTCTCCTGAAAGTCCGATTTCGCCGAAAACAACCATATCAGCCGGCAAAGGCTTGTTTGTCATCGAGGAAATAACCGCCATGGCAACCGCCAAATCTGCTGCCGGCTCAGAAATTTTTAATCCTCCCGCAATATTCAAATAAACATCATGTGTGCTGAAATTCATTCCGCAACGGGCTTCCAAAACAGCCAAAATCATTGCTAATCTGTTAGAATCCCAGCCGACAACTGCCCTTTTGGCTCCGGCATAGCCGCTGTTGCCGACCAAAGCTTGAATTTCAACCAAAAGCGGACGGGAACCCTCAATTCCGGCAAAAACGCAAGAACCGGAAACACACCCCTGCCGTTCAGCCAAAAACAAAGCCGATGGATTCTCAACTTCAATTAGTCCGTTGTCCTGCATTTCAAAAACGCCGATTTCATCTGTCGCGCCATATCTGTTTTTAACCGCACGCAATATCCGGAAATGATGTCCTCTGTCCCCTTCAAAATAAAGCACGGTGTCAACCATATGCTCTAAAACGCGCGGTCCGGCAATAGACCCTTGTTTTGTAACGTGTCCAACCAAAAAGAGGGTAAATCCTTTTTTCTTGGCAACTTTAATCAGTTCATATGCTGCTGCCCGAACTTGGGCAACGCTCCCCGGTGTCGATTCAACCTCGTCCAAATACATAGTTTGAATTGAATCGATAATAACCAGTTTGGGATTCTCTTTATTAAGTGTGGTAATAATGTCCTTAACACTTGTGGTGCTGGCAAGCCTGACCGGTGCGTCAGCTAATCCCAGCCGTTTTGCACGGATTCGCACCTGATCAATGGCTTCTTCTCCGGAAATATAAAAGCAACTGTCTTCCGGTAACTGGTTTGCCATACCGGCGCAAATTT
The DNA here is from genome assembly GCA_017621635.1 of Alphaproteobacteria bacterium. Taxonomy (GTDB): domain Bacteria; phylum Pseudomonadota; class Alphaproteobacteria; order RF32; family CAG-239; genus CAG-267. The sequence goes on along the minus strand of JAGASU010000030.1, from coordinate 3,236 downwards.
GTAATAATAAAGTCGATTTGCCGATTCCCGGATCTCCGCCCACCAAAATAACCGACCCCGGCACCAACCCGCCTCCCGAAACGCGGTTAATTTCAGACATATTCGTTATCAGTCTTTGATAAGTTTGGCTTTCGCCGTTTAACGAAACAAAGTCAATCAGATTTCCTTTTTTCTTGGCTGAAATATTAGAAAATTCTTCCGTAGGCTTTTTTTCTTCAACAATAGAATTCCACTCGCCGCAGGCGTCGCATTTTCCCTGCCATTTCGGGTATACGGCACCGCAAGACTGGCAAACGTAATCTATTGATGATTTTTTAGCCATGGTTATTTCTCCACTTTAATCGGCCCCTTGGAAGAACCGTTTATAAACTGTTTAACATAAGGGTTATCCGTCTTATCAAGCTCTTTAACCGTACCATACCAGATAATTTTGCCCTGATAAAGCATTGCGATTTTGTCAGCGATTTTTCTGGCCGAAGTCATATCATGCGTGATAGTTAAGGTTGTTGCCCCCAAATCTTTAGCCGATTCGATAATTAAATCATTAATCACGTCCGCCATAATCGGATCAAGACCGGTCGTCGGTTCATCAAAAAAGATAATTTCCGGACGGGTAATAACCGCTCTGGCCAATCCGACACGTTTCTGCATTCCCCCCGAAAGTTCAGACGGATACAAATCAGCTATGTCTGCACCCAGCCCGACCTGACGCAAAACTTTAATCGCCACAATCTTGGCTTCTTTCTTGCGCATACCGCGGTTTTGAATCAAATCAAATGCAACGTTTTCCCACACAGTCAAACTGTCAAATAAAGCCCCACCTTGAAAAAGCATTCCCATTTTGCCATGCATACGATCTAAAACTTCCGGATTCTCGTTTATAATTTCTATTCCGTCAATTTCAATAGAGCCGCTGTCCGGAGTTAATAGTCCCTGAATACATTTGATTAAAACGGATTTTCCCGTTCCCGAACCACCGATAACAACAAGCGATTCCCCTTTGCATAAGTCTAAATCAACCCCGTCTAAAACCTGTTTTTTCCCAAAACTCTTATGAAGGTTTCTGATTTTTATTTTTATGTCTTTAGCCATTACATCTTCCTCCGCTTATCTTGAAAAAAACATTTCTGTAATAAGGTAGTTGAAAATCAAAATCAAAATAGATGAAGAAACAACGGCATTAGTTGTCGCATTACCAACGCCCTGTGCGCCGCCACGGGACTTATAGCCATGGTAACACCCCATCATAGAAATAATAAATCCGAAAACAGCCGCTTTAACCAAACCCGATACAATACCGATAATCTGCAAGTCCTGAAAAGTAGCCGTAATGTAATTTGCCGGATTAAACCCGAGTTTATAAACACCGACAATATAACCGCCGAAAATACCGATAATATCACCAATCAAAACCAGCACCGGCAATACCAGCAATCCCGCCCATAAACGAGGCGCAACTAAATATTTAAAAGGATTTGTTGACAGTGTCACCAACGCGTCAATTTGCTCGGTAACACGCATTGTCCCGATTTCTGCCGCCATTGCCGCCCCGATTCGTCCGGCCACCATCAAAGCCGATAAAACCGGTGCTAATTCGCGCGTCACGGAAATCAAAACCACCGAAGCAATAACCCCTTCAGCCTTAAAACCGGAAAAACCCGCGTAAGTCTGCAAAGCAATAACCATACCGGCAAAAAGCGTCGTTAACCCGACAACCGGTAAAGAATAAAACCCAATGTCCAAAACCTGTTTTAAAAACAGCTTAAAATAAAACGGCGGTACAAAACAATGATAAATCGCCTTTACCACAAAAGCCGATAAGTCGCCTAAAGAAAATAAAAACCTGACCAAAGGCTTTCCCAAAGCTCTTAAAAACGATTCTGCTAAATTTGTAATCATATTTTCCCTCAATTCTTTATAGACTTAAAATTAGCATAACTAACTTATTATGCCACAAATTTTTGCAATAATTTTACAAAGTGTAGAACAATCAAACGGATAAAGCCTTATTTTTTCAACGGATATCCCAAGAAAATCAACAAAACAAGTGTCTGGCAACCGTTCAACTTCACTTCTGTCAGAGCAAAGTTCTACACAAAGAGAAATTTCTTCTTTTTCTTTTACAGGCACAGAGGCAATTCCAACCCCTCTGATTTCCAATTTTCCGGCAATTTGTTTGGGCGCACTGCCATAAAGCTTATTCCCGATAAGTTCTAAATCAACCCTGTCATCAGCCACAAGAACAGCTCCTTTTTCGCTAATCATACGCAAAGCAAGATCAGACTTGCCCGAGCCGGATTTTCCCGTAAAAAGAATTCCTTTTCCCTGATAGCTGACAAGTGTTGCATGAATATTATTCAACAAAAATCTCCTCAAGTCTTTGAGATTTTTCCGCCCCAAACGTTTCAATATCAAACACTCTTTGCGTCCCTTGTGTCGTAATCGTAATTTTCCATATATCTTTCGGTAAAAGCGAGCCGATTTTTTCCGGCCACTCAATCAAACTGACCCCGTTATAAAAAGCTTCTTCAATGTCAAGTTCATATGCTTCCTCCGGAGATTTAAGCCGGTACATATCGTAATGGTAAATTTCAAAATCCGGCGCATCATAAGTTTGAACAAGGGTAAATGTCGGACTGGGAATTTCTGTTGCCCCGCTCAAGTGCTCAATAAAATAGCGCGAAAAGGTGCTTTTTCCGGCGCCAAGCGTGCCAAAAAGAGCAAAAACATCGCGCTTTTTCGCCGCCTTTGCTACCATTTTTGCTAAAAAACGTGTGTTTTCTTCCGTTTTACAAACAATTTTTTTATGCTTAATCATTGCTAAAACCAAGAACCGAAATCAAAAAGCCCGCCACCGCTTTTCTTTGTTATTGTCCGTTTGATCGTAAAATCGTTTTGTCTTCTCTTAATATCCCGCCAATCTTCAGGAGAATAAAATGTACCCTGCCACAAACCGGAAGATTCGTTTTGGGCCTTTACTTCATAAGGCTTGTAAATTTGTGTTTCCCTTGTGTTGGCAACGCCCCAACCGGCTCCGACCAGCGCTGCTCCAATATCATAATCACCCCAAACGCAAGTCGCCAAATCTTTTCCTTTGGGTTCAACTTTTAGAATATAACAATCAATCGGATTCTTGTCTATCCAGCCTCTGACCCAGGAAGCGGCTTCTTCACCGCAGTTATATGTTCTGCCACCGCTGTCAGAACAAATCTGATCGACATCCGGCGCGTCTACCC
>JAGASU010000029.1 GCA_017621635.1 Alphaproteobacteria bacterium | reverse complement strand
GACCAGTTTGATTTTCCATAATTATCTCCTATTGTTCAAGTTATAAAAAAACCGCCTGACAAGAGGCAGTCGGAGAGTTAGAAAATCATATACACGAGATGATCGCTCCGCCTTTAAAGCACAAAAGCTTCTGAACATACGCAAGAACCTCCCCGACCATTTGTATAGTCGGGGATATATCTACCGTATCTGCATTTTGCAGATAACAATATGACGACACTATATCCAGCACCGCGTGTATAAGAGAGTTTTCTAAGACTCCGAGCCGTCTCCGGCTCTGACACAATTTGAAAACAAACTGTGCTGAGAACAGGTTAGCAAAAATAAGAGATTAGTCAAGACATATTATAAAAAATAAAGAGGCGCTTTTGACGCCTCTTTTTTATTTAGCGGAATCTACAATTTTTATGGCGTCTTCCAAGGAAATTTCTTTACCTCTCAAGGCATTAGGGATACGATAATTGTTCTTACCGCACTTGATATATTCGCCATAACGGCCGTTTGCCAACTGCACGTCTTCTTTTAATTTCGGATGTTTGCCTAAAACTTTGGCTTCCGGCTTGGCGGCAACATTTTTTAACAATTCTTCAGCACGTTCAAGCGTGATATTGAAAATATTGTCTGAGCCGGTCAACGAACGGGACTTTCCACCCTGTTTGATATATTGCCCGAATTTACCGATATTAACACTGATGTCATTGCCTAAATCTTTTGGCAGACTGATTAACGTTTCAGCTTGTTCAAAAGTTAGTTCTTCGGGAGTAACAAACTTTGGCAGAGCAACGCGTTTGGGCTTTTCGGTTGTTGCGGTTGCATCTTCGCCTAACTGAACATAGAATCCATAAGGACCTTTTTTCAAATAAACATTTAAGCCACAATGCTCTCCTAAAATTTTATCTTCCGGATTTGGCTTTTTTTCTACGCTTTGCTCTTCTTCCTCTTTAATGTCGGTTAAAGGCATTGTGTATTTGCATTCAGGATAATTCGAGCAGCCCAGAAAAGCACCGAATTTGCCAAGTTTAATGCTTAAATGGCCTTTATGACATTCCGGACATTCACGCGGGTCTGAGCCGTCTTCTTTTTCCGGAAAAAGATGATAAGCCAAAACTTCATCAATTTTATTGATAACTTCGCTTACCTGCAATGGTTGCACGGCTTGAATATTATTATAAAACTTCGTCCAAAAACCGGTTAAGAGCTTCTTCCACTGCATAGAACCGGCGGAGATGTCATCTAAAAACTCCTCCATTTGCGCAGTAAAGTCATATTCAACATATTTTTTGAAAAAGTTTTCCAAGAAAATTGTCACAATACGCCCTCTATCTTCCGGAATAAAACGCAGTTTTTCAACTTTAACATATTTGCGCTCTTGTAAAACAGCAATAATAGAAGCGTAAGTTGACGGACGACCGATACCGAGTTCTTCAAGTTTTTTAACAAGGCTTGCTTCGGTAAAGCGCGGCGGCGGCGTGGTGTAATGCTGCTCGGGCTTAATTGCCTTTTTAGCCACGTCTTCACCTTCGTTAACATTCGGCAACAGGCGATTGTCATCATCGCCGTTATCATCGTCCTTGCCTTCCTGATAGAGCTTTAAGAAGCCATCGAATGCAATAACCTGCCCATTGGCACGCAAAAGAATCTGTTTATCTAACGATAGCGAATCGATTGTCACTCTGTCTAAAACCGCAGGCTCCATTTGGCAGGCGACCGTTCTTTTCCAAATCAGTTCATAAAGTTTATATTCGTCGGCGTCAATTTTACCTTCCATTTTCTTAGGCGTATTCATAACATCTGCCGGACGAATCGCCTCGTGTGCTTCCTGTGCGTTTTTAGACTTGGTTTTATATTCTTTGGCAGTTTTGGGAAGATATTTTTCACCAAAATATTTGAGAATCGCCTCACGACAGGCAGCTATTGCCTCGACAGAAAGGTTCACCGCGTCCGTTCTCATATAAGTAATAAAACCGGCTTCGTATAATTTTTGCGCAACCTGCATGGTCTTTTTAGCGGAGAAGCGAAGTTTACGCGCGGCCTCTTGCTGAAGCGTTGAGGTTGTGAACGGCGGTGCCGGAAACCGGTTGGCTTTTTTACGCTCGATTTTTGCAATCTTAAAATCCTGAGCTTCGATTTTGGCTTTAGCGGCTTCGGCTTTTTCTTTAGTATTAATATCAAACTTTTCCAGCTTTTTGCCATCCAAATTAATCAGGTGCGACGGAATAAGCGCCTTGTCTTGGTTTTCAAGATCAACATCTATGGTCCAGTATTCTTCGGGCTTAAATTTTTCTATTTCCATTTCGCGTTCGCAAATCAAACGCAAAGCAACAGACTGCACGCGACCGGCTGACTTGGAACCGGGGAGCTTGCGCCAAAGCACCGGTGATAATGTAAAACCTACAAGATAATCCAGCGCACGGCGTGCCATATAGGCTGAAACGAGATTATCATCCACCTGACGCGGGTTTTGAATTGCCTCGGTTACGGCGTGTTTCGTGATTTCGTGAAAAACGACTCGTTCGATTTTTTTATCTTTTAATTTCTTTTTTGAAGACAATTCTTCCAAAATATGCCACGCAATGGCCTCTCCTTCTCTATCCGGGTCGGATGCGAGGACTAACGTATCACAATCTTTTAGAGCCGTAATAATATCATTTAAGCGTTTTTTACCGCCCGAGCTTAATTCCCAGACCATCTTAAAATCTTCATCAGGATTAACCGAACCGTCTTTGCTCGGCAAATCGCGAATATGCCCGTAACTTGCTAAAACTTTATAATCTTTTCCCAGATATTTATTAATTGTTTTTGCCTTTGCAGGAGATTCAACCACCACTAATTTCATCTTCTATATCCCTTTTTAAGCTTTAGCTATTTTATTGCCCGGAAGCCGGATGACTTTTCCATCCAGTTCCAGCTCTACAATTTTCATCAACACCTGTTCCGAATCAAGGCCACTTGAACGAATTAAATCGTCAATATCTTCTCCTTGTTCAGAAATAAGCGATAGAAAATCAGAATAATCATCTCTCTTTTCGGCACTATCCGAATTATTTTGTTTGTTGTCAAGCGAATATTCAAACAAATCGCCGATTTGGGCTTTTTGAGATTGCTTTGGTTCAAATTTTTCTTGTGTAAAGTTAAAGTTCTCCAGTATATCCCGAGCGCTTTCAACCAACACGGCACCCTCTTTTAATAATTTATTACAACCGGAACTGCGCCCGTCATATGGCGCACCGGGAACAGCATAAACCTCCCGCCCCTGCTCCAACGCTTGGCGGGCTGTTATCAAAGAGCCTGACTGAATACCTGCTTCCAAAACCAACACGCCTTTGCTTAAGCCTGAGACTATGCGATTGCGACGCGGGAAATTTGACGCTTGCGGCTTAGTATGAAACGGATATTCCGAGAGTATCAGTCCGTTTTGTGCCAAATTTTCATAAAGCTTTTGATTTTCACTCGGATAGACAACATCAACGCCCGTACCCAATACCGCTATGGTGTTACCTCCCGCCATTAAGGCTCCCGTATGCGCCGCAGCGTCAATTCCCCTTGCCATACCGGATACAATAATTATATCCCTCTTTGAAATATCTGACGCTATTTCTTTGGCAAAACGGCAAGCGCTTATTGAGGCATTCCTTGAACCGACGACAGCCAACATATTATTGTTTTTTAAAAGTTCAACATTACCCAGAGCATATAACACCGGCGGACAATCTTCAATTTGTTTCAGATTATAGGGATATTCTTCGTCTTCAAGCGTTATTATTTTAACGTGCTTAATTTCCGCGGTCAGAATTTCTTCTTCCGCTTTTTTTAAGGGATAGATATCACGTTTTAAGGAAAGCTCAGACAAAGCTTTATCTATTGAACCATATTTTGCCTGTATCCGTTTAAAATTAACCGGCCCTATGCCCGATGTGTTTATCAGCCTGATATATGATATGAGTTTTTGCTTATTCACTTTACTTTATTTTCCGTTTTTACTTCTTTAATTTTATTTTGCTCTCTTCTTTGTTTATCAATCTTTTGATATTAGCATGATGACGGGCAATTACCAAGATGGCAATGGCTGTATATACAAGCGTATATTCCATAGACGGCGCCAAGAAATATGACACGACCGGCAGCAATGCCGCGGCGGTTAAAGCCGAAAGAGATGAATATTTAAATGTAAAAGCCATAATCAGCCAAATTGCCAAAGCACTTAAAGCAACCGGCCAACACGTTACCAGCACAAAGCCGAAGGTTGAGGCCACACCTTTGCCGCCTTTAAACTTTAACCAAACAGGGAAATTATGTCCTAAAATACCAAACACACCGGCAACAAGCGAAGCATTCACCCCGAGAGCAGTATCCGCACCGACCGCATATTTAGCTATGATCGCTGCCAAGCCGACTTTAAATGCATCACAAAGCACAGTTAACAAAGCAAGCATTTTATTTCCGGTACGAAGAACATTTGTTGCGCCGATGTTACCCGAACCGATTTTGCGAATATCCCCATAACCGGCCATTTTGGTCAAGACTAAGCCAAACGGCACCGAGCCTATCAAATATCCAAACAATGCGCTTAATCCATAAATCAATTCCGTTGACATAGTGTCATCCTTTCCAAGTTCATTTTTTCTTATGTTAATAAAATGAGTTAAAAATTCAACTTATTTTCAGACTAATGTGCATTTATCTTGTATTAGAGTTAAAAAAATGGTGACAAATCGAATTATTTGTTTAATATATCTTCAAATATTAAACTCGGGGGATTGATGAAAAAAACTTATAAAAGGATACTCTTAAAACTGTCCGGTGAAGGACTTATGGGGTGTCAACCTTGCGGTATTGACGAACATATTCTTGATATGGTTGCCGAAAGCATAAAAAAAGTTCACCTCAAAGGAATCGATTTATGTCTGGTTATCGGCGGCGGAAATTTTTACAGAGGCGTTAATAACAAAAATAAGGCTGTCAGCCGACCAGTTGCCGACCAAGCGGGTATGCTCGCAACCCTTATTAACGCGCTTTTCCTTAAAAGTGTTTTGCTGGCGAAGGGGATTCCTGCCGAAATATTATCCGGTTTAGCCGTACCGCAAGCCGCTGAAACCTATTCTTTCAGAGCTATGCAAAAATTGTTTTCCGAAAAGAAGGTAATCATTTTTGCCGGAGGGACCGGCAACCCTTATTTCACAACAGATACAGGGGCTACTTTACGCGCTTTGGAAGCAAATTGCGACGCTTTATTTAAAGCCACGCAGGTTGACGGCGTTTATGACAGTGACCCGAAAAAGAATCCTGACGCTAAAAGATTTAATGAGATTTCTTATGACGAAGTCATTACAAAAGAACTTAAAGTTATGGATATGACCGCAATATCCATGGCCAGAGAAAACAAACTCCCTATTATTGTTTTTAAACAAGAGGATGAAAATTCCCTTGTCAGCGTTTTAGATCAAAAAGGTAATTATACAATTATAAAGTGAGGTAACATGACCGATTTTAATGACATAAAAAAAGATACTATTGAACGAATGGAGAAAACGCTTGAAATGCTTGCCAATGATTTTGGCGGCTTAAGAGCTGGGCGGGCGCATGCAAGCCTTTTGGATAATGTTATGGTTGAAGCATACGGTTCTTGCACGCCGATTGCCCAAGTCGGGACAATCAGCGTTCCCGATGCCAGAACTTTATCTGTCAGTGTTTGGGACAAAGGGTTAGCCAAAGCCGTTGAAAAAGCACTCAGGGAATCTGATTTAGGGTTAAATCCGGTTTCAGACGGCCAGCTCATCCGCATTCCCATTCCTCCGCTTTCAGAAGAAAGAAGAAAGGAATTGGTTAAAGTTGCCGGCAAATACGCCGAACAAAATAAAGTTGCTATCCGCAACATCAGACGTGACGCTTTAGATGAAGTTAAAAAATTAAAGAAAGATAATCTTATTTCCGAAGACGATGAAAAAAGATATGGTAACGATATCCAGAAATTAACCGATGACTCAATTAAGAAGATTGACGCATTACTTGCTCAGAAAGAAAAAGATATTTTACAAGTCTAAGCATTATGGAAACGGATATTTGCAAACATATAGCCATTATTATGGACGGGAACGGACGTTGGGCAAAAAAACGGGGTATGCCGCGCAGCTTTGGCCATAAAAAAGGCGCTGAAAACGTGATTGAGATCACTCGCGCCGCGAAAGATATTGGCGTTAAGTATTTAACACTTTATGCTTTTTCGACCGAAAACTGGCAACGACCCAAAGAAGAAGTTGACGCCTTAATGCAATTGCTCAGGGAATACCTTGACAAAGGGTTTAAGGATATCATGGAAAACAATGTCCGAATCCGCTTTATCGGCGAAAGAAATATGCTGGCGCCTGACATTTTAGAAAAAATGAGAGGCATTGAGGCCAAATCGGCTGATAACACGGCTTTGACACTTTGCGTGGCTTTATCATACGGTTCCAGACAAGAGATTTTATCAGCAGTAAAGAAGACCGCTCTGTTGGTTGCCGAGAAAAAAGTGAAGATTGATGACATCGACCAAGCATTTTTTTCTTCAAATCTTTACACGGCAGACATTCCCGATCCGGATATTTTAATCCGTACAAGCGGAGAACAGCGTATCAGCAATTATCTTTTATGGCAACTTGCTTATACAGAGCTGTTTTTTACCAACACATTATGGCCGGATTTTAATAAAAACGAATTACTTACTATTTTGAAAAACTTTAGCACGAGAGAGAGAAGATAT
>JAGASU010000028.1 GCA_017621635.1 Alphaproteobacteria bacterium | reverse complement strand
TGTTTGTTTTGGTATATTCCGAAATATAATTCTGTTTTTTAACAACCTGAATAGGCGCCGGCTTGTTATTCATTGTAGTAACCGTACCGCTCGTTACAAGCGTAGTTGACAACTGGGAAGCCAGAGCATTAATTGCCGCATCAACAGAAACATCGCCGCTCAAAATCTTCATAGATAAGCCGCTGTTACCATCAACAAGCCCCGTCGGACCATAAGCATTTGTCAAGGAAATATTGCCGCCCGAAGCAGTTCTGTCTTTAAAGACGGCATCTAAGTCAAAACCAAAACCATGTTTTTCATCTAATTCGACTTGCAAAACTTTTACACTGATGGCGACTTGGCGTGCCAAACGAATATTTTGTTCATGCACGAATTTTGCCACTTTTTTAATTTCCGTCGGTGTTGCCGTAATCGTCAGCGTACCATTCATCTGATCTGTAATCAAATTAGAGCCGGCACCAAGCATAGACTTAACCGCAGAAACGATGTTTGCCCACAAATCAATACTGGAAACACCGCTGGTAATACTGCCGCCGCCCGATGAACTGGATACGCTCGCCGTCATAGATGGCTTGGTCGGTAACGAATACAGCGTAAATGTTTTGGTCGTGTATTTGTAAATATAGATTTCCCCGTGTTCATATTTCCACCATACGCCGAAATATGAGCAAACCTCATCCAAAAGTCCGCTTAAGGAACCTTTATAAGAAACAAGCATTCTCGAAGAATCAGACCATTTTGCTCCGACCTTTGAAACACTAGGCGCATTTCTGTCAGCCGCAGCTTTAACCGTTCCCTCAAGCTGTGGTGCAAAACGCATCTTGATAGAAGTGATTTGGCTTATCATATTGCCGATTTCATAGAGTGTAATCGGTCTGTTGCTGACCAGTGTCACGCCGTCTGCTGTTTCCAGATAATTCGGCAGAGGTTTGTCACCCTCATATTCAATCTCACTGGTATCTCCCAGCCAAATATCATCTTTTACCCTGATAACATCAGTATCAGAAGGTGTTTGCGGTGTTTTTGCGTCTTCTTTATAACGAATAGCCGCATCAACATCACGTTCTTGCGCTGCGTCATAATCCGTTGGCAAAGAGCATGAGGCAACGCCTAACAACAAAAGGCTCGCAAACCCGATGAAATATTTTTTATTAGTACGCATTCTCATTCTCCATTGTTTCAACAACTATAACACGGTTTCCTTTATAAAACGTGGCAATCGGAGCCGGTCTGGCGCGGGCAAAAGCTCTGATAAGAGCTGAGCTGACGTCAACAAACTTTCCTTTGAACATAACGCCTGCGTTTAATACATAATTGCGATTCGTGTTCCACAAAAGTTTCCAGCCGGACATCGCACTCCACTTTGTTAAAAGTTCTCTTAAATTATCACCTTCTTCGGCGTCCCAAGTCAAGATAACATTATCGTCAATCTTAATCTCCTTAAGATCAACATCCGCGGTAATCGTTTTACCGATTTCCTTAAATTCGATAGCCTCATCACTGTCGTCATCTTTAACATAATCGGCAATATCAAACGATTCTTCGGTAAATTCGGATGAAAAAGTATCATCGCTCATAACATCATCACATTCTTCATCACAGATAATCTCATAAACAGAGCCGTCTTCCCCGATAGTCTTTTTAATTTTTTGTACTTCTGTGCAATTTGGATCTGTGCAGACGACTTCATAACTGGGTTCTTTACGGTTGTCTTTGCTGCTGTCAGGAGTATCCAATTTTATAATATTGTCAGCGTGTTTAACTTCCGGCTTGGATAAAGTAACCGGCTCCTCAACCTTTTGTACGGTAGTTTGCGCAAAAACACCGTCATCTAAAACAGGTTTTTGAATTTTCTTCTTTTCGCTAACAATCGCCTCGGTAACAACATCTTCCTCGATTCCCGGACGAATAGTCGCTGTCAGGTTGTTGCCTGCTGAAGCTTGCGTATAAAGATGATCGCGCTTTGTCCGTTCCCCGTAAGCTCTGTAATCAGCTTCCGTTTTAGTATAATTAATTAAAGGAGTGTCGTTACAACTCACGCCATTAGCTCCGCATTGTCCGGCTAAATAGGCTTCATTCGGCGCAGAGGCTGTGTTAATACTAACAGCTTCTTCTTCAATAACGGTATAATCATAAGAAGCATTTTTGCCCTCATTATTAGAAGTGCTGCTGCAGGCGCAGATGCTGCAAGTACACATTAAACAAAACGATAATAAAAATTCTTTTCTCATAATTTAACTCATCTCTAAATACAATCTGACTTCACAATAAATGCTAAAATTTAATTAATCAAGCTTAACACTTTATTTATAAAACGATTTGTGGACACCTTGATTGAAATGACAGCCTCCTTTTTAATTATTTTAACCTGATGACCTTTATAATAAAGGCATTGGGTTCGGTTGATGAAAAAATGGTATTGACTTTTGTAAAATCGACACCGTTATTTGCAAATATGCTGTAAAGCAAACTCAAGCGCTTCTTTTGCAGCTCGGTAGAAGCGGAAGCGTCTAATCGGACCTCTAAATATGTGTCAGGATCTTCGGTGGCTTCGGAAAACATCTTAAGCCACTGGAGTGTTGAGCCGGAAATTTCGGCTCGTTCCGGACGAAAAGACATTTTTAACTCGGACGGGACAATTTTTTTTGTATATTGTTCTTTGGTTTCCTGCAAGGTTTCATAAAAATCGGCCAAATCTTCGTTGGCTGAATGTGAAGAAAACTGCTCAGGGCTTGGGGGAGTATTGTTCGCACGGCCGTATGTCGGTGCAGCTCTTTTCTTTTGGATTGGTGCTTGTGAACCGGATTCGTCCGGTTTGTCCGAAAACCAAGAAGAAATGCTGTTAAATATACCTGTATCTTTTGCCTGAGGCTCTGACTTGGGTGTTTCTTTTGGAATAATTTTTAGTTCATCTGCTGTTTTGGGTGAGTTCTTTTTAGCAGCTTTTGGGGTAGATGGTTTTTGTTTGGCTGCCGGCTTGATAAACGTCGGTGTGAGATTTTCGTCATTTAAAATCTCGTCGGGAATAGGAAAAATAATGCTTTGCTTGATTTTTTCTGCGACTTTATAAGAAGCGGCTTCGTTTTCTGCTTGCTGAAAGCTGTCGGTTAACGCGGAGGGTTTGGCTTCGTTTTCAAACTGCTCTAAAAGTTTTTTATTTTTAATGTGCTTGCTTCCTTTGGCAATCACCCAAGGGCTGTCTGCTGTAAAACTGTCTTCAGTCATAAGTTCGTCAGCCGGAAGCATGGCACTTTCATCATCTTCGCTCTGATAAAGAACCTCGGCAGAAGAAAAATCAGCCGAAGCATATTCAATCGGAATAATCCCGTCAATATTCACACTTAAAATCTCATCGTCTTCCGTTCCTTCGGCGGAGAAACTGTCAGTAGGTTTTGAAGAAGCGTTATGTATAAAAGATTCTTTTTTAATTTCGGCAAACAAATTTGGTGACGATTGGGAAATAACCGACGCACTGGCGGTTTTAAACAAATCAATTTTAATATTTTGCTGCGGAAGTTCTTTAACCTTTTTTGTTGCCGAAGAAGATAGCTGCCCGATCAACGCGACGCTAAATAAAGAAAGGGTGAACCCTGTAATAAAATTTTTGATACCTGACATAGGTAATTCGTTCTCCGGCATATCAACGCAAGACATATTAAAAATTAACCATATTTTAATCATTGTTTAGAAGTGTTAGCAAGTAGATTTATAGAACTAATAACAACAAAATAAGAGAGAGACGCTTTTTTAGCCTCAAAAAATGCCTGTTTTTGCTTCTTGCAAGTGTGAAACTTTTGTTACAGAAATAAATATTTATTAAAATCAGCAGGATACTTGAAATGTGGACCGCTCTGAAAAACTTGAAATTTTAAAAAAAATGCGTTACAGTAAAACTGTGTAATAAATTTAGGAGAACTGAAATGAGAAACTTAAAGAAAGTGTTGATCCTATGCTCTTTAGCATTAGTGTTCACGGTAATGTTTGCTGACCCGTCTTTTGCACAAAATGCAGGTATTATGAATAAAGCAGCAGACAAAGCAATTCGTGTTTTTAACCAAGTAAAATTCATTATCTTTATCGTCGGCGGCTTCGGTCTTGTCGGTATCGCTTTCCAAGCCATTTTCGGTAAAGTAAAATGGACATGGTTTGCAGGTCTTGCCGTAGGTCTGGCTATCTTGGCAGCAGCCAGTGCCATCGTTAACTACGCAACAGGTGCTAATATGAGTGACACCTCAAGTGGTGAAAAAGTTAATGATAGCTTTGGTCTAAATGATGAAGGAAGCATTTAGCTCTCATCACAAAAAACAGCCCGCGTTGCAAAACGCGGGTTTTTTTATATCCAAATAAAAATACAACCAAATATGAAATTTTTGTTACGAAAACAAGAAATAAAGAAAAAACAATAAATTACACGATTCTCTCTCGTCCTTTTTTTACTGGAAAAATTTTAATATTTGTGCTAAAATAACAATAACTCTAAAAGGAGAGATGAGATGGTTGGACTGATAGATAAAAAAAGATTGATTTTGTTTTTGGCCTTAGCTCTGGTTATCTTTATGCCGACAGAAGCGTTTGCTGCGTTTGAGGCGTTGACAGACGCCGGGGGCAAAATATTCACCGGCCTGCGTAAGATTATTTATCCTGCTTCGGCAATTGGTATTATCTGTGTTTGTATTGGCGGTTTTTTTGGTAACATTAACTGGAAATGGTTGACCGCCATCGTTATCGGTCTCATTGTCATCAGTGCATGTGTCGGTTTTGTTTCCATGTTCTCTCCGGAGGGGGCAGACAGTATCCCCAGAGATGTAATGTCCGGAATGTAAAGAGATAGAATAGGAGTAAAAATATGAAAAATATTAAAAAAATGATTTGCTGTATGGTTGCTTGTTTATTTCTGTCCGTTACATTCGGAACAACGGCGCAAGCTGATATAACGCAAGGAAGTCATCAATTAAACGAAGTTGTAGTAACAGGACATAGAAGAAATAGCGGATCAGGTGTTAGTGCCGGCGCTATTATAGGCGGTATTGTCGGTGGTGTAATTTCAGGACTTTCTGGTGGCAGTTCAGGAGGTTCTGGCGGGGGGGGCGCTGTATTTGATACTCTTGCCGAGCGAACCGGAAGCTTTGCACAGGGGTTCCGTAATCTGGTCATGGTACTCTCCGGTTTCGGAATTATCATGTTTACGTTTCTTGCAATTTGCGGCAAGATTAATTTCAAACATTTGGGGTATATCTTTATCAGCTTGTTTTTCCTTTCCGGAGTTGGCGCGTTAATTGTTTATATCGCGGATGTTCCTGAAAATTTAGTGTTTATCAATAGGTTTGATACGGTTGATCAGGCCGTAACCTCAGAGGGGCACAGCAGTAGTCTGTAGTTTATACTAAACCGGAAGATTAAATAAAATTTTTTCAAATTTAATAGTTTTGTAAGAATTTCTTGTTATAATAAACCTCATAAATATAGAGGGGATAAAAATGAGAGATATAATCTTAAAAGCGGTAGCTAATCCGCCAAAGCTCTTCTGGGGGCCGGTTTTGCCGACGGCGCTGAACGCCGGTTTGCAGATTCCTTTTATGTTTATGGGAATAGGTATCTGGGAGGTCAACCCGTTAATTTTTATCGTATCAATCGTTTTGGGACATTTGATTGTGGTGGCGCTTGGTGCCAAAGATCCACACCTTTCCGGTATGTTGCAGGCGTTTGGTACAACCAACGTGGTGCCGCAAAATTTATATAAGGTGAAAGGACACAAATTTGAACCTTAATTTTGACTTTTACACGCTTTTTACCCAAGGTCTGCAAAGTGCAGACGCCTTAGTTGCGGCTTTTGGAATTATTATGGCCGCGGCAATCAGCGTGTCGCTTGTTTCTAAAATAGGAACATGGGTTTTGCCTCAGCCAAGAGAGTCCCGTGTCTCCGATTTTTTGCCGTTTGACAGTCTTCTGTCAGATAGAATGACCCTGCGTTGCAGTAATGGCAGCTATGTGCGTGTATTCAAAATTGAGGGAGTGGATTTAACGTCAGCCCGCGAGGAAACAGTCCTTTCTATGTTTGAGGCGCGCAAAGCCTGGCTTGATAATATGGCGGATATGCAGGTAACTTGTCGGGTTATGACTTTCCGTGAACGTGTCGAAATGGAAAAAAATAAAGATGACTTCGGCAATAAATGGTTGAAAATTGTGGATGATACCTGGCGCAAAAATTTAAGCCGCGTTTATAAAAACGACCATTATATCATTATTTCCGTGGCAGACCGTAAAGATGCGGTAAAAGACCTCAACTATGCCTCCCAGTCGGTTTTGGCAAACTTAAATGATTATGGCGTGAAAGTTCTTGAAGAAAAAGAGGACGATTCGGCACAGTTTAGCCCGATTTATCCGTTTGTCCGCGCTCTAAACCCTATTACAAAACCTGAACCGCGTGTAAGAACTGCTCAGGGCGACCAGCTAAAAGAACTCTTAACCGCCGAAGGCATACACTTTACCGGTGAAGAAGGAATCATAAAATTCTTCTCCGGAAATAAAGAAAAATACGCCCTGACTATGGGAATAAGAAGTTCCGGCGATTATATGGACGAAGCGATGATTTCATCATTGTTGGCTATTGACTGTGAAATGACGGTTTTGCACAATATTCATCCCTTATTTAAGCCTAAAGCGCGGATGATTCTCGTCCAACAGCAAAAAATGGCAACCGTTACCAGCTTTTCGCCGGATGTTGTTGCCCAATATAGCGAAGCACTGTCGGCAATCGAAGACAGTGACGCTGATCACCAGTCTTTAATCGAATATTCCATGAGCTTTCTCTTAAGGGGGGACAGCTTAAAAGAAGTAGAGTTTGGTGAGTCCGAAGTTCAGAGAATATGCCGCTTGTTCAGTGTAACGCCGGTGCGTGAAAACTGGATTGCCCAAGCGACGTTTTTTAATCAATTCCCCGGTTATGATCTGTGCGGCAGAACATATTTCTATCTGTCACGCATCGTTTCTTTGGCTGTATCTTTTGAACAGCTGTCAACCGGTTTACCGCGCAGTGACTGGGGCGAGGGGGCAATTACAGTCTTTAGAACCATGAGCGGGTCGCCGTATCGCTTCCAATTCCACATATCCGCAGCAGAATCAGCCGTGGCGCACTGCTGTATTGTCGGTCCGACCGGCCAAGGTAAAACGACGCTTTTAACCTTTTTAGCCGGACAAGCTATGCGCCATGGAGATTTGAAAGTTTATTTCTTTGACCGTCACCGCGGTGCGGAAATCTTTACGCATATGGTCAAAGGGAAATACGTCGGTTTTAGCGGCGAACGCAAAAATGTGTCCTTAAATCCGTTTGACTCAAGAGATACTATGAGCAATCGCTCTTTCTTGCGTAACTGGCTTAAGGCAATTACGATGGCCAAAGACGCGCTTTCCGAACGAGAAGCCGCGCGGGCTGTAACAACTGCTTTTGATTATCTGCGTCCTGAAGAACGGGTTTTAAGCAATTTGTATAAAAGTTGTTTTTCACCAACCGGAACCATGCGTCGGGAATTATATCGTTGGGTAAACCCTGACCAATATGGTAATATCTTTAATGCCGAACATGATAGTCTTGATTTAAGCACAAATCGCTTTGTTGCTTTCGATTTTACAGAAATTTTTGATGATGAAATTTTAGCGGCGGCTTCAATTAGTTATATTATGCACCGTATTCATGCCGAAAGTACGGATACCGGCGCACCGGCTTTGGTGATGATTGATGAAACCGCGCCGATGTTAAAACATGAGATGTTTCGTGATGCATTTATCAAAGGTTTGCAAGAGGGACGTAAAAAACGTCAGGCCTACCTTTGCGCATTTCAACAGCCTAATATTATCGACACCTTAGGTGTGGGAGACGCTGTTCGCGGACAATGTAAAACAATGATTTTCTTTAGAAATACTCAAGCCACGCCTGAATCATATGAAAAGTGGAACTTAACCGAAAGTGAATATGACTTTATCAGCGGTAAATCATATCGTGACTGCCCGTATGCAATTTTGCTTAAACGTCCGGACGCAGATGACGGTAAAGGAGAGTCGGTTGTACTGGATGTTAATTTGGGAGGGCTGGGGCCATATCTTAAACTATATAACTCCGGTATTAAAAACGTTCTTCTTGTTGATAGTCTGGTTAAAGAATTAGGCGAGGATGGATTTGTAACCAAATACCTGAACTTAGACGCGTTTGGAGCATAAATATGTTGACAAAAAACAAAAAATATGCTACCATTTCTCCTAGCAGAAGTATTATTTTAAAGGGGAGAGAAGTATTATGAAGCTAAACAAACGGCATTATGCAATTGTTATTTGCGGTGTTTCTCTGTTGGCTAAACCGGCGTTAGCTCTTTGGCCTGTTTTTGATTTCACGGAAATTATCCCTGTAAATTCTGAAATATCCACCGTGTTAGACGGTTTAAGGCAGGCAAAATCACAAAAGGACCAGCTTAATCAAGGTTTGGCAGCAATAGGATCATCCGCTAAAACAATAGCTTCTTACGGACAGGATTTCTCAACTATAAATAATGGTATCAAAGAAAGCAGCGGCCAGTCGGCTAATACGGTTAATAACAATCTTAATAATAATAAAAATGCCGTGGGCGAGGTATCCGGCACGCTTGGGAATACGCAAAATTCTCACCAAGGTTTAACAGGACAATTTGTAGACCAGACAGAAAATATCTTAAATAACAGGGGTTATAGTCACTCGCAATTACAACTTCATAGCGAAATAAAATTAGCATTTTTAGAAAATATCAGCATTGAAGAAGAGGAAGAAGAGGAGGAAGTAACCTCAACCGATTCTCTGAAAGACGATATTTTGCTTTCGTTTGACAGCTTCAAAGAAGAAAATGACCAAATACGGATCGAAACCAATGATATGCTCGATTTGACCATAAATAATCTTAATTCTTCCGCAAAAATAAACCAAAAAGCATTTGAAGACCTAAAGAACGCATTGGCCCAAACCGATAAATTATCTCCTCAGAATAAGAATGATTTGCAAGAAGAAATAGAAACGTTGGCAAAAAAAGAACAAAAACTTTCAGAGTGGGGAATAGATATTGTTGAAAGCGCCAAAGAAAGCTACAATCGCCAGTATAAAGAAAAAATAGAAGACGGTCTGAATAACTACAAAAAAGTCATTATAGCTTACTTAAACGGTAATGCGGAGCGAGCTGATATAACTGCTGTCGGCAATGAATTCAAAATAAATGCGGCTTCAATTAATGCCGCACCGGATGTAGGCGTAATCAAAAAATATCAACAGGAAACGGTTATGGTTCAAAATGAACTCAGTAAATTAAAAGAAGAAATAGAAAAAATAGCAGAGAATTAAGACTGTTAAAAAAGATTATTAGGGAGACTGCAATGAAAAAAAGGATAACGATAAAAAAAATATTAGGAGCCGGTATAATGTGTATTTGTCTTTCAAATGCACAACCGGTTAAGGCTTTTATTTGGCCGGTAATAGATATGACACAAATTGCCTCCTTTACCAGTAATATAACAACCGGAAAAAATCAGATTACCACGGCAAAAGATCAATTTACAAATTATACCAAGACCATAACCTCAATCGGCGATCAGGCCGGTTCCATGATGAAATATGC
>JAGASU010000027.1 GCA_017621635.1 Alphaproteobacteria bacterium | reverse complement strand
GTTG
The DNA here is from genome assembly GCA_017621635.1 of Alphaproteobacteria bacterium. Classification (GTDB taxonomy): domain Bacteria; phylum Pseudomonadota; class Alphaproteobacteria; order RF32; family CAG-239; genus CAG-267. Next base: position 45,518 of record JAGASU010000027.1, on the reverse strand, counting down.
ATTTTGATTTGATGCATTATATGGAAGCCGAATTAGGTCTTCGCATTGAGCATTTGTTTTGTGCAAATGACGGGCAAACAGCAAAAGTTTATATCAAGCCTTCGGTTATTCAGACCTACGCTATGGGAGATAAAACAAACATCAGTACTTTATCTTCAATCAACACTTATAAGAATCAGACTTTAGGAAAAATGGAGATCGGGGCTAAATTCGGTTTGGCGCCGCGTGTTTCCGCTTATACATCGGCTCATTATACATTTGGCAGCGATTATAAAGCCTATGGCGTAGATGCCGGATTGACTTATTCGTGGTAGTAAAAGTTGATTTGAATTGATGTAAAAATACCCCCCCCTAAAATGAACTGTCTATTTTTTGTGGTAGCTTAGAAATGTTTTTTTTAATGGCGGACACATCGTGCAATATTTGGAAAAGGAGTACAAACAATGAAATTATGGTCAAAAGAAGCTTTAGTATTAGGCGGAATATATGGTGTTTTAGAAACTCCTCTTTCCTTTTTAGGGTTTGAAAACACTAGCGGTATCTTATTTTTATTATTTATCCTTGGTATGTTTATGCTGTGTTTTAACAAAACACCAAAGTTTTTATCAAATTTTATATCAAACTACCCAAAAACATCATATTATCTGACAGCGATTGGTTGGATACCATACTTTATGTTTATTGTGTTTGTTTTGCTGATTGGAAGCGGATATATTATAAATTACTCTGATATTACGGTAGAATACGGTATGCATATTATGTTTTACCCATACACAACAATTTATTTGGCGCTTGTATCGTTAATTACAGCCTTGGTTAGAAAAACAAATAAATAGGTGTTGTTTGGGCTTGAAAAAACACCATATGAACAGCCTCTTAAACAAATTGGACAATTCATATGGTGGTTTTTATTTTTTGACTTATGAATTACTTAAGCGATTTTTTCGACTTGGTTAAATTCCAACTCTACCGGCGTATAACGACCGAAAATCGAAACAGAAACTTTTAAGCGAGATTTTTCGGTATCAATTTCCTCAACCACGCCGATGAAGGAAGCAAACGGGCCATCTGTGACGCGAATCTGCTCGCCGACTTCAAAGTAAACCTGAGTTTGCGGACGCTCAATCCCTTCTTCGATTTGCTCCATAATGCGCTTTACTTCTCTTTCGCTGATAGCTTGCGGTTTGTTATGGCTGCCTAAGAAGCCGCTGACGCGAGGCGTACCTTTTACGATATGCCATGTATCATCATTCATTTCCATTTTGATTAAGATGTAGCCGGGGAAAAATTTGTGTTCGGCGTTTACCTTTTCACCTTTTTTTACTTCAACGACTTGTTCGGTCGGAACCAAAACTTCCAAAATCTTATCATCCATTTTTTTCAAAACGGCTTGTTCACGGATTGACTCAGCAACCTTTTTTTCCGAACCGGAATATACGTTAACAACATACCAACGAGCAGTCATGGGATAAACTCCTAATATTTAAAGATGGCACTAACAATGGCCGCAAAGAACATATCAACGAAAAAGAAGAATATTGAAGCAATCGCGACAACAATGATAACCATTCTTGTGGCGTTGATGACTTCTTTTTTGGAAGGCCAAGTAACTTTTTTTACTTCTTGCTTTACTTGCCTAAAAAATTGTATCGGACTTGTGTTTCCCATAGCTATACCATTTCAAAAAGATTGATTAAATCGACAGATAACATTGTTTGTTTACAGGGGTAAATTTCTAATGCTTTCTATCTCGTTGGCTATCAACATATTAAATTATTTTTTGGATGTCAATAACTATATTTTTGCTTTGCAGGATAATCTCTTGACGGGGAGTTTTTTCTTTACTTTAAAAAAATCAAACAGAGTTGACAAAAAACTTTTTTATTTGTATACTTGTTGTTACGAATTTATTATTAATCAATTATTAATCAGGAGGATCCGGTCAAACAAACCTCTTTAAATATTCCGGTTGTATTATGTTAAGGTTATTTTTTTGTTTCATAGCTTTGATGTTTAGCTTTGATTCATTTAGTGAAATTAACTTTTACGAGCTATCTCAGCCTAAAAGATACAGACTAAGTCATTGGTTTTCTGATGATGAAATACTCGTGAAATTCGGGTCGGGAGTCAATGCAGTTCGTATGATATATACGGACTACTGGACTTTAAAACGTGTATTTATTGATAAGGATTCTGAATCTGAAGTGTATTATGCTAATCAAGTCAAATTCAATCTTGAAGATTATAAAGAAAATCAAGAAACGTATATGTACTGTGATGGCAAGGTTTGTGAAATGGTTACGAAAAGCAATAAAACATTATTAAGAGTAAAAGATGTTAAATTGTGCCAACATTATCGGGCGAAGTCTGTAGACATAGGCTTAAACTGGACAGCAGAACAATTTAAATGTATCGCTTCACGTGGTAAGAGTCGGTATTGGCGCAATGGAAGATATTTCAACCCTTATTACTATTCCGGTTTCTGTATTTTGGCGGACATATTTGTTTTGGATGTGTCCTTTACAGACGGAAGTAAAACAATATTAAGAGTTTTAGGAGAACCGCGTTGGGCAGGTGTCAGACCAGGAATGCTTGTTACCAGATATAAAATTCGTCAGGTGACCGTTTATGAACTAAAGTAAAAAAAAGAGTCCTGATTTTTCAGGACTCTTTTTGTTTTAAATTTCAATCGCTATCATCGGACGAACGCTGGTAGCAGTACTGCACTTATCATCCATACTTTTATTGCCGTCGTATATATTGTACAGGCACGCATACCCATCGTTACAATATTCGTTGGAAGATAAGTACCAAGTGTCTAACAAGGCAACGATATTTCGGGAATAGAAGACTTTTTTGTATTTGAAAAAATAATGAAGAAATGAATCCTAAGTGGCAGACGATTGGCTACGCTTTGCTTCGCCGCTGCGTCGGATATCAGCTATGCTGACCGGCGTTCTTCCGCCCGCCTTATCCTCCTGGTCAAACTCACTTCTTCGTGAGTTCGAACCAACTTTCCCTAAATGCCATTAAAAAAGTCCGCATAAAGCGGACCTTTTTAATGGCAGGGCATATAGGGCAATCCACGGACTATTCTCATACAAACAAAAAAGATAAAAAAATATTTTGTACAACTCTTGATTTTAATAAAACTTTTTACCTATATAATAATTGATAGCGCTATCATTATGTTTAACTATTAAAAAAGGATATTCAAATGCCTAAAAAATTATCAACATCAACAAAAGCGGCATCTCGTTATAATAACGATTGCTCTGCTAAAGGAATTGCGTCAAATTTCATTAAAATCAGAAAAGATGCGGCTGTTTCTAAACCCATCTCAACAGGTTCGATCATTGGAGATTATGCTATTACTAAAATTCCATATATTGGACAAGCCATAAAAGCCTATAACAAAGGTTCTTTCGGGGGTTCACACCTTGCTCATAGTATTAATGCTTACAATGAAAGTTGCCGCAGTCGTAAGAAAAAATAAAGAAATAAATATTATTATAAACTAACCCAACTAATTCGGAAAAGGAGTACAAACAATGAAATTATGGTCAAAAGAAGCGCTTGTATTAGGCGGATTATCAGGTGTTTTAGAAACTCCTCTTTCCTTACTGGGTTTTGAAATTCTCTCTGATATTTTATTTTTATTGTTTATCATTTGTATATTTATGCTTTGCTTTAACAAAACACCTAAATTTTTATCAAATTTTATATCCGATTACCCAAAAACATCATATTACCTGTGCGCCATTGGTTGGATTCCGTATTTTATGATAATAACAACAATAGTCTTTTTAGGAAGCGTTTATTTCGTTTCTTATTCTGAAGAATTTATTGTGCGTTTTCTTCTCAGCTTGGCCTACATAAGTTTGGGAATGTCATTCATTTCTTTAATCATTGCCTTTACCAGAAAAAAAGGTTAGAGTATAAGAATAATACAAAACAATAAAAATTTTCATTCTAAACTATAATATATCCCGAAATTCAACAAGATTCAAACTGCATTAAATGCTTGTAAAACAAAGGATTTTGTTTGGGATAGTCCGTGTAACCAGCGGGAAACTTCGCTTAGTGTTGCTAGGCTTCAGCCGCAGGAACACTTAGTTGTTTGCGCAAGTAGGAAAGTGAAACTTTCCGTAGCGGCGCAAACAGCCTCATTTGGCACGCCTCACACGGACTCGGTTAAGCGCTTGTTTTATAAAAGAAAAACCGCCCTTTCGGACGGCTTGTCTTGAGTGGCAGGGGCAGTAAGATAGGCTATGTTTTGCTTCGCCGCTGCGTCGGATATCAGCTATGCTGACCGGCGTTCTTCCGCCCGCCTTATCCTCCTGGTCAAACTCACTTCTTCGTGAGTTCGAACCTAACTTTCCCTAAATGCCATTAAAAAAGTCCGCATAAAGCGGACCTTTTTAATGGCAGGGGCAGTAAGATTCGAACTCACGACACCCGGTTTTGGAGACCGGTGCTCTACCAACTGAGCTATACCCCTAGCTTTGGGTGGCAATTTCTTGTCACGTCAGCATAGATACACGTTGTAAATTAATAAATCAAGTATTTTTTTTAAAATCCGCACAAGCTAAACATGTGCATTTTTAAGATGCCGTGTTTAGCTTGTCAGAAAGTTCTAGCGATAACTGCCTAATACAACGTTGCTTTGGTAGCTATCTAAAATTTTCTGTTGTTTATGGGTTAGTTCAGGGTCGTAGCATTTATCGTGAATTTCTGAGAATGATTTTCCTCTGTATTGTTTGCGAAATTCTGCTACAGTCTGTGTGGACATTGATTCCTCCAGAGCTTTATCTATCTTTTCTAAAAGAGGTTTTCCCATACTAGCAATAGATGCATCCATTCCGAAGCTGGCATATTCTTGTATTCGGTGATAGTCGTTAATCTCTTTACTTGTCAACCCGGCTTTTTTGAGGCTTGCTTCAATATGGTGATCTTTATCAAATTGTCTCTTAGAAGCCTGAGAACGAACATTTTGAGTAAGACTTTTTATTGAATAATTTTCGGGATTTTTTACATAATCATCGTTTTGATATTGTATAATTTTTCTTGCATATCCGCGTAACGATGCTTCTGGTAGGTTTTTAAATACTTTATCGCCGAAATATTGGGAAATTACTTTATCTTCTTCGCGTTTTTTTAAGGTTCTTTTTGCACTCTCTACGCCGCAAAAAGCTTCAACCTGTGTCACAGCCTCTTTTGCGGCATTTTTCATAGTGTCATACAAATCACCCCACTTATCTGTTTTTTGGTTCATAATCCCATCTCCTATTAAAAGTTCACCTATTTTGTCCATACTACATTAAATATCAGTATTTGTCAACGCCTTTATTTTATAGAAAATAAATAGTTATATGGTCGCAAAAGCGATAGAATCTAAAGTAAATATTTGTTGTTATCAAAAATGCCTCTAAAGAGGCATTCGGCTTTGTATCATTTATTTAGTTTTAAGTCTGGTGTTTAATTTTTTCTTAATTCGGCGGCGGTGTTCCACATTTTTTCAAGATTGTAGAAGTCGCGGACTTCGGGGCAGAAAATGTGTACAATGACATCAAAAGCGTCGATTAAAACCCAGTTGGCTTTTTCTTCGCCTTCTGAAGTGGTGTTATAGCCGTTTTGCTTTAAGGTGTATTTGAGCTTATCGGCAAGTGCGGCGACATGGCGGTTTGAAGTACCGCTGGCGATGACCATATAGTTGGCAATTGAGGTCTTGCCCTTGAGGTCTATGGTGACGATGTTTTCGGCTTTGTTGTCGTCTAATGTTTTTTCAATTAACTCAAGCAATGTTGTGTCTGTCGTACTCATTTTATGCTCCTAAAATTAGTCAAGCGGTGACCAAGTTTTTTTGATTTCAGGTTTGTCATTGTTGTATTCGATTACCGTTTCAGAATCAACCTTTTTCTTTTTAGCGGGAACGAAACGAGAGATTTCGCGCAGGCAATCAATTGTGTTTGTGCCGGCAATGGCAGAAATTGCATAGATCGGCGATTTGGTTGCTTTTGATAAGGCTTTAATTTTTTTCTTTACTTCCGTTTCAGTTAGCGAATCGATTTTATTTAGGGCGATTACCTCCGGTTTGTCGGCTAACTTGCGCTCATAAAGCTCTAATTCTTTGCGAATCGTTTTATAATCATTAACAACATTTTCTGAGGTTGCGTCAAGCAAGTGCAGAAAGACGGAACAGCGTTCGACGTGCTTTAAGAAGCGGTCTCCCAAGCCTATGCCCTCGTGAGCGCCCTCAATAAGTCCGGGGATATCTGCTAAAACCAGTTCTTTATTATCTACCCAAGCGACACCTAAGTTCGGGTGCAGGGTTGTAAACGGATAATCGGCAATTTTCGGACGTGCTTTGGTTACAGCGGTTAAAAATGTCGATTTACCGGCGTTCGGAAGCCCGATTAAGCCGACATCGGCAATGATTTTTAGGCGTAGCCAGACCCACATTTCAACTCCGGGCCAGCCCGGTTCGGCATAGCGCGGAGCTTGGTTGGTTGAGCTTTTGAAGTGAATATTTCCTCTGCCGCCGTCACCACCTTTGGCTATCATAAACTTTTGCCCGGGTTCAACCATATCGGCAATAACGGTTTCGCCGTCATCGGCAACAATTTCCGTGCCGACAGGGACTTTAATGATAAGGTCTTCGCCTTTGGCACCGCTCATTTCCGAACCCATACCATGTTGGCCGTTTTGGGCTTTAAAGTGTTGCTGGTAGCGGAAATCTATAAGTGTGTTCAGGTTTTCGACCGCAACAAACCAAACGCTGCCACCTTTGCCGCCGTCACCGCCGTTCGGACCGCCGAATTCAATATACTTTTCACGACGAAACGCAACGCAACCGCGTCCGCCATCGCCTGATTTTAAGTATATTTTTGCCTGATCTAAAAACTTCATTGCTACTCTCTTAGTGGTTGTTTAACCTGATGGGAATATGTATCCTGTTTTTTTGAAAAATAAAGGGGATGTCTGGCACCCCCTTTTTATTCTTTATGAGAAAGATTATTCAGCAGGGACAACAGAAACATAAGTTCTGTCATTAGCTTTTGTCTTAAACTCAACTTTTCCTTCCGTGGTTGCAAAAATGGTGTGATCTTTACCCATGCCAACATTCTCGCCGGGGTGGAATTTTGTTCCGCGTTGACGAATGATGATGTTGCCGGAGATTACAGATTCACCGCCAAATTTTTTAACACCTAAACGACGTCCGATAGAATCGCGTCCGTTTGATGAGCTACCGCCTGATTTCTTATGTGCCATTTTAAAAACTCCTAGTTAATTATTTACACAACTCGGTGATTTTAACGAGTGTGATGTTTTGTCTGTGACCGTTTTTACGACGGTAGTTTTGTCTTCTTTTCTTTTTGAAAACGATAACTTTTGCGTCTTTGGCTTGTTTAACGATGGTTGCTTTTACGCTTGCGCCGGCAACAAAAGGAGTGCCAACGGTCTCGTCCATAGCCAAGACTTCGTTAAAAATTACTTCGCTTCCGGCGTCACCGGCAATTTTTTCGATTTTGATAACGTCGTTGGACGCTACTTTATATTGCTTGCCGCCTGTTTTAATTACTGCATACATTTTAATTCACCTGTTTTGTAGATTTAAACATAACTTTTTTGTGCACTATACATAAGTTTTTTAAGGAGTCAATAAGAATCTGATGTAAAATTTAAATTATTTGCTTTTTTGCAGCTCCTTTAAGCGGCGATAGAGGCGGGGCTGCATAAATTTTGTCTGCCAAATTCCCCGCTTTTTTGTTTTGGCTTCGGTTTGTTCGGTGTTGTAGGGGCTGTCAAGATAAGTTACGGCAAAGCCCGAGCGAATCATCTCGGCGTTTAAGTCAAGCTCATCAACGTAGCAGGTGCAAAGAAAACGGTCGTAACGGTCTTTTTGATGAATGACACACCGAACGGTCTTATTATTTGTCAGTTTTTTTAAGTGTTCGGTGGCCTGTTTGCCGCAGGGGAGCTTTTTGTTTTTGCGTTTGCACTGTTGGAAATATTCAGGTGCGTCAATGCCGGTTAAGCGAATGCGTGATGAACCGATTTCCAGACTGTCACCGTCTACCACTTTCAGCGGATTGGTTGGAGATGATATTATTTCCTCGGCTTTGCAGATTTTGAGAAAAAAGCAGGCGATGATTAACAGTAAAAGAGGTAAGCTTTTATATTGTGTGTATATTTTTGACAATTTTCTTTCCATTAGCGGACTTTCCTTATAGTGTTTTTGTAGTATATACTTAATTTTGATTAAAGGTTAGTTAGCGTGCGCAATAAAATATTTTTTCAATTATGTTTAGCTGCCGGCGTTGTTTGTGTCGCTTCGTGTACAAACGGGGAGTCTGACGCGGATCGTCTGACGGTTGTTTCGCCTTATGGCGCAGAGAACAGCAGCTTATATTCTGATCAGTATATGTCGTCTGAAGAATCGCAAGCGTTTGTTATGCAGCCTGATGTTGCTGCCAAAGTTTTTAATAAAAGGATTCCGCCTTTAAATTCGGTTATTGTTTGTCGGGATAAGCAGTGCGCTCCGGCCGAGCTTTCTATGTCCAGAGAGTATATTTATAATTCTTTGGCGCATTTGACGGATAATAATCTGGATGCGACAGCGCTTTTATGTGAAGCAAATGCTCAGGCGCATGTGTGCGTTAATCCGTATTTGACGGTTCCGGCGAGAATCGGCGTTACGCCGGCGTATGTCTTTTTTGACGGGGTAAAAATTATTGATGCGTCCAGCGTTAAAGGGAACACGGCTCTAAATTTAGTACTTGGATATAATTTAAGTTATAACGGGCAGACTCCCAGTGTTTGCAAACCTGATAAAGCGATGTTGTATGTAAAAGGAAACAATGAGATTGTTTTAAACGGCAACGGTTTTAAATGTGATATGACCAGCGTCGGAACGACGACAGTCCGCGTGATGTTTACGGTTGATTATATTGATTTGGATTACGGGTATATCGGCGGGTATTATTCAATCGGTTTATCCGGACCTGCTAACGGCGGCGGATATGGCTATGGAATGATTCGTTTGCCGAAAGATGCTCACCCGCTCAGTCCGGAATTATCAGCCGTTGAAGATGAAGAAGATTTGGGAGAGCCGGAGAAAACTCCTGTTAAACCTCAGGTTAAAGAGGAACGCTTGAATGCAGATGAAACACCTAGACGACAAAAGCTTGATTTGGGCGATGACGAAAGTTCAGAAAGTCTGGCTCCGGTTGAGGTGATTGAGGAAGGTGGGGCTAAAAAGCCTGAATCTAAAAAACAAAATTTTTCAGCTAATGACAGTCATGAACGGGTTCATTTAGCTCGTCCTTCAGATGATGCGGAATCTAAAAATGAACCTTATGTTTATGATGTCAGCGGTGAGGGGAATTTCGGGGCGGAATTTGAAGAGGTTTATGTTGACGATATAGATGATTATGTAAAATAAAAATTAACATTTTTGTTTTATGGTGGAAGAGCTTCAACGGATGTTTGGAGCTTTTTTGCGGAAAGAGGAATAGAAAATATGAATAAAAAATTTGTTATTTCGCTGATTGGCGCACCTGCTTCGGGAAAAGGCTATATTGCCTCTTCTTTGGTTAAAGAACTTAAAGAAATCTATGGGTTTAGAGATGATGATATTGCCGATATTTCTATCGGTGAAATGATTCGCAGGGAAAAAAAGAATAATACGCGGCTCGGACAAGAGCTGGCTGCAAATATGAAAGAGGGCGGTTTGGCTCCGGATAGAATTATCAATGAGATGTTGAAAGAAGAACTTAAAAATGTTAAAGCCAAAGTGCTTATTTTAGACGGCTATCCGCGGACTGTCGGACAGGTTGAGGCTTTTGGTGAGCTGTTAAAGATGTTTAAAAGTGCGGTTATTTTCAGGGATACGCCTAAAGAACTTATTTTGGAACGCGTCAAGAATCGGCGCATTTGTGAAAAGTGCGGTATGGCACATGATGTCGGTGATGGCGTTTGTTCGTGCGGCGGCAAGTTGATTAAACGTAAAGATGATGAGGTTTTGCCGGAGCGTCTGGCTGAATATGAAGAAATGACGAAGCCAGCGGTTATGGAATTAAAAAACCATGGCAAGAATTTCTTTTGGTATGAAGGAACGGCAGAAGGCGGCGATATCGCAAAGTCTTTTTTGGAAGCAAATAAAGATTATTTGCAGGAAGTTTTAGCCTAGACAATATGATCTTTATAAGACGAGCGAAAGTTGCAATGTGTTATTGCAATGGCTAAGGCGTCTGACGAGTCGTTGTTTTTGGGACGGCAACCGGGGAGCAAAATTTTTACCATTGTTTCAACTTGGTTTTTATCAGCCTTGCCGATACCGGTTAAGGCTTTTTTGATTTTGGTTGCTTCATATTCAAACAAAGGAATGTTATAAAGCGAGGGCATCAGGAAGACGACTCCGCGCGCCATACTTAGTTTTAATGACGTTTCGGGATTACTATTCAGAAAAGTTATTTCAATTGACGCTTCATCGGGGCGGTAAAGTTCTATGATGCGTTTAAGCTCGGTGTATATCATATTTAAACGTTTGGAAAGCGGGGCTTTGGGCGGGGTTGCAATAAAACCGTCTGCCACATAGGACAGACGGTTTCCGTTTGTATCTATTATGCCCCAACCGGTTGAGGAAATGCTTGGATCCAAACCAAGAATCCGCATTATTCAGCCTCAAGCTCAGCCATAATGCTGTCGGCAATTTCGGCATTGTGGTAAACGTGTTGTACGTCTTCATCTTCTTCAAGAGCGTCGATAAATTCCAAGAATTTTTTAGCCGTTTCCAAATCAGTGATTTCGGTTTTAACGGTTGGTTTCCAGTCAAGCCTTGAAGCGGACGGTGTGCCGAATTTCTTTTCCAAAGCGTCGGTTACGACAGATAAATCATCAGGCAGGGTTTCAATGGCGTGAATTTCATCTTCGGAAATCACTTCATTGGCACCGGCTTCAAGCGCTTCTTCAAACATCTTATCAGCGTCAGCCACGGCGAGAGGATACTCAATATAGCCGATACGTTCGAAATTGAAAGAAACAGAACCTGTTTCACCCATAGCGCCGCCACGTTTGCCGAAAATAGAGCGAACGTTACTGGCGGTACGGTTTTTATTATCAGTTAAGGCTTCAACGATGATAGCGACTTTGTTGGGGGAAAAGCCTTCATAACGCATGGTTGTAAAATCTGCTCCGCCGGCTACCTGAGTTACCTTGGCAATAGCACGCTCGATATTATCTTTAGGCATACTTTCTGCGCGGGCTGCCTGAATGGCCAGCCTTAAGCGGGGGTTTTTATCCGGCTCGGGAAGACCGCTTTTGGCGGCAACTGTGATTTCACGGGCTAATTTTGCAAATACTCTTGCTTTTTTTGCATCTTGTGCGCCTTTGCGGTACATGATGTTTTTAAATTGGGAGTGTCCTGACATTTAGATCTCCATATTAAGTTAATGTTTTTCTTTTTGTATAAAACCTTGAAAAAAATAGCGCAAGTTTTTTTTTAATTTTCTTTTAAGAAACTGCTTTGGCGTCTTCAAGTAAGAAAGCGGGCGTTTTTTTACCGAAGATTTTATAGCGGCGGGCGAGTTCCAAGGCTTTTTTGTCTTGCGTGTTTTCTTGGTGCATCTTTGCTCCGCGGCGTTCAGACTTTTTAGCACTTTCTGCAGGCTTAGCGGGTAAAACCGGCTCGTTTTGAGCAAGGCCTTCGACTTCGCTTTCTTTATTTTTATCTATTTTGATTTCCGCCGGGGTTTTTAAAATCTTGTCTAAAGTGTTTTGTGTTTCTTTAGAGCGGCGGTTGGTGAAAACGATATTTTGCTTTTCAGCCGGAAGCATATCAAGAATTTTCTCAAGATTGGCCAGTTGGCGGTTCTTTTTGATTAGATTGATGTCATCTACAACAAGAATGCTTACGTTTGAAACGTCAAGATTGTTTTCCGTAATGTTTTCAAGTAAAAGCTTTGGCGTAGCGATGATGACATTGGCTTCATTGTCGGTGTTTTCTTCCGTGTTGTTTTCATCAGTCGGCTCGCTTGCCGCGTGATATTTATTAAATACGGAAAATTTGTCTGAAATATTGACGGATTCTTTTGCGCCGGGGGTGATGATTAAAATATTCTGTCCGTTTTTTCTTGAAATAATGTCAACCAGCGGGAAAATGTATGAACAAGTTTTGCCACAGGCGCCGGGGGCAATCGTGAAAACATCTTTGCCCTCAAGGATAGACGGGATAACGTCTTTTTGGACGGTGGTGGGTTCTTGGTAACCTAAATCGTTAATGGCCTGAATTGTTTGCTCGCTTAACCCTAAATCTTTAAAACTCATATTATTTATCCTATGTGGTTATTTCTTTTAGGTGATAGTATAACTTTATTGTTCAGAGTCAAGAGGTATGTGTTTTTTGTCGGAGTTTTTGTGGGATGTGGTTAGTTAGAAGTCTATTTTAATAATACAAACTTCATCATTATCTTCACAAACGCTGCAAGCAGATTTGACATCAGTAAATGTTATATCTTTAATGCATTTTTTTGTTGTGCCGTTACAATAGAGGTTTCCGTAATATGTGTTTGTTCCGCTTGCGCTCCCTTCGCTATCTTTGCGATAAGTTTGCACAAAAAGTAAATTGTCACTAAATTGCATAAAAACATCTCGATAAATGGCCTCACACATAAAAATTGAGGTGTCATTAGTTGTTACGTATATGGCAAAATCTAATTTATTATTAGTAAGGTGAATCTTTGGATTGACTATGTTGTTTAATCTATCGTAGATGAGTTGACCTGTTTGTTGCCAAGTTGCAGGTACAAGCCCCATATCATTTAATAGTTGCCCTATCTGATAATGGTTACCTTCTCCTGGTTTTTGTCCTCTACGCAAGTTGACGAGTTCTTTTTGATATTTCAAAGTATCTTGAAAGAACATATTATATTCTTCGGTTGTCTTTTGCAGCTTATATTTAAACATTGCTTTTTGAAAACCTGAGATAGCACCAACAGATAAAATCCCGACAATAGCAAGGACTCCAAGCATTTCTATCATTGAACGGCCAAATTCCTCTCTTTCCATTTTAAAAACTCCCTGTTATCAGTACAATAAAAAAAGTCGCCGATAAGGCGACTGGAAGTTGGAAACTATTTATCGGAATAGTGCGACATATTAACTGAATATAAGCATATTTTGCCGCCTTCCAGTCGCTGACCAGAAAGCGTGCAAAAGTCTCGTCTTTACACAGACGCCGATAAAGAGGTTTCCACACCCCAGACAGACTATCGTCTTATCCGAGATAAAGCGTATTTAATTTTTTTGAAAAAGTAAAGCGTTTTATCTTATTTTGAAAAAATCCAGTTGTAGCTTTTGAAATTTTGTGTTATGAGGTGTATGTTTAGATAAATAATTTTTTGAGTTAAGATGGAAGATACATTATTTTCGCATAAAATTAAAAGGCCTTTGGCAGACAGGCTTCGTCCGAAGAAGCTTGAAGATGTGGTCGGGCAGGAGCAGGTTTTGGGTGAAGATTCTCCTTTGGGGAGAATGCTTGTTACCGGACGTGTGTCTTCTTTTATTTTATGGGGACCTCCGGGGTGTGGAAAAACGACCATTGCCAGATTGATTGCCGAACATACGAATCTTTATTTTGAGCAGATTTCGGCTGTCTTTTCGGGTGTGGCGGATTTAAAGCGGGTTTTCCAGTATGCAAAAGACCGGCGAGCCACGCAGGGCAAGGGAACATTATTGTTTGTTGATGAAATACACCGGTTTAACAAGTCCCAGCAAGACGGCTTTTTGCCGTATGTTGAAGACGGAACGGTTATTTTGGTGGGAGCGACGACAGAGAATCCGTCTTTTGAGCTGAATGCGGCGTTGTTATCCAGATGTCAGGTGTTTGTGTTAAACCGGCTGACGGCGGAAAATTTTGAGGAGTTGCTGCAGCGTGCAGAAAAAGAAGAAGGGCAAAAACTGCCGCTTGATGAAGAAGCAAGGGAATTTATGAAAAACGTGTCTGACGGCGACGGGCGCTATATTCTTAATTTGGCGGAGAGCGTTTGGGCGTATGCCAAGCCAGATGAGATTTTTGATAAAGAGAAATTAATGAAAATTATCCGTTCGCGGGCGCCGGTGTATGATAAAGGGCGGGACGGACATTATAATTTGATTTCGGCGGTGCATAAGTCTTTGCGCGGGTCTGATGTGGACGCGGCGCTTTATTGGGTGGCCAGAATGCTGACTTCGGGTGAAGATCCGCGGTATATTTTAAGACGGCTTATTCAGTTTTCTATTGAAGATGTGTCGCTTGCAGACCCTAATGCGGTGGTACAGGCGATGGCGTGTGCGGAAACATATGAGCGGCTCGGACATCCGGAGGGAGAATTGGCAGTTATGCAGTTGACGGCTTATTTGGCTACGGCGCCAAAATCAGCGGCGGTTTATAAAGCAATGGATAAGGCAATGACAGCGGCAAGACAGACCGGCTCGCTTATGCCGCCGAAGCATATTTTGAATGCGCCAACCAAGTTGATGAAGAATTTGGGGTATAGTAACGGCTATATTTATGACCAAGATTTGGAAGACGGTTTTTCGGGGCAAAATTATTTTCCCGAGGAGATGGGACGGCGACGGTTTTATAATCCGGTTGACCGTGGATTTGAAAGAGAAATAAAGAAGCGAATCGATTATTTTGATAAACTCAGAATCGAGAAACAACGAGCACGAAAGCAACAAAAGGAAGAAGACAAATGAGTGGTGTGGAATTAGTTAAAATTAAACCGGAAGATGACGGAATCCGCTTGAACAGATGGTTTTTGAAGTATTATCCGGGGTTGAGTTTGGGAAGACTGCAAAAGCTTTTGCGCACCAAACAGATTAAAGTGAACGGGCAAAGGGCGGAAGCGAACACAAGGCTTTTGAGCGGGCAGGAAGTCAGGGTGCCGCCGCTTGAAAATGAGAAAAAAGAAATTATCCATGATACGGTTTCGGAAAAGGACGCCCGTTATATTGAGGATATGGTTATCTATAAAGATGACAATATCATTGTTTTAAATAAACCGTCCGGTTTGGCAGTGCAGGGCGGGACAAACACGCTACGTCATATTGACGGTATGTTAGAGGCGTTAAAATTTGGTCAGGAAGAAAAGCCCAAGCTCGTTCACAGAATCGATAAAGATACAAGCGGGGTTTTGGTTTTGGCGCGTCATCGCAAAATGGCGGATACCTTGACAAAGGCTTTTAGAGAACATACGTTACAAAAGACATATCTGGCTCTTGTGCGCGGTGTTCCGCAAAAGAACAGCGGTGAAATTAAGGCACCGCTTGAAAAAGAGGATGGGCGCGTTCAGGTGTTGGAAGGAGGAAAACCCGCTGTGACGACGTATGAGGTGTTGGACAATGTCGGGGACAGGTATGCTCTTATTGCGGCAAGTCCCCTGACCGGACGGACACACCAAATCCGCGCGCATTTGGAATATCTCGGAACGCCGATTGCGGGAGACGGCAAGTATTTTGGCGAGGAGAGAGAAAAAAACAGCTTGTTTGCCAACAAATTATACTTGCATGCTTATAAAATTGATTTATCTTCGGTTTATGGCAAAAAAGTTATAATCAAGGCAAAACTGCCGGATTATTTTAAAGAAAGTTTGAAGACGTTAGGGTTAAATTTTAAGGAGTAGCTTGATATGAAAAAAGCTTTGAAGATTATTTTTATTACGGCGGTTTGCCTTTGTTTAGTGATTATAATCGGCGGGTATATCGCGCTGACACAAGTTGATTTTAACCGTTATAAGGGAATGATTGAAACAACGGTTTATAATGCAACCGGAAGAAAGCTTGCTTTGGGAGATGTTGCCGTGAAGCCGTCTTTTAATCCGGTGATTGAGATTAAGGATGTTTCTTTTGCCAATGCAACATGGGCTAATAATCCGGTTATGGCAAAAGCCCAGTCGGTGGATTTGGGTGTAGCCGTTTTGCCCTTGCTGAAGAAGAATATTGTGATTGATACGTTTAAGATTAACAATGCCGAAGTTAATTTAGAAGAACGGGCGGACGGTATGGCTAACTGGGAGTTTGATGTTCCCGGCAAGACGGAAGAGGAAAACAAGGAAGTTGAAACTTCTTTTAAGTTTGAGCTGATTAAATCTGCCGAGGCGGTGGAAATTGATGTTGAAAAGGCTGCCGGCGGGAATAAAGAAGTTGCCGATATGCTGAGTTCAATCGTGGTTAAACAGCTTGCGTTTGATAATGTTATCATCAACTATCAAGATAAATCAGGCAAAAGCCAGACATATGATATTGAGAGTTTGAAGCTTGATGAGAACAGGGATAAGAATGTTGATTTCAGCTTTAATGTTAACAAAGGTTTGTATAGCGGGCAGGGAATGCTGGGTGCTTTGAGCCGGTTGCAATCTTCTGAAGGATATCCGGTGAAGGCAGATGTTAACGTTATGGGAATTAATGTCGGTGTTGATATGAAGCTTTTTGATGTTTTGAGCGATATCCGTTTTGACGGTAATGTTACGGCTAAAGGCTTTATGGGCAAAAACAGCGGCTATGGCGAATCGGCTGATGTGTCGGTTAAAGGTGATTTGAAAAAAGTTGAAGCCGTTATAAACAGTTTTGTTTTGAGCGGTAATAAAATAACGGGTAAAGCTCAGGCTGATTTGGCGGGAAATGTGCCGAATATTCAAGCAGCACTTAATTCGGATAAAATTGATATTAAGAGTTTTGAGGAAAAGGCGCAAACGGCGTTTGGGCTTTCTTTAATTAAATCTGCGCAGGCAACAAGTTTGGTTCCGCAAGAGAAAATTGACTTTGAAGCGCTCGGTATGGTTAATGCGAATGTTGATGTGAACGTGGCTCAGGTTACAAGCGGACAGGCGGTTTTGGTTAAAAATTTGGTGCTTAATGCAACAGTTAATAATAAAACAGCGGTTGTTAAGGTGCTCAAAGGGCAAATTGCACAAGGAACAATCAAAGCAGATGCGACCTTAAACGGCAATAACCGGAGCTTGGGGGTTAATGCTGCCGTGAACGGTTTGAATTTGGCGGAGCTGATGAAAACGCTTAATGCGGATACGTCTTCGTTTAATTTTATCAGCGGCAGTGTTACGGATTTATATGTTAACTTAAATGGTACGGGAAATACTTATGCCGAGGTTGTTGAGGGGCTTAACGGACAGATTGTCGGAATCGTCGATAAATCAGAGTTGCATTTGGGAAATATCGGGATGATGAAAGGCAATATTGTTTCTCAGTTGTTTAACACGCTTAATATTACCAAAGGCAATGATGATTTGAATTTAAAATGCGCTGTTGTTCGCGCGGATGTGGCGAACGGGTTGGCAAAATTCCCGAGCGGTGTTGTTTTGAATGCGGATAAATTTACGATTGTGGCGAACGGCGATGTTAATTTGAAAAATGATAAAATCAGTTTCAGTGTTAAACCGTTTGCCGGAAAATTGACTGATACAAATATTGCCAAGGCTTTGTCTTCTTTGGTTAAGCTGACGGGGACAATCCAATCGCCAAGTATCGGGGTTGACAGCGCTAACGCTATTAAAACGATTGTCGGTGTGACGACAAGCGGGCCGGTTTATCTGGGGGCGCAAATGCTTTTGGAAAATGACGGCTCTCCTTGTTATACGGCTTTGGCGGGAACAGGGTATGAAAGCAGATTTCCGAAACCTGAAAATGTGGCTAAGACAACTTCGGAAGATGTCGGCAAAATTTTAGATGACAGTGTCGGTGTGGTTAAGGACACGACAAAAGGGCTGTTTAACTTGCTGACAGGAAAGGTTGAAAAGAACAAAAATGTCCAACAGCCAAATTAACAAGGCTTTTGAGGAAGCTTTACTAAAAAAGAACGAGCTTGTTAGCAAGCTCGGTTCTTTTGTTATGTGCGACAGTTTATTGTTTGTTTCTGAAGAAATGCCTTATGACTGGCAAGAGCGGATTAAAAAAGCGGTTGCAGAGGCAAATACGGTTCTTGAGACATCGTTTGTTATAACGGAGGGGTTGGAAGTGCCTTGTTCCAATTTAGAGCAAAAAAAAGCTTTTTTGCGATATTTTGAAACTTGTTGTGGCGATAAAGCGGCTTATATATATTTGGTTGCGACGGAGCTGAGGTCTGTTTTGGCTGCTGTTTTGGCTGTGGAGCGAAAAATCAGCCTTACGGAGGCCTTTGAGCTGGCATTTTATGAAGAAATCTGCCAACAAGAAAAATGGGGCCTGACCGAGGAGGCGGAAAGCCGGCAACGTGAGATTAAAAACAAGTTGCAAGAATTAGAGAGAGCAGGTTATGAAAGAGGTTTATTTAAAGATTGAAGGACGGGTTCAACGGGTAGGCTTCAGGCGCTGGGCCGTTATGAAAGCTGCGGCAATCGGCGGTGTTTCGGGCTGGGTCAGAAACGAATCGGACGGCAGTGTCGAAATTTTTATGAGCGGTGAAGACAGGGCTGTTAATGAAATGGTGCAATCTTGTTATCAAGGGCCTTTGTTTGCAAGAGTTGACAAGGTTTCCTTTTTGCCGGAAGCAGGGTATGGTTTGCCGCCGGTTAAAGAAGGGCGGTTTGTGCGGATATAAAACGTAAATCTAGGGAGAGGGGGAATTGTTTTGAGAGAGGAGCAGGCATATTTTGTTTTAAGTAAAAACACTTTTGAGGAGAAAAAATATGCATGTAGAAAAAACGATTGATAACGCTAAGTCGTGTTTATGTTTGGGCTGTCCTTCTTATACCACGCATTGCAAGATGAAGAACAGCGATGAGATTGCGCTTGATATGTCACATATTAATGATACGGCGCATATGGAGCTGATGTTTTGCGCGTTTGAAAAAAGCAATTGTATTCATGAAAACCGTGGTTGTTTGTGTCAGGATTGTCCGGTTCATAAAAAGTATCAACTTAACAATGAAGATTATTGTTTGAACACGGGCGGCATTTTATAGTTTTTGGCGGAGCCTGAAATGTTAAAGGTGGCGGCGACTAAAGCTGACAGTCCCGAAAACCATTTTTTGTATCTTTATAAAATGGTGCAGGAACGTGAGTCTTTTTTGAATAACGAGGCTAAAATCGTTCAATATGGGGCAATTTTGCGTTATTTTATGAAATTTTTGCAGTCGAGCGAGGTTTATTCGCAGCAGGTTATGTCTGTGTTGTATTGGGTTAATATAAAACTTGGCGATATTTATTATGAAGACGCTTTACAAAAACAAGATAATCAGCGATACTTTCTTGCGGCGACATATTACAATCAGGCTTTGCTTTATGCTAAAAGCGTTGAAGAAAAGAATCGCGTGTTACTCATTTTGAAAGATATTTATTATTATTTAGGTGACGAGGAGGCTTTGGTTAAGGTTGAGGAAACCTGGGCTGAAAATCATACTAAGGAGGAAAAATTTGCCGCTTATGTGCTTTTGGCACAAAATGCCGGAGAATTAGCGGTTAAAGCCAAGTTTTTGGAGAAAGCTCTGGCTGAAGTTATGGCACAAGATGAAAGCTTTTATATGAAATATCAGGATACGCTTGATATTTTGAGCAAACTTTCTGCTGTTTATGAGTTATCGGGAGAGGGAGAAAAAGCTCTTCGTGTTAAAAAATTGCGCGAAAATACGTTGAAACTATTAAATTAGGAGAAGATTATGGCACTATATACGGCCGATTTGTTGATTTTAGGGTCCGGACCTGCCGGATACACGGCAGGAATTTATGCGGCGAGAGCCGGCCTTAATACGATGATTGTTTCAGGCAATCAGGAAGGCGGACAGCTGACGATGACCAACAGTATTGAAAATTATCCGGGGTTTGAAGAAATCAGCGGGTATGAGCTGATGGACAAGATGAAACAACAGGCGTTGAAACTCGGGGTTTCGTTTGTTAACGATAACATTGTGGAGGTTGATTTTGCACACAGACCGTTTGTTTGCAGTTCGGAAAACGGACATTCTTACAAGGCAAGAGCGGTTATTGTGGCAACAGGTTCTTCGGCAAAATGGCTTAATATTGCTTCGGAAAAGAAATTTTTAGGTTACGGGGTTTCCGCGTGTGCGACGTGCGACGGTTTCTTTTATCGCGGGCGGACGGTTGCGGTTATCGGCGGCGGTAATTCCGCGGCGGCGGAAGCACTTTATTTGGCAACGCTTGCCGATAAGGTTATTTTAGTACACCGGCGCCATCAGTTGCGGGCAGATAAGATTTTGCAGGATAAGATTTTTAATAACCGCAAGATTACGATTGAATGGGACAGCGTTGTTGAAGAAATTTTGGGTGAAGATGAGCCGCGGAAGGTAACGGGGCTTAAAATTAGAAATGTGGAAAGCGATGTTGTCAAAGAATTGCAGGCTGATGGTATTTTTGTTGCAGTCGGACACCAGCCTAACACCGAGATTTTTAAAGGTAATTTGGTTTTGGACAGCAAGGGATATATTGTTACGCATGAAAACTGTTCGCAAACGGATATTGAAGGCGTGTTTGCAGCCGGAGACGTGAAAGACCCGAAATATAAGCAGGCGGTTATTTCTGCCGGCAGCGGGGCAAAAGCGGCGATGGATGCAATTGAATATTTAGATGTTGAATAGGTTTGGCTTGACTAGAGATAAAGCGGGAGGTTTCTCCCGCTTTATTGTTATTTGAATAACCGGATAAAGATTGATGTGGGGTCTAGAATGAACATCTTATACCAAGTGAAACTTCCAGCATATTTTTCATGGCAAAACTTTCGTTTAAGAGGACATATCTTGCCATGGTACGCAGAGCGAAATGTTGGTTAAAGTTATACTGTATACCACCACCAACACGCCAAGCCGTACTTTCAATTTGTTTTAATGCAACCTGAGCCGGACTGCTGACATTTAGATCAAAGTTATATTCTCCGAAACCTAATGCGGCCAGTAGCTCCAGATTTTGAACAAGAGGAAGATAACCAATGAAATCAATACCATAAGCATTGTATTTGGTTTTATAGGTTACGCTAAAATCTTTGGCTAATTTTTCCGAATTGCTCTTTTCATCAGATTGTTCCATAAATAATTCTACGCCTAAATAACGGTTAAATCTGGCGCCGGCAGTTAAGGTGTAAGAATAATATTTATCATTGTTTAATCTGCTGTATGGATCGGAATTGTTATATTTGACCATTGCATAATTTATGTCTGCACCGATGTATGGTTTGAAACCAAATTTGGGCGATTGTATGTAACTGTTGTATTGGTTATAGACGGTGTGAGAAGCGGTGGCTTCTTTTGAAAGTTGAAAATTTTGAGATTTGTTTGTTGATGTTGAAATCGGGACGTAGCGGGTTCCTTTGTAATCAAGATATTCAGGAATGTTGTTAACGTTTTGTGCATAGGCCGTGATGCTGGTAATTGTTGAGAATATGCAAATTGCTAAAGTAATTTTTTTCATTAATTTGGATCCTTAAATCTGTTTTTAAGATGTTTTTGTTTGTATAATAATTTTTTTTACAATGAACTTCATTCGTATACTCTTATTCATACGATGATAAATATTAAATATAAGTAACTTTTTTGATTAAAATTTTAAAAAGGTTCTGCTTTTATGTCATTTTTTGGTTTTTTAGAGAGAATCAGGGGAAATTTTGTATGCTATTAAATATATTTATATTTTGATATAAAAAAAGCAGGAGAATTTTCCTGCTTTTGATGGTTAATGTTTGAAATAAGAACTGTATTCCAACATATGTTCTTTTTTCTGCTTTGTGTCAAACAGAATTAAGGCCTTAGACGGGATTTTGAAGAAGCGGGTAAATTCGATACTGTTAACCTTTTGCAGGGCGATATTCAGAGCTTCTTCCGGCGTGTTAAATTCATACTGTCCGGTCGATGTTTGGAAACCAGCCAGATATTCCATTGTTCCGTAATCGTCATCTTCATCGAAGTAGACCAGGCGGGCAGAAAACGTTTCGGGGGCATCCGGATGCATAAATTTACTGCTTGTAATGGAAATAGAAAAGTTTTTATTTACGAAATCGTACCATTTTTCCACTTCTTCTGCGGAAACGCCGAGCTTTTCGGCAAAATGCCGTTTGGCAAATTCTAAAAATTGGCTCATAATTATAAAAATTTAGTTAGACATAATGATTTTGATTTAGGAGCAGTCTAGCCGTAATGTGTTTAAATTGCAAGATTTTTATGAAAAAAGGCGGGAAGCCCCGCCTTTATGTTATACATTAAATAGGAAATTTAGCAGGTCACCGTCTTTTACGACATATTCTTTACCTTCGGAGCGCATTTTGCCGGCTTCTTTGCAGCCTTGCTCGCCGTTATATTTGATGTAATCATCATAAGCGATGGTTTCGGCGCGAATAAAACCGCGTTCAAAGTCAGAGTGAATAATGCCGGCGCATTGTGGGGCTTTTGAGCCTTTGAGGAATGTCCACGCGCGAACTTCTTTCGGGCCGGCGGTGAAATAAGTTTCCAGCCCTAAAAGAGCGTAGCCTGCTTTGATGATTTTGGTAAGACCGGTTTCTTCCAGCCCTAAGGCGGAAAGAAATTCCTGCTTTTCTTCTTCACTATCCAGTTGTGCCACTTCAGACTCGATAGCGGCGGAGATAATGACGGCTTTGGCGTTTTCTTTTGCTGCTTTTTCAAACACACGTTTAGAAAATTCGTTGCCGGTTGCTGCGCTTTCTTCATCTACATTGCAGACGTATAAAACCGGTTTGGAAGTTAAAAGTTGCATCATCTGATATTGTTTATAAGCGTCTTTGTCTGCTTCTGACGGAGCGGCGGTGCGAGCCGGCTTGCCCTCGCGTAAGGCGTTAATAATCGGCTCCATCACACGGGCGCGAACGGCCGCTTCTTTATCTCCACCGGTCTGGGCTTTCTTCTTGGTTTGTTCAAAGCGTTTTTCCAGAGATTCAAGGTCGGCAATCATCAGTTCGGTTTCAACAATTTCAGCATCGCGAATCGGGTCTACCGAGCCTTCAACGTGCGTAATATTGCCATCTTCAAAACAGCGGAGAACGTGAATTATCGCGTCAGTTTCACGGATGTTGGCTAAAAATTGGTTTCCCAAGCCCTCACCTTTGGACGCTCCCTTTACAAGGCCTGCAATATCAACGAACTCTAATTGTGTCGGAACAATGTTTTTCGGGTGGACAATATCTGCTAATTCCTGCAAACGTTTGTCCGGTACGGCGACGCGTCCGGTGTTCGGCTCAATCGTGCAGAACGGAAAGTTTGCCGCCTGCGCGGCGATAGTTTGGGTTAAAGCGTTAAAAAGTGTGGATTTGCCAACGTTTGGAAGACCAACAATGCCACAATTAAATCCCATTTGAAAGCTCCTTTAAGAATTGTTTTTATTATGTGGCGGTTATACTAGAGATATGTTTGTTTTGCAATAGAAAAATGCAATAAAAAAATGTGCTTGAGCCTACTTTTGATTGTGCTGACCTATAAGATTAGAATATTGTGCGATGCCTTTTTTGATTAGCTCGCCCACTGTGGCGGCAATAAAGTCCAGTCTTTCTTGTAAAATGTCCATTTCAGCTTTAGAGAATCGGGAAAGCACAAAATTTACGGTGTCGGTGTTGTGTTCTTTTGGGGAGCCAACGCCAATACGAATACGGTTGTATTCCTGACCGATTTGCGAATCGATATTTTTTAAACCGTTATGTCCGCCGGCGGAACCGCCGATTTTGGCTTTAAGTTTGCCAAGTGCAAGGTCTTTGTCATCGTGAATAACGATAATATTTTGCGGCGGAATTTTGTAAAAATTAGCAACTTTGCCAACGGATTGACCTGATAGATTCATAAATGTTTGCGGTTTGAGGAGCAAAACTTTCTCGCCGTCAATTGTTCCTTCAGCAAGCAAACCTTCAAACTTTGCCTTGAAGGGGGTAAAGTTATAGCGGCTGTGAATCTCATCAGCCGCCATAAAACCTATGTTGTGGCGGGTTTTTGCATATTCCTCTCCGGGATTTCCAAGTCCTGCCACTAAAAACATTTTATCCTCTTATTTGCGTAAGAAGTCAACGTGAATCGGCATATCTGATACCGGATGGAATTGAACATCCTTGCAGATTACTTTTTCATTTTTGCCGTTTACGGAAACGGTGATAACAGATTTGTAGAAGTCTGCCATATCCAAAGCTTTTTCAAGCTCAACCGGATGAAGACTGATGTTTACAGCGTCTTTTTTGCCGCCATAAATAACTGCAGGAATACGGCCCTCTCTACGACACGCACGAGCTGCCCCCTTACCTGCATTTTCGCGCAAATTTGCGTTAAATGTAATTTCTGACATTGTTTTATCCTTTTGTTTTTGTTAAATTAAACAGCCAAACAGCCTCCAGGGGTGCTGTTTAGCGTAAGTTTTTATACGCTTGTTATTTTAAAAAGCAAGAAGTTTTTGAAAAAGGGGAGGTTTTTACTCCCCTTTTATGTTTAATTTGCTTTATTGAACTCTTTTTCATACGCGTGCTTATCTTGCAAGAAGCGGATAATGCCGTATGGAATCGACAAAGCATATAAGCCGGTTAAAACGCCCAGAGTGAGCCATGTTTGCGTGAATAAAAAGTTTGCAAGCAGGGCTACTATCAACAACAGCGGGACTATCATTGAGGGGTGAACTTTGGCTTTTTTGAGCGAAATTGTCGGGATACGGCTGGTTTCAAGATATGATACAATGCACATCCACACACCGCAGAACAGGTGTGTGCGCATATAAGGCAGAGCTTCTTTACAGTCAAAGCTTATTAAAATGGGCATAATTACCATTGCGGCGGCGGCCGGAGCCGGAACACCGGTGAAATAATGTGACCAATAGGGCGGAATCGTGTCATCTTCAAGCATTGTATTAAAGCGCGCCAGACGCATAGCCATTCCCATTGCAAAAAGAAGGCAGAAAAACCAGCCGATTTTGGGTAAATCAAACAAGCACCATTGAAACATTAAAATAGCAGGTGCAACGCCGAAGCTGACGAAATCGCTCAGAGAATCGAGTTCAGCGCCGAATTTTGATGAGGCTTTGAGCATACGGGCAACACGACCGTCTAAGCCGTCAAACAAAGCGGCCAAAAAAATAAATATTACCGCTTTTTCCCAGTTTTCCTGCATAGAATAGCGGATTGAGGTGATGCCGGAGCAAAGCGCTAACATTGTTACAATATTCGGAATAAGCTTGCGAAAGGGGACTTCGCTTAGCTTGTTCTTGGTAGATTGAAGCTTTTTGTTGATAGGTTTCATATAAATATCTTTCAAAAATGTATGCCGAAACGCTGTTTCTGCCGCATACGATGTTACACCAAAGCATACGCTGTATGCTTAAAACAAAAGAAGTTTAGCGGAAAGTGAAAAAAATACAAGTTTTATGTTGCAATTATTTTTTTTTGTTTGTATAAAGCTTGTTGTTGGTGATAAGCGCTTGTGGCGGAACAGGTAGACGCTGCAGACTTAAAATCTGTTGGGAGCAATCCCGTGCCGGTTCGATTCCGGCCTAGCGCACCAATTTTTTAAAGCGCTCCTTTGGGGGCGTTTTTTTGTAAGAAGAAGTTATTGATATTTTAATCCCATTTTTTAAAAACAAAAAAGACGGCCAGCAGGATTAGGGCGAAGCCGACGGCGTAATTCCAGCGGAAGTCTTCTTTTAAGTACCAAACGGAGAAGAAGACAAAGATTGTTAAAGTAATGATTTCCTGCATTACCTTAAGCTGGGTTGCGGTATAAAATTCGTGTCCGATACGGTTTGCGGGGACTTGAAAACAATATTCAAAAAAGGCGATAAGCCAGCTTGATAAAATAACAATCCAAAGGCTGTATGATTTGAAACGCAAGTGTCCGTACCATGCGAAGGTCATAAATATGTTAGAAATTATCAGAAGGATGACGGGGTATATGCTTTTCATTGTTTTGCCTTTAGGTGCTTTTTCGTGTGATGTTGATAGTAAAATATTATTAAAATTTGTTTAATAAAGTCATATTGAAAGGAATTATTTTATATTGGGCGGGATGATTATATAATAAGGTTATTTGATTTTTTGACTTTTGTTTTTATTTTAGATAAATTGCTTATTTAGGAAATGACGAGATTAATTGTATTACAGGTGAGATATGGAGATTAAACTTTCGGAACATTTTACGTTTGCGAAGTTGTTGAGGTTTACGGCGCCGTCTATTTTAATGATGATTTTTACATCTATCTACAGTATTGTTGATGGGGTTTTTGTTTCTAATTATGTGGGTGCGACACCGTTTGCTGCGGTTAATATCGTGTTTCCGTTTTTGATGATTTTGGCTGCGGTTGGGTTTATGTTTTCAACCGGTGGTAGTGCGCTGATTGCAAAAACGTTGGGTGAGAAAAATCGGTTTATGGCTAATCAGATATTCTCTATGTTGGTATATGCAAGTGTTATTTTCGGTGTGGTTGTGTCTGTTATTGCCTTGGTGGCGCTGGAGCCGGTGTTAGCGGTGTTTGGCGTTGAGGGAGAGCTTATGGTGCAGTCCCTTTTGTATGGACGCATTTTGCTGTTATTTATTCCGGTTTTTATGCTGCAGTTTATGTTTCAAGGTTTTATGATAACGGCGGAAAGACCAAAACTCGGGATGTTTATTACCATATCTGCCGGTTTGGTTAATATGGCGTTGGATGCATTATTCATTGTTTATTTTGAGTGGGGTGTCGTCGGGGCTGCGTGGGCAACTGTTATTGGGGAAATAATTGGTGGTGTGATACCTTTATTATATTTTGCTTGCCCGAATACTTCTCCTTTACGGTTAGTTAAAACAAAGTTTTACGGAAAGGCCTTGTTTAAATCTTGCACAAACGGTTTGAGTGAGTTTTTAGGGCAGATCTCTGTTTCTATTGTGAATATCTTGTATAATTATCAGCTTTTACGGATAAATGGGGAAAACGGCGTTGTTGCGTTTGGGGTGATTTCTTATGTTAACTTTATCTTTTTATCAGTGTTTATCGGTTATTCTATCGGCAGCAATCCGATTGTCAGCTATCATTTTGGAGCTAAGGATTGGCGGGAATTGCAAAGCTTGTTTAAGAAAAATGTTATTTTTATCGGTGTCTCAGCGGTTGTGTTAACTTTGCTTGCGGAGCTTTCGGCACGATTGTTGGCAAGAATTTTTGTCGGTTTTGATGAAAATCTTTTGAATATGACGACTTACGGCTTTAGAATTTATGCAATATCGTTTTTGCTGGCAGGGTTTAATATTTATGCTTCGGCATTTTTTACGGCATTAAACAACGGGATTGTGTCGGCGGTTATTTCTGTGACGAGGACACTTGTCTGCGAATGCGGGTGCGTGATGATTTTGCCGATTTTCTTCGGTTTAAACGGAATTTGGAGTTCGATTATTGTGGCAGAAGTGATTGCGTTGTCTGTCAGTGTTACGCTTATTTTGAAATATCGGAATAGATATAAGTATTTGTAAAGCTGTTGTTAACATTATGCCGTTATGCTACGGGAAGTATGAGCAGATTAAAGGAGACTTGAGATGAAAAAGATTTTGTGTTGTATGGTTTTGACGTTGATGGCAGGGTGCGCGGATACCTCCCGTTATACGACTGTTGATGCTAATGCTTCAATGAAAACGAGGATGAGGGCTTGTTTGATTAGCGAAGCAACGGCCAAATTTCAGGCGGGAACGTTATTTGTTCAAGGGCTGAGTGCCACATCTGACGAGTTGGTCAGCATTTGTTTGCGCAAGCTAGCTTTGCAGTCGGCAGGAATTAGCGAAGAATCGCAATCTGCGGCGCAATCCATTATTCAGAACCTAAGGAATTTCGGAACAGCGAATTAGATTGTTGGAGGCTCCGGTCACGGGGCCTGTTTTTTATTAGTCCTGTTTGTAATTTTTTTATACGTGTGTTTATTCAAAAAATGACATAGTTCTTTTGAACGTAAATTCAGAAAAGAAAGGACTATATTATGATTTATGGATATATCAGAGTTAGTACGGATAAGCAAACAACGGAAAATCAGCGTTTTGAAATCAAAGCGTATGCTTTTAATAATAAGATGATTATTGAAAAGTGGATTATGGAAACTATCAGTGCGACAAAAGAGCTGGAAAAGCGCAAACTGGGAAAACTTTTGAAAAAATTAAAGGACGGCGATATTTTGATTGCTTCCGAGCTTTCACGTTTGGGGCGTAATTTATTGCAGGTTATGAGTATTTTGCATTATTGCATGTCAAACGGGGTTCAAGTATGGACGATTAAGGATAATTATCGTTTGGGAACGGATATTCAGTCTAAGGTTTTGGCTTTTGCTTTCGGATTGTCGGCAGAGATTGAACGTAATCTTATTTCACAGAGGACAAAAGAGGCGTTGCTGCGCCTAAAATCCGAGGGACGGGTTTTGGGGCGTCCCAAAGGACGGCGTAACAGCCATTTAAAGTTAGCCGGAAAAGAGCGACAGATTACCTCTATGCGTGTAGACAATGTTTCAAAATCAGAAATTGCGCGTGTGCTTCGGGTTGACAGACTGACTCTTTCCCGTTATATCGTCAAGCATAAACTTGAGCCGGAAATTATGCCGGAGATGTAGGTGGCGTTTTTTCTTCATTGTCGGGGTTAGAAGGGGTGCGTCCTTTGAGATTGTTTAAGAACTGCGTTTCAATTTTTAAGTATTGATCTAATAACCAACGGGATCGAGAAACCGAAAAGATTGTTAACAGTAAGAGGATAAAGGTCAATTTCGGGTTTTCGCTTAAAAATTTGTGAACAACCGTAACGATGAAGAAAGATGACACAAGTATTCTGAAACTGGTTAAAATAATCAGCGGCAGGCGGTTTGCTTTTTTGGCCATCCAGAGTTTATAGTAAATTCTGGAAACTTGGTTTTTTTCGGCGAAAAAGTTGCGCAGGCGTAGCGTCTTTTCATCCAAAACAGCACAGGCAGCCGTTTTGAGGGCATTTGCAGTGTCCGGATGGTGGCTTTCTTTTTCGCAGGTACGTGCCAATTCAAGCTCATCGGTTTGTTTTTTGGGAAACAACCAGTGCAGTTTGGTTTTTATGAATTTTGAAGTGATGATATTCCAACCGATGAGAGCTTTTAAGAAAGGGGACATTAGTAAAAATGTTAAGAAAGTCATCAGGATATTAGCTAAAATTCGGTAGGGAATAATTTGGCGGACAAACGGGCGAATAGCTGTTGAAAAAGCAATGATGCTGTAAAGAATAATTGAAAAGAGCGTTAAGCGCAAGAGATAACTCTTAAATAAGGCGCTCCATAAGCGTTCCTCGTTATGGGTTATTGTGGCGGAGGAGGCGTATTTGTTAATGTATGTCAGCCAAGATTCGGGAAGTTTTTTGTTAAGGTATTTATAAGCCGGATCGGCTGATTTTATCATGAGCGGGGTTAAAAAGGTGGTGATAACCGAAACGGCAACGATTATCGGATAAACTTTAGGGCTTAAAACGCCTAAGCTCATACCGAGTGAGGCGATAATAAAAGCAAATTCGCCGACTTGGGCTAAAGAAAATGCACCATAAACGGATGTTTTTAACGTTTCTCCAGAGGCTGTGAAGCCTAATGTTGAGAAAGTTACCATACCAAGAATGACGATGATGGTAATAATGCATATAGGTTTGGCGTAGGTAATGAACATGGCTGGGTCAACCATCATACCGACGGAAACGAAGAAAACGGCACCAAAGAAGTCTTTTAGCGGTTTTAAATTCTTTTCTATACGTTCGATTAGGGAAGTTTCTGCTAAAATCGAGCCCATAATGAATGCGCCCAAAGCAGAAGAAAAGCCTGAGGAAGTGGCTAGAAGAACCATACCGAAGCAGAGGCTGATGGTGATGAGCAACAGCATTTCATCGCTTAAGAGTTTTTCGACTTTATTTAGAAAGGTGGGGACGAGATAAATGCCGGTGATAAAACAAAGAATTAAGAAAAATATGAGTTTTAACGTACTTAAGGCCAGCTCGGTACCGTTAATGGTGGAACCCATGGCAATAGTCGGGAGGAGAACCAAGAGCAAGATTCCCATTAAATCTTCAACAATTAGGACGCCGAACACCAAGTCAGTGAAACGTTGTTTTTTGATGTTAAGCTCATTAAAGGTTTTGATGATGATGGTGGTGGAGGACATAGAAATCATTGAGCCTAAGAAAAAACTGTCCATGGTAGACCAGCCGAGTAAAAGTCCGGTGTTGTAGCCTAAAAAGAGCATAAAAATAATGTTGGCGTTGGCGGTAATCATTGCAGCTTTGCCGACGTTTAGCATTTTTTTGAAACTAAATTCAAGTCCTAAGCCGAAGAGAAGGAAAATAACGCCGATATCCGCCCACAAAGTGAGGTCTTCTTTGTCGCTGACGGTCGGAAGAAAATTAAAATAGGGGCCGGCAAAAATACCGGCTAAGACGTAGCCTAAAACAATCGGTTGTTTTAGTTTTTTGCAGAGTAAGGTGGTTAGTCCGGCATAAATTGTAATCAGCGTTAAGTCAACAATAAGCGAGTGTATTGCGTGCATTTTTCTTCCGTCAGATAAGGATTAAAACAAAATTTTTGTTATTTTATGCGGCGGTTTATTTATGTTCGGTTAATTTGATGAAAAAAATAATAATTTTTTACTTATTTTTCAAGTTCGAACGTATTGTCGGCGTTGTGTTTAAAAAAGGATGTGCCGCCGTTATCCCAAACTGCTTTTAAGCGGCCATTGGGGGCGATTTTGAACTTGGCACAATTTTTAAATTTGTTATTAAAACTGCAGATCCGATTTTCTGACTGGGCGATAAATACGTCTTCCCATTCGGGCGTTTTTAAGATAATATAAGGCATATCGGCCGGCGGGGTGAAAAAGTTTGAGGCCAGGGCAAAAGGAAATTCTTTAATGCGCAAGCCGTGGGTTTGTTGCTCATAACGCAGATAAACCGTGAACAAACGTTCCGAGAGATAGGCAAAGGCTAATTTTTGTTCGGTATCGCGGGCATTAACCTTTTCTTTTATCTCATCATAAAGCGGTAGGAGAATACTGAACAGCCAAGAGGCATATCTGTTTAGTACGTCACGACGGGTGATAAACATATTGGTCGGGTAAAAGCCGTTCTGACTATTGAGGGTTTGCAGGGCAAAGGCGTGCATCTCGGGGTATTTTTGTTTGATAATATCTAAGGCTTTGTTTAAGTCTGAGATGACGTGTTCTTTTTGGTATTGCTCATAGGCGTTAAGCTTAATCGGTTCGGAAACCAAAATATCATGCGTGGCAAACCACGGGAGAATATATTTTTTTTCAAGTTCAAGGTCATGTAAAAATTCTTTTGAGAAGCTTTCCAAGTGTTTTAAGCCGAGTGTGCGAAAGCGCATTGAAGGGAAATTTACCATCGGGTAATGTGCATTAGCGTTGATACTTAAAAAACGGCGGTAGTGAAACATCCCGACATAGGGGGACGAGGTGTTTTTCCAAATCCAGTAAAGGGCGGTGATTTCGGCAAAGTTACGGTTTAATTCGGAAATATTGTCGCCGGTGTCGTCGCCTATCATATTATCCTTTAACCAAGTGATTTCATCTTGAGTGAAGGTCCCTCGGCGAGAGGGGGTGTTGACAATTTTTCTGCCGCCTTGCAGGGGTTCGAAAATTTCTGTTTTTATTATTGGTGCCGGTTTGTAGTATACGACAAAGATTTTCAGATAGTCGGTTTTATAGATAAACAGAATATAGGAAACAGCGCATAAAATGAAAACAGCAAATATCACGAGGAGAGGGAAAGTGTATTTGCTGTTTTTCATTTTTTTAGCCCACAAATTTGCGCCGGTGTATCTTGAAGTGGCAGATTATGCGATAATATTAGGGTTAATTAAGGTTTCTATTTTTTGGATTTTGCTTTTAACGGAGGTTTTTAATTTGTTTAATTGCTGAGCTTGGTAAAAATCAATCATCTGTTGGTTTTTTACCAGTTTGGTTATATCTGATTTGACTCTTCTTTCTTCAAGTTTTAATTCGCAAAGCTGAACTTGAAGTTTATTGAAAGAATTTGAATTAGCCATTTTTGTCTCCGAAAAAAGTGTTTGAGCGCAATAAATGCGATTCTCATTATTTGACGGCAGTATACCCTATTTTTTGTTAAAAATCAAGTTTTTTTCACAGCGGAAAGTAAAAATTAGTGAAAAAAAATAAAATTCTGCTGGCAATATTTAAATTATCAGGTATCTATGCTAAAAAATGGTCTGAATTATAATGCAAGGATTAGAGTATGACGAAAATTAAAAAAATCGGTATTTTGACAAGCGGTGGCGATTGCGCCGGCTTAAATGCCGTGGTTTCTTCGGTGGTTAGTTCCGCTGCAAAGTACGGATGGGAAGTTTATGGTATTCATAACGGAACAGACGGCTTGACCGAGGCCCCGCTGTCTTATGAGATTTTAACCGAGAGCAATTTTGTTGACACGCCATGGCCGCGGATTGCCGGTTCTTATTTAGGCTCTTTAAATAAGGGGGTTAAGATGGAATCGCAGGCAGAAATTTCCAAACGGTTCGGCAAAGGTGTTGCTGAGTTAGGGTTGGACGCCGTCGTTGTTGTCGGTGGTGACGGCAGCATGAACATTGTCAGCAATTATTGCCGCAATGCGGGCGTTAAGATGGTCGGTATTCCGAAGACGATTGATAACGACACGCCGCTTACACAATATTCGGTCGGCTTTAATTCGGCTTGTCAGGTTTGTGTTGAAGCGGTTGACGCTTTGTGGAAGACAGCGCGTTCGCATCAGCGCGCTTTGATTTTGGAAGTTATGGGACGTGATGCCGGACATTTGGCTATGCACTCAGCTGTTGCCGGTTTTGCCGATGTATGCTTGGTTCCTGAAATTCCTTATACGATTGACGGGATTATCAATAAATTAAAAAGCATTAAGGCTCGTGGCAGAAATCATGCGGTGATTGTAGTTTCCGAGGGGGTTCATACCGAATCGGGTGAGATGGTTTCTAATAGCAAAAACCTTATCGGTGAGAAGATTAACGGTGGTATCGGCGAATATTTGAGTGCAGCTATTAACCAAAAATATTCCGGTTTCCAGACCCGCGTTACCAAACTCGGTCACGTTCAGCGTGCCGGTGATCCGACAGCGTTTGACAGAGCTTTGGCTTGTGCTTTCGGTGCAAAGGCGGTTGAGCTTCTTAAAGAAGGCAAGACAGATGTTATGGTAGCCTTAAATGGTGATAAAATTGATACTTATCCGTTAGAAGAAGTTGTTGCCGAAGGAACGACAATGCTTAATAAAGACAGCGTTTATGTTCGTGCCGCGGTTGATATGGGTATGTATGTCGGCGAAATTTAGTTTTACCGATGATTGAAATAAAAAGCGGCAGAAACTCTGCCGCTTTTTTGATATTAACGTGAGTGCTGTTTTATCTGCCGTCATTTTGCTTTGCAAACTGAGCTGTTTGGTGTTTAGACGCATCAGCTTTTAAGTGAATCAACGAGGTTATTTGGTCTTTGCCTGATAGGGGTGCATAATCTTCTGGGACATTGGTAATACGAATGTCTTCTTGACGGCCGGATTCGGGAACAATCAGTAAAGCACCTTCAACATTTGCTATCTGCTCTTTTTGACCGTCACTATAAACCGTGCCTAATGGAAGGACTGCGGCGCGGCAGACAGCGTCTTTGTTACGGGCGTAGAGGCCGATACGCTTGTTTGAATCATTTGCGGTTAATGATGTTTCCATATATTGTTTATCGGAACAATAGACATCATTAAAGCCGTTTTTTGACAGGTAGGACATAAATTGCTTTAATTCGACTAAGTGCATATCAGAGATTGGTTTTTGTTTTTCTTGCTCAAATTTGGCGGCATAGGTTTCAATTTTTTCTATTTGTTCGGGGGTTAAGCCGTTTAGTAGTAAAATATCGTTTCCGTCACCTTTTAGGCTTTGGTTTCCCCATTCGGTGCCGGCGTCTTTGGGGTTAATAAAATCAAATTTATTAGACAATTTATCAAGCGGGATAACATATCTCATTGTTCCGCTGACAACGGGTGTACCATTAGTTTTTATGGTGTCAATATCTTGTTGTGAAATTTTATAGCTCATGGGTTTTCCTTTCTGCTGAAAATAAACGATCCTTTTTTTTCAGCAGGTAAGGAGAGCTTCGGTTTTACAGAGGATTGGGAGTAGGTCTATGTATTTAAATGATTTTTAAGTTTACTTATTTTTAACTTTGTGGTATTATAGTTGTGTAGAAAAAAGGATCGTTTTTTATCAGCGAAATTTTATAAAACTCCGAACTAAATAATTGACAGAGCTTCTTTTAAATGCTATCTTGATGACGTTTAGAATATTATTAATTTAATAATTTGCGTTATGATTGAAAAGTATTTCGGAGCAGTTGTTGTTTTGCTCTTAGTTGCAGTTATTGCGCTATGTTGCGGGTATTGGCTCGTCGGGGTTTTGCTTTGTGCGATTGTTCTTTTTGAATACATGCGTATGCTGTACGGAAAGTAAAAAAAATAGTGTCTGCTAAAACAGACACTATTTTTTTGTTTAAAGGCTTAAGACTTAAGCGTCTTCACCGGTTTCCTGATTAACACGTTTGGCGGAAAGTCTGATTTTACCGCGATTGTCCGTACCCATACATTTAACCCAGATTTGATCACCTTCTTTATAGAAATCAGTTACGGAAGCGATACGTTCGTTTTTGATTTCAGAAATGTGTACCAAACCTTCGGTTGAGCCTAAGAAGCGGACGAAAGCACCAAAGTCCATAATCTTGGTGATGACACCGTGGTAGTTTTTGCCTTCTTCAGGAACAGCAACGATACCGTTAATGATGTCAAGCGCTGCTTCAGCGTCTTTCTTGTCGACGGCTGCAACATTGACTGTTCCGTCATCTTCAATATCAATTTTGGTGTTGGTTTTTTCGATGATTTCACGAATAACCTTACCACCGGTACCGATGACTTCACGAATCTTGTCTACCGGAATTTTGATTGTGATGATGCGCGGCGCGTTCGGCGAAACTTCCGGACGAGGTTCAGCCAAAGCTTTGGCCATTTCACCCAAAATGTGAATACGTCCCTCGTGTGCCTGAGCTAAAGCATTTTTCATAATCTCTTTGGTGATGGAGGTGATTTTAATATCCATTTGCAAAGCGGTTACGCCGTCTTTTGTTCCGGCAACTTTGAAATCCATATCGCCAAGGTGGTCTTCATCGCCCAAGATATCAGTCAAAATCGCAACTCTGCCATCGTCTTCTTTGATTAAACCCATAGCAATACCGGCAACAGGCTTTTTCAACGGAACACCGGCGTCCATCAAAGACAAGACAGAACCGCATACGGTTGCCATTGAGGAAGAACCGTTTGATTCCATAATATCCGAAACAACGCGGATTGTATAAGGAAATTCGGCCTTGTCTTTCGGTAACATCGGGTGAATAGCACGCCATGCAAGTTTACCGTGACCGATTTCACGACGCCCCGGAGAACCTAATCTGCCACATTCGCCAACCGAGAACGGCGGGAAGTTATAGTTTAACATAAAGTCTTGGCGTGATTCGTCCATTAAACCGTCAATGATTTGTGAATCTTCACCGGTGCCTAAGGTTGTTACAACCAAAGCCTGCGTTTCACCGCGGGTGAACAGGGCAGAGCCGTGTGTTGTCGGCAATAAATTAACTTCACAGGTAATCGGGCGGACAGTTTTGGTGTCACGGCCGTCAATACGCGAGCCGGTGGTTAATACTTTTTCACGCATTACCGAGTGCATTAATTTTTCAACAGCATCTAAAGCATAACGGGTTTCAAACTCGTTTTCCGGATCAATAGTAGCATTAACTTCAGCGCTTAATTCGCCTAAACGGGTTGAGCGTTTTTGTTTGTCCACTTCGTTGAAAGCTTCTTCGTATTTGGCGCGAAATTCTTTTTCAATACGATTGTAGAGTTCATCAAACTCCGGCGGAAATACCGGTGATTCCCACGGCTCTTTGCCGGCTTCGGCTTTGAGTTCGTTTATCATATTGATAACGCTTTGGAAGTTATCAAAACCGAACATAACGGCGTTTAACATTGTTTCTTCCGAGAGTTCATTGGCTTCGGATTCAACCATCAAAACGCCTTCGCTTGTTCCGGCAACGGTTAATTCCAACTCGGAATTTTTTAACTCTTCAACTGTCGGGTTCAAAACATACTCTCCGTTGATGTAGCCGACTTTGGCCGCGCCAATCGGACCTAAAAACGGAATGCCGGAAACTGCTAATGCGGCAGAAGCGGCAATCATTGCTAAAATGTCTGAGTCTGTCTTTTTATCGTGTGCAATTGTGGTGCAGACGATTTGAACTTCATTTTTGAATGCGTCAGGAAATAACGGACGAATCGGGCGGTCAATAAGGCGGGAAACCAAAACTTCACGTTCGGAAGGTTTGCCTTCACGTTTCATAAAGCCGCCGGGGATTTTGCCGGTTGCATAATATTTTTCCTGATAGTTAACAGTTAAAGGGAAAAAATCCTGATCAGCTTTTGCTTCTTTTGCAGCAACAACAGTTGCAACAACGACCGTATTTCCATAACTTGCATAAACGGCACCTGTTGCCTGCTTTGCGATTTTACCTGTTTCTAAAACTAATTTGCGACCGCCCCATTGAATTTCTTTGCGGTGCACATTCCAATTGACCATATTTTTTACCTTTCCTATAAAATACCTCACCTGACATTATATCAGGATTTTCAAATAGCGGAGCCCCATTGCCCCGCTATTTGTTTTCAAACATTACTTACGCAAGTCTAACTTTTTAATCAATGTTTGATATCTTTCTTCGCTCGCCCGCTTTAAGTGATCTAATAAGTGGCGGCGGCGGCTAACCATCTTCATCAAGCCAAGACGAGAGTGTAAATCTTTCTTGTGTGTGTTGAAGTGTTCAATCAAGGCGTTGATACGATATGTCCAAATTGCGATTTGAACTTCCGGTGAACCGGTATCGCCTTGTTTTGTGCCATATTGAGCAATAATTTCTTGTTTTTTTTCATTTGTAATCGACATCTTTTATTTCCTTATTAAATTTAGCGTTTATAAATTAAATACCCGAATCGGGAAAACTTTGTTTTCTTTGGTTTCGATCAGGGCGATAAGCTTATTTTCATAGCAGGCGGTAGCTATTGAATCAAACGGAATTAAATCTTTTGAATCAAGCGTTTGTCCGCTTTTAAGCTTAAGAGCTTGCTCCGAGGTTAAAGCGATAACCGTGATGTCGCACAGAAATGTTTCAACCGGTTTAAGAGGAGAAACTCCGCTGCTCTTATATAATATATTTTTTAAATTATCCAGTAAAATCGTATCAGAAAGGCTAAAAAATCCGTTTTGAGTGCGGCGCAGAGCGGTTAAATGCCCGCAAGTGTTGAGGGCGGCGGCAATATCCGTTCCCAGTGTGCGGACGTAGGTGCCTTTGGAACAGGTGACTCTAAAATCGGCTTCCTGTTGGTCTAAGCGGGCGTTTAGAAGGACGAGTTCTTTAATGATGATTTGACGGGAGGGAATTTCAAATTCTACGCCTTTGCGGGCTAAATCGTAAGCACGTTTTCCGTTAATATGTATGGCGGAATATTTGGGCGGTATTTGGCTGATGTTACCGATAAACTGCGGTAAGATGTTTTGTATTTCCTCTATGCTCGGGATTGTTTTTGATGTTTCTGAAATGTCGCCTTCGGTGTCTGCCGTGGTGGTGGCGGTGCCGAATTTAAGCGTGAACTCGTAGGTTTTTTCATTTCCTTCAAGATAGGGGATGAGCTTTGTTGCTTCACCGAATGCCAAGGGTAAAACACCGGTTGCAAAAGGATCCAGCGTACCGATATGTCCGGCTTTTTTGGCGCGGAGCAGATATTGAATTTTGCGCAAGGCCTGATTAGAGCTGACGCCTTGAGGTTTATCAAGGATTATCCAGCCGTTTATGTTTTGGTTATAATGCGAGTTCATATAAAAAGTTCCAACTGTTGGTTTTTATTTAAATTAGTCAGGGCGTCTTTGACGATCGGGATAGATATGGCGCGGCCGTATGTCCATGAAATGTCGTCAATTTCTTCTATTAATCGGGCGACATAGTTGAAGGAGCGTTCAGTATGTTTTAAGATGTAATCCAAAATATCCTGCGAGATGATGATTTGCCTGTCGTTAAAAAGTTTGGCAATAAGCGCGGTTAACATTGTATCGTCCGGTTGCAGGATTTCAACGGTCGGGAT
Organism: Alphaproteobacteria bacterium; assembly: GCA_017621635.1. Lineage (GTDB taxonomy): Bacteria > Pseudomonadota > Alphaproteobacteria > RF32 > CAG-239 > CAG-267. The sequence goes on along the minus strand of JAGASU010000027.1, from coordinate 7,385 downwards.
GATGTTTAATCGGGAACGCAAATCCGGAAGTTTGAACGGCAGTTTTGAGGGGGGGAGTTCTGAGGTGAACAATATAAATTTGCCATCTACATTATAATGGTTGTAGAGGTGAAAAAAGGCTTCTTCATTGACTGAGCCGTCAAGATTTTCTATGACCAAAAACGGGTTTTCATTAGCGTATTTGTTGAGATTTTTCATATTAATATGTTGTGCCGGAACAACGGGGATTTGTATCGGGCGGGGGAGGCTCATTTGTATTCTGTTTACCCAGATTTGGGCAAGATGTGATTTTCCTGAGCTTTTGGGACCGAAGATATTAAGGGCAAAATGTTGCCAATAGGGCCATAGTGTTACGGCTTTATAGGCGGTTTCGTTGCAAGGGGCGACTAAAAAATCTTCTTCGCCCATATAAGCGTTGGGTGTGAATTTGAGAAGATATTGTCCGGATTTGTTTTTGAGGCGATTTTCCATTATGACGTCATTACCTCGTAAACTTTTTGGGTTAAATCGCTTAAGCTGAACGGCTTGGGGATAAATGACATATTGTCAATGTCTGCGTATTCACCTTTTAAGATGTCTTCGGAATAACCGGAAGCTAAAATGATTTTGATGTCCGGCAGTATTTCAAGCACTTGTTTTGCAAGTTCAATACCATTTTGCCCCGGCATAACCATATCGGTGATGAGAAGTTGGAAGTTTTTATCTGTTTCAAGTGTTTCAAGTGCATTTTCGGCAGAATTACAGCCAACAACATCATAGCCTTTTTTGCGCAATGCACGCAGGGCAAATGTTCTGACAGAGTTTTCATCATCTACTAAGAGAATTCTTGTCTTGTCAATATCTTCGGGCGTTTTAGCCAAATCATCGGCGGCGTTCAGGCTTAAGCCTAAGATAAGTTTTTCTTCTCTGTTTTCCGGCGTCTTGAGCGGCGCCGGCGTCGGCGTAAGAACGGCACGCCCGCGTTTGTCATTCAGGGTTTGAAGATTTTTCTTTGTTGTTTCTTCACTGAGTTCTTGTGCCGGATAGGCAGGAAGATAGATTGAGAATGTTGTGCCGACATTTATGGTGCTTTTTACTTTGATAAAGCCTTCCATTTGACGGACAATACCGTACACGGTGGCTAGTCCCAACCCTGTGCCGGAGCCGACAACATTTTGTTTGGTGGAAAAAAACGGCTCAAAAATTCGGGACATATTTTCAAGTGGAATACCACAGCCTGTATCGGTGATATCCATACGGATAAAAGATCCGCTTTCAATAACCTCAGCGCCGAAATGGTAAGGCTCGAGCAGTGTTTCTTTTTGGGTTGAGATGGTGAGCGTGCCTTTTTTGTTCATAGCGTCTTTGGCGTTGACGCAAAGATTGAGGACGACTTGGAGGAATTGTACACTATCAACCTTTATGTTATCCAGATTTTCTCCGTGATGAAATTTTAATTCCACTTGTTCGCCGACAGTTCGCTTTAAGAGCGGGGTGAACGTTATGAGGATGTCGGTAATATCGTTTAACTTCGGTTGCAGCGGTTGTTTTCTTGAAAACTGGAGGAGCTGGCGGACAAGCTCTGCGGCGCAAATCGCGTTTTGTTTTATTTGCATAATGTCGGCATAAGAGGAATCGCCTATGCTGTGGCGCTGTTGCAAGAGGTCGCAAAAACCTATCATTGCAGTTAAAAGGTTATTGAAATCGTGGGCAATTCCGCCGGCAAGCTGGCCCATTGCCTGCATTTTTTGAGCTTGGGCAAATTGTGTTTCAAGGTTTTTCTGCTCGGTTGTATCTAAACAGAATAAAACAATTCCTTTGATGTTTTCTTTTATTTGAATAGTAGAAGAAAACAGCGGGCAGATATAAAGGCGGAGAATCTTGGTTTTATTTTTTTCTTTTAAGTTTAAGTCAAAATAAGCGGGTTGCAGCTTGGTGTTTTCTGCCTTAAACGAAGCCAACTGTTTTTTTATTTTGGTGATACTTTCTTCATCAAGATAGTTAGTGAGATAATTGTTTAATAATTGGGAAGTTGACGGTACGCCCAGAATGTCTAAAAAACGTTGGTTTGTGCGTTTTATGACAAGGTCTAAATCCAACATCATCATTCCGAACGGAGAGAGGTTAAAGATGGTGTTTACCTCAGAGACGGCTTGTTCGCAGGCTTGTTTCAAACCGGCGTTAGTGGGAATATTGCCAATGACGGTACCGCGGGTTTGAACTTCGTTTCCTTCCTTAAAACAGTCAACTTTGACAAGATACTCGGTGATTTCTTTAGCGGCGTTTTTGACATATGTCGTATATTGTGTGCTGCCATTGGGCAATTTTTGCTCGGTAGTGGCGTTTTTAGGGAGAAAAGAAGATATTTCCTGCCCGAGGATGTCTTTTTTAGGGGTGTTTAGAATATCACTTAAAGTTTTATTGACGTATTCAACTTTGCCTTTGTCATTTGCGAGATAAAGACCGAGAGGAAGATAATTTAAAAAGTTATAAAAGGCACGGCGTTCTTCTTGAAAAATTGCATCCATCGTTTTTTCTGAAGTGATATTTTCTAAGCTCCAAAAAAGATAAGTGTTGTATTTTAAGTCAAAATTTGAAATTTTTTGAGTGTTATCCGTTTGGCTTATGCTGACGGGGCGTAAGGTGACACGATACCATTCCTGACCGGAAAAGACGGTTTTGTTATCAAATTTCAGGGCAATCTCAAGCGTTTCCTCTTTAAAATGTTCGGCTGAGAGTTGTAACTGTTTTAGCTTTTGAAGATTATTTTCATCAGAAACGGCGTGTTCCTGTAAAAAAGTCAAAACGGGAATTTTCTTTAAGAACTCTCTGGCGGCTTCGTTTTGCAAAACGGTTTTACCTTCCGTGTTGAGAATGGTGTAGCAGATTTTGCGGTCTTTTAAAATTTCGTTGGCCAAGCCGCCGTAGAGGATTGCGCTTTCACCGGATTTTAATATGGTGATTGTGATGTAAATGCTTAAAATGATAAAGATAAAGACGGATAAAATAATCGGGCGCAGATATGCCGGATAGGCAAATAAAAAGCCTATGCTGACAATGGTTGCGGTTAAAACGAAAACAAGCAGCAACAATCGTTTTTCAAGAATTTTATCCGGACGTATGTCTTGGTCTGTTTTAAACATTCAGCTCTCTTTTTTTAAGTTATAATATCGGGGCGTTCTTTGCCGGTACGGGAAGTGATTTCCGAAATCGTACGGGAAGCGGCACTTAAGGTTTCAAGCATAATTTCAGGGTCTTCCAGAAGTTTGTCTGTGACATAACGCTCGATATAAGTTCTTAAAGTTGCGCCGTTTGTTCCCGTGCCGGAAAGGCGATAAACAATGCGCGAGCCGTCTGTAAAGTGAACAATCAAGCCGTTTTGCGTGGAAGTATGGTCAACAGGATCGTTGTATATAAACGGATAAGCCTCGGAAACAGTGTAACCGTTAAATTCTTTGCCGATTAAGGTCGGAAGTTTCTTTTCAAGGTCAGCCATAAGTTTGTCGGCGGTTTCTTGCGGGATATTTTCAAAGTCATTACGCAAAAAGTAAGTGCGACCATACTTTTTCCAGTGTTGTAAAACAATCTCTTTGACGGATTTATTTGTATCGGCAATAATACTTAACCAAAAGAGCGTTGCCCATATTCCGTCTTTTTCGCGGATATGCGAGGCGCCGGTGCCAAAACTTTCTTCACCGCAGAAAGTTATCCGGTTGCTGTCCATTAAATGAATAAAATATTTCCAACCGGTCGGCACTTCATAAAAATCAAGATTAAGCTTATCGGCAACACGTTTAACAGCCATAGAAGTTGCGGCGGATTTGGCTACGCCGTATATTCCGTTTTTGTAGGCAGGAATGAGCTTATAATTGTCGGTCAGAATCGCCAGACAGTCGCTTGGGGTGACAAAAAAGCCCTGTCCTAAAATCATATTCCGGTCGCCATCGCCGTCATTGGCGGCGGCAAAATCCGGAGCGGCTTCGGAATACATCAGGTCAACCAAATGCTTGGCATAAATCAGGTTCGGATCGGGATGAAGCCCGCCGAAGTCTTCTAAAGGGACGGCATTTATGACGGAACCGACTGGGGCGCCTAAGGTTTCTTCAAAAATCTTTTTGCCGTAGGGGCCGGTTACACCGTTCATTGCGTCAAAGACAAAGCGAAAACTCGAACTTAAGAGTTTTTTCAATTTGGGGAAGTCAAAGATATTTTTCATCATCTCAATATAGTCGATATAAGGATCTATGACTTCGATTTCAGTGTTTTCGCAATGGTAGACGGTCAGTTTTGTAAGGTCAAAATCAGGACAATCCGATATTTTATATTCTGATATGGTTTGAGTTTGTTTGTAAATGGCGTCGCTCTCAGACGGCTGGCATTGGCCGCCGGAAGACGTGGCGTATTTTATACCGAAATCGCCGTCAATACCGCCGGGGTTATGTGAGGCGGAGAGGACAAAGCCGCCGTCTAAATGATTTTTTAAGATAATATGCGAGCCGGCCGGTGTGGAAACAAGGCCGTCTTGCCCGACATAAAGCTTTTTGACACCATTGGCTGCGGCTATTTTGATAATTGTCTGAATGGCCTGTTTATTCATATAACGGCCATCGCCGCCGATTAAAAAGGATTTTTTATCTAAGTCGGGAATGGTGTTAAAAATGCTTTGCAGAAAATTTTCAAGATAGTTTTTTTGCATAACGGTACGGGTTTTCTTTCTTAAACCGGCGGTACCCATTTTCTGGTCTGTATAGGGAACGGTGTTAATTGTTTGTATCATCTAAATTTTCCTCAAAATATATGATATATTTGCCGCAGAGTTTAAAACAAAAACTGCGGCTTGTAAAGATTATTTATTAACTGAAAATGAATTCTGCAAGTTTTGTGAGTTCCCTTTTGGCGCAAATGTCTTCATAAGTCATGGTATTTTTTAGTTCTGCCAAGGATTTGTCTTGTGCAGAAATACCGGTTGCGGCGGTTTGATAAGCCGAGCGGCGGTTAAGCGGGGCGGTTGTGCGAAAACCGCAAGTGCGGGCGACGGCGGCTAATTCGGCGGAAGGTTCCTCCAAAAAACGGCCGGAGAGGTTGTTTTCACAGACAACCCAGTCCAAACTATGGTTATAGGTGGCGGCGATTTTCTTTTTTAATTCCCAGATACTATTTATATAAGAAGGATTTTTTCTGAAAAATTCCGCATTTTTTTTGTTTGCCGGCAGTATTGTTATATAAGTTGATGCAAGAGCGGCAAGGTCGTCTTTGGCATTTGTTTCGGGGATGATGACGGCGTTGAACTCATTGGCTCTGGTTGCAAATTCTTCGCGGTTTAAAATTGCCGGTGTGAGAAGTGCGGGAAATTTCTCTTTTCTTTTTTGGAGTGTTTGACGCAAGGGCGAATCGGGTGTTAGAAGCAGGGCTGTCTTTTGCGCATTGTAAAGCAAAGTTAACGCCAGCTCAAAAGCAAGCGTTTTTCTGCCGGAGCCGGATTTGCCGTCAATAATGACAATATGAACATCAGGTGCTGGCATTTTTATTAACGGCGATATTTACGCGGAGAATGGTTGTAAGCTGTTTTGGTTTTGGAGCTTTTAAGCGAGTTATTGATAGCGCTCTTTAGGCTGTTTGTGTTTACGCGTTGATTCTTTTTGATGTGATTGAGAGATAATTCCATCATTTTGGAAACATCCTGATCGCGTTCTTTAACTTTTTTGTGTCCGAGGGTTACGGCAATGACACGATAATTGCCTTGTTGGGCGGAAGTTAAGATATTAAAGCCGGAAGCGGCGGTATAACCGGTTTTCATACCATCCGTGCCGAGCGAATCGTGTAAAAGGTAGTTGTGAGTTTTATAGGTTGTGCCGTTGTATTGAAACTCGGTTAAAGAAAACATGGGATAATATTGCGGGAAGTGATGATAAATAGCGGCACCTAAAATGGCTAAATCTTTCGCGGTGGTTTTTTGCGCAGAGTTTGGCAGACCGGAAGCATTTTTAAACGTGGTGCGGTGCATTCCGAGTTTGCGGGCGGTTTTGGTCATCAGCTCGGCAAATTCGGCTTCACTCGGGCTTAGGGCTTCGGCCAAAACAGTGGCGCAATCATTGGCAGATTTGACGATTAGGGCTTGAATCAAGGTCTTAACGTCAATGTATGAACCGGCGGGCGCCCCGAGTTTTGAAGGAGAGCGGGAGGCTGCCGTGCGGGAGACTTTGAGCTTGTCGGTTAACTTTAATTTTCCGGATTCAAGAGCATTAAATGTAATGTAAAGGGTCATCAGTTTGGTTAAAGAAGCGGGATAGCGCAACTCTTCGGCATTATTTGAGTATAAGATATTGCCGCTTTTAGCGTCAATAACGATGGAAGACGTGCCGGAAGCAAGGGCAGAAACAGCAAAGAGATTGCAGCAAAGCAGGGTTAAACAAAACTTTTTTAATATATACATTACAAAGAATCCTTATTTATACATTGAATGTGAGTATAATGGCACGAAAAAGAAAATAAATTGTTAATTTCTTTTTATAAAGATAAAAAAAGTTTATATTTTTTTGCTTGACTTTCTAAAATATTATTAGTAAAAGATTGGGAGCAATGGCGGACGTAGCTCAGTTGGTAGAGCCCCGGTTTGTGGTACCGGTTGTCGTCGGTTCGAGCCCGATCGTCCGCCCCAGATTAAAAAGCCTTGTTTGTTAACAAGGCTTTTTTGTATGCAAGGTGTGGCTAATTTTTCAGATACCATATTTTTCAGCGACAAAATCAATATCTTTATCTCCACGGCCGGAGAGGTTTACCAATATTTGTTGAGAAGCCGGCAATTGTTTGGCTAATTTCAGGGCGTAAGCCAGAGCATGAGAGCTTTCAAGCGCCGGAATAATTCCTTCTGTTTTGGGTAAGAGATAAAAGCTGTCTAAACATTCTTTATCGGTAATGACGACATATTTTACACGTTTAGTGCTGTTTAAATAGGCGTGTTCGGGGCCGACGGAAGGATAGTCCAGACCGCTGGCAACAGAATAAACGGGTGCGGGATTGTTATTGTCATCTAAAAGAACAAGGGAGCGAAAGCCGTGCATAATGCTTTCTCTTCCATAGGTTATAGAAGCGGCGTGCTCCCCCAGTTTTGTTCCTTTGCCCAAAGGTTCAACGCCGCACAGATTAACGGAAGAATCGTCAAGAAAGCCGGAGAATATGCCGATGGCGTTGCTGCCGCCGCCGACACAGGCTATGACATAATCGGGAAGTTTTCCTGTTTCAGTCAGCATTTGTGTGCGTGCTTCTATTCCGATGACAGACTGATAATCTCTGACTATTGTAGGGAAAGGGTGCGGGCCGACAACAGAGCCGATGCAATACAGGCTGTTTTTAGTATCTTTAAGGTAGGCGTCAAATGCACTGTCAACAGCTTCTTTTAATGCTTT
>JAGASU010000026.1 GCA_017621635.1 Alphaproteobacteria bacterium | reverse complement strand
GGGGCGGCAATGGTTTCGGTTATGACATCACCGACTACACCGGCATTGACCCGATGTATGGCAACGCCGAAGACTTGCAAGAACTCTGCAAGACTTTCCATAACTTAGGGCTAAGGGTTTTGATTGACCAAGTGTACAACCACTGTTCAATGCACCATCCGTGGTTTCAAAAAAGCCTGAAAAAAGAAGCGCCGTACACCGACTACTTTATTTGGGCTGATGCCAAAGGCTATGATGAAAACAACGAACCGATAGCGCCGAACAACTGGCCGTCAACCTGGTCGTCAGATGGTGACAGCGTTTGGCGTTGGAGCAAAAAACGCCGGCAGTTCTATATGCATAGCTTTGACTACACTATGCCTAATCTGAACTTGAACAACACGGTTGTTCAAGATGAACTGCTTAAAGTTGCCAAATACTGGTTTGATTTGGGCATAGACGGTTTCCGTCTGGATGCCACGACACATTATGCGTGTGACCCGCTTTTGCGTGACAATCCGCTTGATGAAAACGGCAGACAAAAACGCATTTATGACATCACAACCCAAGGCGGCGCTGATTTTATCAACCGCTTAAAGCAGTTGTGCAACTCTTATGCGACACCCAAAACGTTGCTTGCCGAATACTGGTTTGACAAGAGCCCTGAAAGCCTTGATAAAAACCGCAAACTCATCAAAAACAGCGGCTGTGACGCCTTTTTCCTTGATGCGCTCAACTACAAACTTTCTGACTTTGTCAAGAACGTATCAACAGCATTAAGCGTCATCCCGAAAGGAGAGAAAATCAACTGGGCATTCAGCAATCATGACCTTGAGCGTGCAGCAACACGCCTGTTTGGCAATCATTACACCCCGCAAAAGATGGTGATGCTGATGCAGCTTTTAACCGCTTTACCGGGGAGTATCTGCCTCTTTCAAGGCGATGAGCTGGGGCTGCCTAATCCGGTTTGGTTTGAAAACTGTAAAAAGCCGGAGTTTGACCCGCTTAACGTATGGACGCCGTTCTCAATGCCATGGGACGCAGCCCGTGCCGGTTTTGCCATGAGCAATACCGAGGATGACCCGACCAGAAAAATGGCTTTGCAACCGGACAGTCGGCAATATGATTTGGCTGTTTCCACCCAAAACAAGCCCGGCTCAACGTTAAACCGTGTCCGCAAAGCAATTGCCCGACGGCGCAACAGCATTTTCAATGAATACGGCAACATCTATTTCCTAAACAGAAAAAAACCCGCCGAGTTCATTGCTTTTGTGCGCACCAACGCTGATGAAAGCCGCAAAGTTCTTTGCCTCTACAATTTCAGTGACCGATATGTAAAACTAACTTACAAAAAAAGAACCTACAAACTGGCTCCTGAAAAAATGCTGATAAAAGAACTCTAATCTAAAAAACACCGCCCTTTATGAACTGTCCAACTTTTGGGGGACAGTTCATTTTGGCGGTGTTTTTTTACACCAAAGCCGCCTTAATCAGCTCTTGGGCATATGCTGTCTGCGGACGCAAAAACACCTCATCGGCCGCCCCCTGTTCAATAATCCGTCCTTTGCGCATCACTGCCACTTCGTGCGAAATTGCCCTGACCGCGCGCATATCATGCGAAATAAAAAGATAAGAAATCCCTCTTTCATTTTGCAACCGTTTTAGCAAACGGATAATCTCTGCTTGCACCGTCACATCTAAAGCCGACGTCGGCTCATCTAAAATCATAATCTTCGGTTCCACCGCAAGCGCCCTTGCAATAGCGATTCTCTGCCGCTGTCCGCCCGAAAATTCATGCGGGTACTGTTCATAAATATCCTCACCAAGCCCCACATCTCTTAAAACCTTAATAACCCTTTCCCGCCGTTCTTCTTTATTTAAAGCGCTAAAATGCACTTTAATCCCCTCTTCCACAATCTCCCCCACCGTCATTCGCGGATTAAGGGAATTATACGGGTCTTGAAAAACCACCTGTACATTTTTTCTAAAATCTTTTTCATTCTGAATATGCACGGACTTTGCCGTCAAAATATCCCCCTTATAAGAGATAAGGTTAGCCAGACACATCCCGAGTGTTGTCTTGCCCGACCCCGATTCGCCGACAACCCCCAAAGTCTTCCCTTCATAAAGCGACAAACTCACGTCATTAACCGCCTTAATTTCTTTTAAGACCTTGCCGAACAAAGTCTTTTTAATCGGAAAAGAAACCGAGATATGTCGGGCGTCCATCAGTTTTCTTGCATTGAAATCTTCTCGTGCGGCCGTCTTGGCAAACGCGCTTAAAAGCTCTTTGGTATAAGGATGATTCGGCACATTAAACACGTTACCGACACTCCCCTGCTCCACAATCACACCTTGCCGCATAACAATCACGCGCTCGGCGATTTTCTTAACCACGCCCAAATCGTGTGAAATAAAAACAACCGCCATTTTAAATTTATTTTTAAGCTTTAAAATCAGCTCCAAAATCTGCTTTTGTACCGTCACGTCCAAAGCCGTCGTCGGTTCATCGGCAATCAGGATTTTCGGTCTGTTGGCAACCGCCATGGCAATCATCACCCGTTGCCGCTGTCCGCCGGAGAGTTCAAACGGATAAGCTTCCATCCGCTCCTTGGCATTTTCAATACCGACAAGTTTAAGCAAATAGCGCGCTCTGGCCTTAGCTTTTATAGCCGAAACATTTTTATGCGCACGGATAACTTCTGCAATCTGTTCCCCCACTTTTAAAAGCGGATTAAGCGAACTCATCGGCTCTTGAAATACCATACTGATTTCATTACCGCGCACCTCTTGCCATTCCTCCTCGGAAAGTCCGGTCAACTCCCTGCCTTCAAACACAATTGAGTTCGTGCTTTTATAAAGCACTTTCTTCGCATCAATCAACCCCATAAGTGACAATGCCGTCACAGATTTTCCCGACCCCGATTCGCCGACAATGGCGACAACCTCTCCGGAATTTATCTCAAAACTGCTGTTATAAACCGCCGAAAATAACCCGCCGTCTTCCTTAATAAAGCGGACATTCAAACTCTTTACTTCTAAAATCGGCTCGCTCATCTTTTCCTCTTATCCATCGCATCTCGCACCCCTTCGCCGATAAAAATCAGCAAAGACAGCATTAATGACAACACAAAAAAGATACTCAGCCCGATCCACGGTGCCTGTAAATTATCCTTTCCCTGCCGCACCAAATCACCTAGTGACGGATACTCATGCCCTAAACCCAAGCCCAAAAAGTCAAGCGCCGTCAGCGCCACAATTGCCCCCGCCAAAATAAACGGCACAAACGTCACCGTCGTCACCAGCGCATTAGGCAAAATATGCCGGCTCATAATCCGGAAATTACTAACCCCGACCGCCTTGGCCGCCTTGACATATTCAAAGTTCCGCGCTCTTAAAAACTCTGCCCTGACCATTCCCGTCAGCTCTGTCCATGAAAACAACAATAAAATAACCAATAACGTCCAAAAACTGGGGACGAACACGCTGGCCACAATAATCAGTACAAACATCTGCGGCATCGATTCCCAAATCTCAATCACCCGTTGCAAAACAATATCCGTCTTTCCGCCGAAATACCCCTGCACCGCACCGATAAAAATACCGATAACCGAAGAAAAAAACGTCAGCAAAAAGGCAAACGCAAACGATAGCCTTATCCCATACAACAACCTTGCGAAAATATCCCGTCCTTCTTCATCTGTCCCCAGCCAGTGCCTGCTCGACGGAGCCGCCGGAAAAGGCTCGTTTAATTCATAATCCACCGTATTATAAGAAAACTCTACGACAGGCATAACCATATACCCCTCAGCCTCAATATTTTGCCGGATAAACGGGTCTTTATAATTAGCCTCGGTCGGAAAATCCCCGCCGAACCGCGCGTCGGTATATACCTTGGCAATCGGGAAAAAATATTCCCCCTGATATTTCAAAACAATCGGCTTGTCGTTGGCAATCACTTCGGCAAATAAAGACAACACCAACATAAACACCAACACGCCGAGGGCTGTTTTTGAGCGTTTGTTTTTAATGTATTTGCCAAGCTTCATCAAATTTCCGTTCGTTAATTACTGTTAACAAACGAATTAACACACTTTTTAACCGCTGACAAGTGTTTAATCAACAATTAACCGGATTGTGAATTATTCTGCCTTTTCACGCGTTTCAGCCGTCACATCTGCCGTTTCTGCCGGCGTTCCGGTATTGACTTCCGCCTTTTCCGGCTCGGCTGTCACGTCAGATACAACATCGGCCGCAACCGCTTTATCATCGTCCGAAGCTCCTACCACAGACTCAACCTCAACCTCGGGCTTTGCCTTTGCCACGGGCTTAACTTCACCCACTGGCTCTGCCCTTTTCACCTCAGGCATTGCCGTCAAAATTTCTTTGCTTACCTCTTCCTGCCATTTTTGATAAATTCGGCTGTGTTTCTTAAACTCTTCATACCAATCCCGATAATTTGCCGCAATATTCGTAATTTTGCTATCACGGATCATCGAATTATTAATAAGGTTCTGCCGCAAATTCAACGCGTCTTCAAGAGATAACTTCATCCCGTCAATCGAATAGCACGCCTCCTCGCCCGTCATCTCGGAACGCGTAATATCACTGGCCAGACAAATATCGGTATTAATCACAAAATCCGGATTCTTCCCTCTCCTGATCCCTAAATTAACCAGTTTGTCCGCCACAAAATTGCCATACCGCCCCGCCGGCATTCCTGCCAGCTCGCGCAACGGGCTGACCCCTTGAACAATAATATCAGTTTTTGCTATTTTTTCATTTGCATACACTTTTTCCATAAACATCTGCACCAAGCCGATAAAACATTTCGCCTGATCGGCATAAGCCTTGCGCTTCAAATCAATACCGCCCGAATAATATGAATTATCTTTAAGCGCCACCCAGTCTTTTTCCGGCTTAAGGTTACAAAACTCGTCATAAAGATATAAATCGGACGGCAGTTCAACAAAACTCATGTAAACAACCCCGTTCTTATCTTTTTGAAAATCTCTGAAAATTTCACCAAAAATTTCCACAGCCCCTTCAATCGACAAACGTCTGTTTTCAGAAATCACCCTCCGTCCTTTCAGATAAGACATATCCAAAAGAGCCTTTGCACCGGAGATAAGGTTAATATTATGAAAACTATGCACCCACTCACCCAAAAGCGCAAAAATATTTTTCTCAAGCGAGCTTTTTTTATCATACAACGAAACTAAACCGCTGGTTTTAACCACACACCTGTCTGTAAACATAGTGCTGTCTTTATAACAAAAATTAAACAACGGCATCGGATATGTACTGGTTTTAAAACCCTCTTTGTTCAAAGTATCATACAGTTTATTCTCCTCAAGTAGCATTGTATCCAAAAGACCGTGTGCAAAATCCCAGTCATTCAAAATTTCCGCATAGCCCCTTATTCCGCTTGTCGAACTGTTATAATCAACCAAATTGAAAATATCGACAATATTGCTGACCGTGTCATTTTTTTGCACAAAAGCATTCGGATAAACCTCAAAACTATTAACGGCATAAAACCCTAACATCATATCGCGCAATTCACGGAAATTAATATCTTTAACCGTACTCAAAAAATGGTACGACGGAAATTTCGGCGCCATCAGATAAACCGTGTTTTTATCCTGTGCATCAGTCTTCATAACATCAAGTTCTTTAACTGTTTCATATCCGCTGACCGGCCTTTGCGCCATCTCTGTCTGATATATTCCGATTCCCAAAGAGCTTGCCACCATCAAAACACCGAGAAAAATAAATCCCGTATATCTGAAAGCAAAAAACACAATGCACCCCAATATCAGCCCAACTAGCCAATTTGACGGAATAAGCCCGATAAAACTAAGAGGGCCTGCATACTGACTAAGCCAAAGTTCAATAAAATTACTAACATCAAATAAGGCAAACTGATCCAAAAATACAATCGTCATCAATAGCATCATCACCGCGCAAAAAACATCTTGCGCCACACCTGATTGAGACAAAAGCAGCATAATCACCAAAAACAACACCAAGAAACCGCCCGCAATATAAATCATCGCTTCATTAATAACACCATTCTCCATTATTCTGCCGTTAATAGAATAAACAAACATCACAAAATCAAGCACAACCAACAGGCCGACAAACACCCCTCTTAATATTCTGTCCAAAAAACTGTTTGTCGCGGTTTCCAAAATCCCCGGATTTTTTTTATTGTGTGTGCGATTAATGCGAACGGATTCCATCACTTTTTCCTTATAAATGATATTGCTTTAACTAACACTACCCCATTATTGTTAAATAAAAACTTAAAAAAATTTTCATCTCTCAAAAATATAACAAACGATATATCTTGAATTTTTAAAATTCACCGTTATACTGAGTAAAGTTTCTCTTTTTGAAACTATGATACGAAAAGCCGTATGGAATAGGTATATTGGACCCGGGGGCGGTACCCGGCGCCTCCACCAAAAACTTCTTTAAGGGGGCGAAACAGGTTTGACAGTATATAGTAAAGATATGAGGCTGTATTCGGCAGGATACCACCGTTATCGGTTCAAATAAAATAAACGCAAATGATAATTTTGCACCTGTTGCCGTAGCTGCTTAATCAGGCAAAGCAACAAACTAAAATTCTTTAGGCTTTGGTTAGCATAAAGTGGGGAAGGAGCCGCCTAGCAACAGAACGGCTCATTTTATTTGTAATAAAAAACGAGGCTTTAAATGACAGATTTTGTAAGTGAAATAAATTATGACAAATTAATCGAACAGGCACTCAAGCAGGTTGTGGTTGAGGCCTTAAAAATTGCCGAACTCCAAGGCTTGCCCGGTGAAAACCATTTTTATATCACTTTCAAAACCGACCACCCTGAAACAATTATCCCCAAAGACTTAAAAATCCAATATCCGGAAAGTATGACCATTGTTTTGCAACACCAATACGCAAATTTGGTTGTCACAAGCGATTCGTTTTCGGTAGAATTAAGTTTCGGCGGCCGCCCGCAAACCCTGATTATTCCGTTTGACGCCATCACTTATTTTGCTGACCCTTATGCAAAATTCGGTTTAAGCTTTTCGTTTTATGAAAACGGTGATGTTCATTCGCTTGATGATATTGAACCTGAAAAGAAAGTCTCCGGCGAAACAGCACAAATCATCTCTTTTGACAGTTTCAGGAAAAAACAATAATGAAAAAATTTTCTGTTGTCATCGCCAATCGTCATGCCACCAGTATCTCGCTAGAAGATGAATTTTATTTTGAACTTATAAATATCGCCAAAGAGCAAAACTTAACCCTGAACAACCTGATTACCGATATTGATAAAACGCGTTTAACGCCAAACCTCTCCTCAGCAATTCGTATTTATATCCTAAAAACGCTGCGCCAAAAGCTCGACCAATCCTTAAAATAAGTCAAATTCCGACTCATCTTCAGAACTTTTCTCTTCTTTGTTTTCTTCTTGAGCCTTATCATCAGCTTGAGTTTCCGGCACAACGGCTTGCTCCTCGGGTTTTGCCTCAACCACAGGTTTGATTTCAATAACCTCAGGTTCAACCACTGCCGGCATATCCTCATTTTTAACCTCAGGCGCTTTATTTTCTTTTTTCAAAAGTCCCGCAAGCCCGCCGGCTTTAACACCGTTTTCTTCAAGCAGCACTGCCGTTGCGTCTTCTTGACTGTCTGCACTTAAAACAGCTTCGGAGGAGCTTACCTTTTTCTTAAATCCGCCGCGTTTTTTCAAACCGGCTTTTGCCGCTTCAATTTTTTTGTCCCGAACAACTTTTTTATTATAATTTTCACCTTTCGGCAACTGAGCCTCCGCGGCTTCTTCCTTATATTGCTGCTTCATACGTTCCACATCTGAAGACAAGCTCTCCGGCACCAAATCTGCTACGCCGCTGTCCAGCGCTTTGGATACAGTCTGAACTTTAACCGCCTGATACCAAGCCGAATACCAACTTCCGATTTTATCAAACGCCACCCCTTTGCTCATCGGATAATAAACAACCGCACATCCCCCGACAAACAAAACAAACAAAAACCACACCGGATGCCGCAAAATAAACAACACCGCAAATATCGGAAACGTTATCACGCTCAAGATAACATAAAAAAACTTAAAAACGGCACTTCTTTCTCTGACTTCGCTCATAAACTTTTCCTCTCAATTCAGGCCTTAAATCTATAATAAAGTTTTTTGTTTAAAACTTGCTTAACAGAATTGGTTAATCCTGATACAGCCATTTTCCGCTTGTCACATCTTTCACACATCTTCGATTATCGTATTCTTTTTTTAACTCATAAACCGGTACAAAAGGCGCCGGCTCATAATAGGTCTCAATCAAATCCATATCAACATAATGGACAATCTCTTTGCGCCCGCTCTCGGATGAAAACTTATTAAAATAATTCTTTCCAAACACAAACTTCGGCTTTAATTTCCTGATTAGTCCGTTAACATCAGGCTTCGGTTTAATCCCCGTCTGTTCGCCGATGACATCAAGCTGGCCGATAAGCTGCCAATAATACGCCGGATCTTTGCCGAAAATATTATACATCATCCCGTCACCGTTAAACACATAATCACACGGCGTAATTCTTCGCGTAATATAATCCGGCAGATATGGTTTATCTTTGCGTTCCTGATAAAAATCGTAATACAATCCCCCTATTATCACAAACAAATAAAACAAACCTCCGAGTACACCTAAACTGACAATTCTGTTTTTCCCGTTTAATTTCCACAAAAGCGGCACACCGCACAACACACCCAAATAAACCAACAACCAGTAATAATACGAATAAGGTGAAAAATAAAACCGCCGCTGTACAAATTCACCCACAAACAAAAACGCACACACCAGCCAATATTTATTTCTAGAAAACAGTGCACTTAACGCCCCTGCCCAGCCAACACACATCAAAACAACCATATACGTCGGAAATTCGGCAATTTTCGTCATCTCGAAACCATTTGCCAAATTAAGGTTAAACGTATAATTTGACTTAAAATAAAGCTCAACCATATCATAATGGTACAAATAAAGCAAAAACGCCCCGCACCCCGCAAGCGGCAAAATCAGTGCTTTGATTAAATCCGCCGTGATAATTTCTTTTTTATACCAAAAATAAAGCCCCGTCAGCCCTAAAAAAAACAAAGGAAACAACGCCTTTTGCGCAAACATAAACCCAACAAAAAACCATAAAAACGCCACCGTCAAAAATGCCGGCTTTTTTTCCTTCAAATAACTAAAATAATAATAAATTCCGCCCATCAAACAAAAAACCATATAATTATCCGGTCTGAAATCAACCGCAAAAAGTTTTCCCCCCGGCGCCCCCACCGCAGCCGCGGCAACAAGCCCCCAAAACTTATCACTCAAAAATTCGCTGCATATCCGATACACATAAACCAAAGACTTCAAAAATACCAACAACGACACAAAACAAGCCGCCTCGGCAATTGTCGCATTATAAGAAAAAAGTTTGGCCACCGGCGCAAACATATACCACAACAGCGGATTATGATGTTGAAAAAAATCCCGATACGGCACCTCGCCTGTTGCCACCAAAAAACTTGAATGAATATGCTCAATGTTATCACCGTTCAATGTCGGCAGCAAAACCGACATCAACGCATAAAACACCGCCATTCCGATAAGATATAGCCAAACACCCCCCATCGGAACATACTTAAAAAAAACATCCTTTGTCTTTTGAAAACCTGCCGAAAAAATCAAATCTTTTCCCTCTAAAATAAAACTTCATCAGGCAGAAGCACCCGCCTCTGCCTGACAATCCAACCGATTTATCTAAACTACCGCCATTTTTTAACCACCGATAAAATACGCCGATATCCTTCATTTGACGCCATATCTTCAATATCCACCGGAACGCGGCTTCTCCAGTTCGGATACTTGTCAATATCCGTCCCTGGCAAATTCTGCAATTTCATGGATAAGAAAATATCCTCCGGCTGCATAATAAAAATTTCGCTGTTGGTTTTGGCCATATAAGCATGAACCGCCTCTTCCAATCCTTCCGGAAAACCTTCTCCGTAAATATAATCGGATCTTCTTAAACGATCCTGCGGCCAAACGCCTTCACTGTCCAACGCTTCAAGCAACAATTTACGCTCATGGTCACGCCAATGATAAGCGCTATCGGCTTCTTCCGGCGTCAACATTCCAAGCTCTTTTAACTTCGTCAGCTCAACAGCAAACCACCACGCTCTAAGCGGTGGCATATCATGCGTACCGATTGAAGAAACATACCGTGCGTCAAACTCATGCGGCCGGCGCAACGTCCCGTTATCATCTGTATGTTCACACCACAAAACGCCCAAAGAATAAATATTGCGCGCCGTCAACCGCTCGCGATAGCTCCCTTCAACGTTACCGATACATTCACCGACAACCACGCATTTATTCAAATAGCTTTCAATCGCCAAAATATTAAGCATATCTTTTTCATTATAGCGGATATACGTTCCCTCGTTTTTATCATTCGGAATAACATATAATCTTGACAACCCCATAATATGGTCAATACGAACCGCACCTGCATATTTCATATTTGCCCGTAAAATCCGGATAAACGGTTTATAGCAACGTTCTTTCAACTCAAACGGATTAAACGCGCCAAGCCCCCATTTCTGTCCGGTCGGAAAAGCGTTATCCGGCGGAGCGCCCGCACCGCTCTCTTGAATATAAAGATACCGGTCGTTCCATACCTCAGCGCTGTTTTGTGACACACCGACCGGCAAATCGCGATACAGCCCGACCGCCATATTTTTCTTTTTAATTTCTTCATAAACCTCTTTAAGCTGTCTGTCCGCCTCAAATTGCAAAAATTTAAAAAAGTTGATTTCATCTTCGTGTTTGTTCACAAATTCTTTAATGCCGCTACCCGCAAAAGAACTCAATCCTTTAGCCTCGGCAGCACTCACATCTCCGTTCTTTTTTGCACTGTTAATAGCCTCAAACACCGCCAGACAATGAAGTCCGCCCTCATCGGCCTTCACAAACTTTTCAAACGCTTTATAATACGCCTCGCCTTTGCATTCATTAACTCTGGCAAAAATATTCTTCAGCGCTTTTACCTTGGCATTATAAATCGTCGTGTAATCAATATTTTCCTTTTCTTTGGCAAACCAAATCGCTTCACCGTCTTTATCGTCTTCTTTATAATAAGGAACCTTAGTCACATCAATATAAATCGGATTTAAAAACAATCGGCTGACCGATGCATACGGGCTTGCCTGCTCCGGATAATCATGCTCCAAAATACTAAGCGGATTTAAACCGATAATATCCCCGCCGTCCTGAGCCAACAGATCAACCATATTCTCTAAATCCGTAAAATCGCCGACCCCCCAGTTTCTGCGGCTCTTTAACGCATAAAGCTGCAATGCAAAGCCAAACAATTTTTCTTTGCCTCTTTTATCCAAAGGATAACATTGTTTCGGTGCCACCGCCAAAACGGTTTTATACTCCTTATCTGACACTTTTGCCATAAGATCATAATACCCGAGCGCCACATCTTCTTTAATTTCAGCCCTAAACCTAATAAGCGGCGTCCGCCCTTCATGACAACTTTCAATTTCGGATAATAAAACGTTAAGCGGTTTATAATTCCCCGTCCCTTCCTGCGCTATAAAAAACTCAACATCTTCGCCCTGTTTTAAAACAATATCAAAAACCTTGTCATCTTCCTCTACCACATAAATAGCTTCCATAGCTCTTTGCCAGCGCTTTTTAGAAAGTTTTACAAGAGAGGCTTCCGTTGCTGCCTCATCTGTTGCATCGTAGCCCATATTTTTAATAAAAAACTTCAACACGTCATCAGAAACATGTTTTACCGTTTCCACCCTACCGCTGGTATATGTAAAACTCGTACAAATATTTAAAGCACTCGCAAGTTTATGTAATAATTCACTCATCAGTATCTCCCTACTTTTTTATTTCAAAACAAAGAACAGACCACGCCGGAACCCAGATTTCAGCTCCCCCCGCAATCTTTTCAGCCTCAAATTTGGCTGACGTGTCTAATAATAAATTCCATTTATATGATTTTTTAAAATGAGGCAATTTCCAATTGATATTATTGGCATTTGCATTCATAATCACCATAAACAGTTTTTCATGCGCCGTCACCACATACGACAACGCACGCCGATTAGACTGAAACCAGTCTCCTTGTAAAAATTCCACACCTTTTTCCGTATACCATGCCAGATCTTTAAACCCTTGTTTGACATCTGTCACACTACCCGAAAAGAAATTTCTGCGATTAAAAATCCCCATCCGTTTGCGCAGCTTAATCAATCCTTTTATAAAGCGGATATTATTGATTTCATCGCTCCCCAACGCTTCCCAAACCATATAGGAAATAACATTATCCTGACAATAAGCGTTATTGTTACCAAACTGGGTTTTTAAAAACTCATCTCCCCCGCGCCAAATCGGTGTCCCGAAAGATAAAAACAACGTTGCCGCCATAGCCCTTTGCCGTAGCTTTCTGTTTTCAAGCACCTGCCTGTCCGTACTCATTCCCTCAATTCCGGAATTCCAGCTCCAGTTGGCATCCGTCCCGTCACGGTTGTCTTCCCCGTTCGCCTGATTATGCTTATGGTTATAAGTCACCAAATCATTCAACGTCATTCCGTCATGCACGGCAATATAATTCACCGAACTCCAAATCGTCCGCCGGCTCGGTCCGAAAATATCGCTTGAGCCGGAAATACGGCTCGCCAGTTCACCAATCTGCCTGTCATCTCCGCGCCAAAAACGTCTGGCTACATCACGGTACCGGTCATTCCATTCCAAACACCCCGGATAAAACGCCCCGAGCTGATAACCGCCGATTCCGACATCCCAAGGTTCCGCCGCCACTTTAACCAGCTGCATCACCTCATCTTGGCGCATAGACATCAAAAAGCCGCTTCCCTGATTAAACTCATGGCGAACCCGCGCCAAAGATGTCGCCAAATCAAGTCTGAACCCGTCAACGTGCATCTCCTCAACCATATACCGCATAGTGTCCATCACCAGCGTCAGCACATACGGATTTTGCACATTAAATGACGCCCCGCAACCGGTGCTGTCATAATAATAACGCTTGTTGGCATCATCTAACGTATAATAGCTCTCATTGTCGATTCCCCGATAGCAAAGCGTCGGTCCTAAATGATTCCCCTCAAAAGTATGGTTATAAACCATATCAAGGATAACCTCGAGTCCCTCTTTGTGAAAACGCTTAACCATTTTCTTAAAGTCATCAACTTTTCCGCCCACCAAATAACTCGGCTCAAACGCAAAAAAGCTTAAACTCTCATACCCCCAAAAATTCTCCTTCAACCCCTTATTGCGCTCTGCCATAAACGCACTCACGGGCATCAGTTCGACCGACGTAACCCCGAGCCATTTCAGATAACTGCAAACGCTGCGGCTCGCCAGTCCGGCAAACGTCCCGCGTTTGGCGTCCTGAACTTTCGGATGAAGTTTGGTAAACCCTTTGACATGCAATTCATAAAAAATCGTCTTTGCCGGATCAACCTGCGGCGGCACATCATCTTCCCAGTCAAACGAACTGCTTTCCGTCACAACTGACTTCGGCACATACGGCGCGCTGTCAAGCGTTGAAAAAGACAAATCCTTCTCGGGGCTTTCCGTATCATAACCGAAAATTGCTTTATGCCAAATCAACCTCCCGACAATTTTTTTGGCATACGGATCAAGCAACAGTTTATTCGGGTTAAACCGCTTGCCTTTTGCCGGCTCATATGGTCCGTAAACCCGATACCCGTAAACCTGCCCTGCTTTTACCCCTTCAAGGTAAATATGCCAGATATTATTTTCTCGGACCGAAACCTCATAACGCGCTGTTTCTCTCACGCCGCTCTTGTCAAACAAACAAAGCTCAACCTTAGTGGCTCCGGCAGAAAACAAAGCGAAATTCACCCCCCACTCATCAGGAGTGGCTCCCAGTGGATAAGGTCTTCCGTCCCAAACTTTAATATCCGGCATATTGCCCCCTGCAAAATTAATATCTGATATGTTTCAAAACGATTGTCGAAAGCGGCGGCAGCGTCAGCTCAATTGAATGCGGACGGCAATTCATTCCTTCGTCTTTGGCAATCAATTCGCCTTCATTTTTAACCCCGCTGCCCCAATAATTCTTATCGTCGCTGTTAAAGATTTCCTGATAAGCGCCACTGTCCGGCACGCCGATTTTAAAGTTATGGCGTACAACCGGCGTAAAGTTGGAAATAACAATCATATAGTTGTTATAATCATGCCCGCGGCGGATATAAGAAATCACACTGTCATTCGCATTTGCATGGTCAATCCACTCAAAACCTTTCGGGTCAAAATCTTCTTCATAAAAAGCCGAATTGCCTTTATACATCAGGTTCAAATCACGCACACAATTCTGCATTCCTTTATACATCGGATATTGCAACAAATGCCAGCGCAAACTCTCATTTGCATTCCATTCCCAATCCTGTCCGAATTCGGATCCCATAAACAAAAGTTTCTTGCCCGGATGTGTCCACATAAAGCCGTAATAAGCGCGCAGATTCGCAAACTTCTGCCACTCATCTCCCGGCATTTTTTGCAACATCGACCCTTTGCCATGAACAACCTCATCATGTGAAATCGGCAAAATAAAGTTTTCATTAAACGCATACAACAAACCAAACGTCAATTTGCCGTGTTCATATTTACGATAAACCGGATCTTTGCTGATATAGGAAAGCGTGTCATTCATCCAGCCCATATTCCATTTATAGCCAAAGCCAAGCCCGCCCATAGACGTGGGACGTGAAACCATCGGCCATGCCGTCGATTCTTCGGCGCAAGTCATCACGCCTTCGCAATTGCCATAACAGATTTCATTCATCTTGCGGATAAACGAAATCGCTTCC
>JAGASU010000025.1 GCA_017621635.1 Alphaproteobacteria bacterium | reverse complement strand
CTTCATTGATTTCAAGCCGCATATCCATAGCAAAATCAAGCCCCGAAACCAACTCCAGCAGCACTTCACCCATTTCATTTAATAAAAAACATCCCATCGGCAACTCCGGTTATTTTTTAGCACATACCAAAGTATACCCCATTTTTTGTCTGAATACAAGCAAAAAATTTAAGCAATAATCCGCCGGATATAAGAAATGTCATCAAGCCACGGTTTAACATCTTCCGGAATCCCGTGTCCGGTTTCCATCGTCAAGAACGCTCCCTCATCGGTAAAATCACGCACCAGCCGCCGCAAATCATAATTGCCATCGCCATAATGCAAGTGGCTGTCATTCGTACTCGAAACATCCCCGTCACACAAATGATACATCGAGGGTCCCAAAGCCTTAAACCCGCTCAAAACCTCATAAATATCGTTCTTAGAACTGTTTGCACCGCAAATTGCATGTGAAAAATCAAGGCAGAACTTTGCCCCCGTTTCCTCAATAAAAAGCCTGATTTCATCAACCGTCACCCCATGCAAAAGCCTCTTTGTCTGCGAGCAATACGCCGGCAAATTCTCCACGGTCAAACGCGCGTCGTTCATCGCCTTAAATTGTCGGATACTTTCCGCCAAACAAGCTTCACCGATACCGCACCCCGGATGTAAAATAATCATCTCCGCGTTAAGCAAATCCGCAAACCGTTGCGCTGCTTCCAAACGCTTCTTATTATTGTCAAATTCTTCTTTAACCGCCAAATCAAGCCCTTGAACAGCATGCGGGGCATGAATAATCGTCTTCACGCCACAAAACCGCGCTTTAACATCTTCTTTAATTTCTTCAAACAAAAAGGGCAGGGCAAACAACTCCAGATAATCAAACTTTTCTTCTTTAAGCGCTTTCTCCGCATCTGCCGCAAAATCAATATTTTTTACAAAATCTTTAGACCAAAGCTTTAACCCGAACCGTCGCATTTTTACCCTCAAAAAAACAATTAAAGTCCGTCGAAAGTATACGCAACCGCATAAAAAAATCAAGTTCTTTCTATAAAAAAAAACTGCCAAACACCTCAAACGAGATATTTGGCAGAAAATTTAACATTCCTCTTCAGGAAAGACTTTTTGTAGCACTTCGACCCACTCATACGGCATAAACCACCGTAAAACAAAGACCACAGGCAGTATTACTGCGCTCCAATTCCACTCGGTGGCAAAGAGTGCCAAAAAGCCATACAGAAGAGCCATCGTAACTATCCAATAGCTTCTGTAAAACTTCCAAGAAGCTTCGCTGTGATGGCAAAATATTTCCGCCATCAGCCAAATCAAAGCCATTGCCCCAAACCAAGCCAAGTAGCCTTGACGGATGAAAGCGTTGCATAACTCTTCAATCGAACCGGCACTCGAGCCAACAGGCAAGAACGACGACGCGATTGACACCACAATGGTTACAAACCATAAAACATCCTCAAACTTTTTCAGAGAGGCTTTAGTTTTTTTCTTCATAATATAAAATAATAAGTTAATTAAACAATTATAGAATATCACATTTTTTTCCCCGTTGCAACAAAAAAACACCTTCTTTTTAATAAAACAATATTGTGGATAAACCCAAACAAAACTTGCCCTAAAGCCCACTCTAACAATTACACTAAAAACATTCATAACATCAAAAGGAGAGTCAAATGAAAAAGAAAATGCTTAGTCTCATCTTAGCCACCCTAATCTCAGGCGCAATGTCTGCCTCCGCAACCGCAGACACAATGGGGCAGGAATGGGAAAAAATCTCAATTTATGACATTAAAAATCCGGCCACGTTATTTGGCGAAGAATGGGCTGCTGTCGCCGCCGGAAACAAAGAAAGCTTAAACGCCATGACAATCGGCTGGGGACAATTCGGCATTTTATGGAAACGTCCGATTATGACAATTTATGTCGCTCCCGAACGCTATACAAACGAATTTCTTGATAAAAATGAATACTTTACGGTCACGGGCTTCCCGCAAACACAAAAACAAGCCTTAGTCTATATCGGCACACACTCCGGCCGAAATGAAGACAAGCTTGCCAAAGCCGGATTAACCCCGATTTTCACCCCTTTGGGCAATCCGATTTTTAAAGAGGCAAACCTCGCTGTCGAATGTAAAATCATTTATAAAGAACCATTTAAAAGCGAACTTTTAGACCAAAAAGCCAAAGACCTCTACGCTGCCAATAAAATCACGCCCCATGTTCAATACATCGGTGAAGTCATAAACGTTTGGCGCAAAAAAGAATAATTAACGCCGGTAAACAAAAAATCGCCAACGCCTCAAAGTTTGGCGATTTTCTTTTAAGCTCAAAAGAGCAGGGCGCTGATAACAAAAATTTATTTAATGTTGCCTTTGCTTTTAATAAAAACCTCTTGACAAAAAACCTCAAATGATTATCGTAAGCCGGTATTTTTTATTATTTTAAAACTAAATTTATTTATTATGTTAAATTCTTTCACATCAACTCTTGGCGTGATAACGTTCAATGAGTTCAAAACATTGTTTTACAACACCTTAGCTGAAAAAACGGCAAAAAATCCCAAACTTTTGGTTAACCAAAGCAGGGAATACGCCAAAGCCTTATCCTTGCAAACCAGCGAATCAGACCGCTATGATTTCAAAGCAGATCTCAAAATAGGCTTTGAAAAGCTCTATGATATCATCATAGAAATCACAGACAAAATCAAAGCCGGATCGCTGATAAGCAAATGGATATCGCTCCTCTTAAAATATTGGAAAAAAAACGACACAAATGTCAAAACAATGTTTAACCTGCTGGCAAAATCTTATGCTGACATACTGCTAAAAAAAGGGAGCAGGGTGATCTTAAACCCCGTTTTCGTTTTTGATCAACACCTTGTCAAATCTTGTCTTGAAACCCCGCAAAATGTTACATCTTCTTTTGTAGCAGAACCAATGCCGCTGTATCTTCATATGGAATATTTTTATTTTGAAAACAACCAAACAGCGCCATCATGCTACAAACTCCAAAATACCGGAACAGAATTTGTAAAACGCTTTTTTCAAGCCATAAACAGCTATTCATCTATTCTGCCGCAAAAAGATGTAAAAAAACTCTTTGCAGATTTTCTGCAACATTAAAACTCACAAAAATAGCCTGAGTACAAAAACTCAGGCTATTTTTTTAACTACTCAACAAAAACTTCTTCCGAAAGCCTGTGTAACCGCTCATAAGGCGCTAAAATGCGTAACATAAAAACACCGGCAAACAGAAACATTCCCCAATTCCAGTCATCTGCAAACAAAATCAACGGAACATAGAATAAAATCATCGCCGCATACCAATAACGACAATGAAATTTCCATAAAACAAGATGTTTCGTACAGACAATCTCGGCCACAAGCACATACAGGGCAATAAAAGCAAACCAAGGCATACCATGAATAGCAAACGCACTAAATGAGGCGACACCACTCAAAACCCGATATACTTCAGCTACAAATATGCCAATCAAAAAACAGATTAAACAAAGATTAAACCTGCCAGAAAATCCGGAAAATTTTGTTTTTTTCATAATAACTTAATTAAAAAAAATTAAACATAAAAATAATTTCTTAACAAAGAGTAATATCACAATTTAAACCAAATTGCAACATCTAAAATCACAAAAACTTACACCCCGAATAAATACAATTTATTGACGTTAGACAATATCGTCCCGATATTTAGACAGTCACTCAGAACTTTCTATAAAGAATAAAAAAAATTCCGGATAAAAAACGCAAATAAAAAATTCAGAACTAAAACAACACCCAAATCCCCCTCCCCACAATTCAACACCTTGTCGCATAATATATATTATGTATACTAAACACACAAAAGGGGGCTTATATCAATTTTTTAAACAAATATTCTAACAAATCACTTTAACCGATTTTAGACCGTTTTTAACCCCAAATGACCGCTCAGAGCGCGCTCAGCAAAAAAAATCATATAAATACACTTCAGCTCGCTAAAAAAGCTCCGTACAGACAAGCCATAACGGAGCTTTCTAAAAACAAAACAACGTCAAAACCTTTAAGACGCGTTATTAAGGTTCAAAGCCGCAAGCTTATCTTTCGGCTTCACGCCCCATTCTTTAACACTCCAGAATAAATCACCGTCTTCTTTTTCCAAAACGCAAACGCCGCCGGTACCGACTTTAATGTCAAACTCTTCGGCAAATTTCGCAAAATCACCCGTCAGATGTGGCGCAAAGCGGATAATGCCGTTTGAGCTGACCACTAACACCGTCTTGTTGTGATAATCGCGCTCAACTTCATCGGCAAATTCCTTCCACGCTTGAATAATCCCCTCGACAGACACATTCCACCCCTCAGGCACAACAGCTTCCCTATTCCAAGCATCCATTGCATCCTGACCAATACGGGCAATAACCTCATCTTCGGTTTTTGCTTCATCAGGCCCGTAATCAATCTCGGTAAAACGGGTATCGCTTTTAAGCGCGATATCACGATCCAACGCCGCAATCGCCAGCCTTGCCGTCTCAGTTGTTCTTTTCAACGGCGCAGCAAACACCACAGACGGAATAAAAGAACGCATTTTTAAATACTTGCCGACATTCGTTCCTCTTTCTGTCTCAACCAGAGGCAAATCAGTCCTAGCCCCCACGCGAAGCGGTGTCTGTTCTTTGGTAAATGTGTTACCATGCCGTGCAATAACAATTCTGGTCGTCATCATAAGCTCCTAAAACTCACCGTATTTCTCAAACAAAGCCTCGGCACGCTTCAAATCTTCCGGAGAATCAACCCCGCTCATTCCCTCAAACGCACCGTAATCCACCTTGGCAATTTTGATTTTCATTCCGTTTTCCAAAAATCTCAATTGTTCCAAACCTTCAAGCTTTTCATAAACACCTTCATTTAAATCTTTGAACTTAAACAAAGAATCATATTTATACCCATAAAGGCCGATATGCCGCAAAACCGGACTTTTATCCCCTTTTTCCCGCAAATCAGCTTCTTTGCGCACTGCCGGAATAATGTTCTTGGAAAACCACAACGCATAGCCGTTTTGATCTGCCACGCAAGTTGTCCCTGAAAACGGCGTCGTCTTCTTGCTCTCACGCAACTTGTCCAAAGCTTCCCAGCTTAACTGGGTGCAAGCTGTCACCATATCAACATTTTTATCTTCTTCAAACGCCTTAATCAGTTCTTCAATAAACCACGGCGGACAAACCGGATTATCTCCTTGTAAATTAATAATCAATTCCGGCTTTTCTCCGAGCGTTTTAACTGCTTCGCACACTCTGTCCGACCCTGTCTTGCATTGATCCGACGTCATCAGGCATTCAACACCATGCTCATCGCAAAAGTTCTTAATCCGCTCGTCTTCTGTGGCCACAACAATACGCGCTTGCGCGTTTTTCGTGCCTTTTTTTGCAATTTCATAAACTCTTAAAAGCATTTCTTTGCCGGCGATTTTAGCCAGCGGTTTCCCCGGAAAACGTGTTGAGCCGTAACGCGCCGGAATAACCACCAAAGTTTTAACCATCATTAATACTCCAAAAATAAATCCATAGTTAAAGATTAGCGGAAAGCCCCTTTTTCCTGCAAGCTTAAAAAAAAGTTGTACACAGCCCGCCTTCCCTTTTTGTTCTTATTTTAGTCCAAGATATGATATGCCCTTAATATTTAGACAAAAATATCGTTTTTCACTATCGTCCGCCTTTATTCGGCAGTCTTTGAACTGTAAATGACCAATCCATAAACGCCAGATTCTTAACCTTATCCTTCTTATCTTGTTCTTCCATCATAGCCAACAAATCTTTAGCCATAAAATCTCTCACCGTCTTATAAGAAGCCTCACCCTGCAAAGCCATATTTTTAAGCTTGCTCAAAATCATCTTATCATGATCGGCATAAAATTTTTCACAAAAATCATCTTTCATAATTTTCGGCACATCATTTCCGTTCTTATCTTTAACAAACTCCCCTTTTTTATCCTTCTCACACGGCATATACCAATGAAAATCCAAGGTATAAATCGAACAATGCACAAACCCTTTATCTTTAATCTGATAAACCGGCAAATCAAGCAAATCCTGCGCCGTCCAGCAGCCTTTCAAGACCTGTTCGCACAAATAGCCTCTCTTCAAAATGCCGACCGGCGTGCGCCATCCGCTGATTTTGCGACCCAACACCTCAACATCATCATTCCGTTGCAAAGATTTATAAAATTCCGATCCCTTGAAACCGGTCGTTCCCCAGCAATACCCAAGCCCGATACTGCACAAGATTTCTTCATCGCTGAGCGAACGCCCGACGCTGTCCCCTAACACCGGAACAAGTTCCATATCAATATACCGGCTGTTATACATCACATCATCAGCAAACGTCAGCTTCTCTCCTGCTTTAACCGCCCTTCTATTGCCATTTTCATCATAAAGCACCGTAAATCCCGAACCGACCGTCGGCGTACCTTTCGACACCGCTTTTCTCATTTTTCTTGTTTTTATAGCAGTTTTTTGCTTTTTTTTGACATGTCCGTCAGAAAAAGTATTTTCCGAAAAGCCTTCAATAGCATAAATAACCGCCATAATTTGCGGTTTTAGCGCCTTAATCCTTGCCAGATTGCCAAATTTATCCGAATATTTATTGCCCACATAATCAACATAAACCTGTGTGCTGTCATTATCATCCAAAACGCTGACGGTTTCTGTTTTATTTGTTGTTTCTTTGCCATCATAAACCGCTTTGCCGGCTCCGACAACTCCGGCAATCATCGCCGTCAAAACCGCTGCCTTGTATTTCTTGATTTTATAAAAACTGAACTTATTGTTCTTTACCATATTATTCTTTTTATTTTCCATAAGCCCTCCGTTATAATCGCTAATTAATTTTATACCACACTTTTAACCGCAATTCAATCCCTTTTCTCAAAATTATTTTTCTCTAAAACCCGTAAATAAATTT
>JAGASU010000024.1 GCA_017621635.1 Alphaproteobacteria bacterium | reverse complement strand
TGATGGAAATGTCTGAAAGGGTGAAGCTTTTAGAAATGTATCTTTCCGAGGGGCATAGTCTTTACGATGAGGCAGAGGTTAAGATGCTGGAGATGCCTGAAAGAGTTAAACTTTTAGAAATGTATCTTTCCGAGGGGCATAGTCTTTGTGGTGATGCAGAGGTTAAGATGCTGGAGATGCCTGAAAGGGGGACGCTTTTCAGGATGTATCTGGCTGAGGGGTATCATCTTTGTCCAAAGGCGCAGCTTAAATTGCTTGAACAGTTTGAAGCGCCGGAGTTGACGGAACTCTTGAAACGCTATGTGAAAGTACATCCTTTTCCTTGTAAAGAGCTGAAAGAAAAAGCGATTGAGTTTGGATTGATGTGATTTTGTGTAAAAAAGGGCGGTTTTCGCCCTTTTTTTATGCTTTTTGTGGGGAAAACGGAGATAAAAAAACGCCGCCCGAAGGAGAAGGGGCAGCGTTATCGGTTTGACTTAAGATTCGTAGCAGGCAAGCGTTCCGGTCATCAGAGCCAGAAGCTCGGGATCGTTGAGCTTTTTGACTTCTTCCAGCATCTTTGCGGTGCTGTTTTTGACGGAAGTTAGGAAGTCTCTGCCGCGGGCAGTGTTAAGCTTTCTGTCGAAAGACAGGAGGTCTTCCATATTGTTGTTAGCTACGAGGTTCTCAGTCACGATGTTTGTTAATGAAGTTTTCATAATTTAAAAAAATAAAAAAAGTTGAACAATTGCCTACTTCAAGATAAAGAACACACTTGTTAACCCTTAAGATATCTTAAAAGAAAACCGCACATTCCAAACCTCAAATAATAGACATAAATATTTTATTTACGCTTAAAGTGTAGCATAATTTTTCAGGGGAGGCAAGCAAAAAAAATGAAGAAATGTGAAGAAAATACTTTACTTTTTATTTTTTTGTGGTATCTAGGCGGAGCTTTATATTGAGAGGAAGAATCGCTTTTATGCGGTATGTCTTTGATGTAAGGCGCTTAATCCCGTGGGGGAACAAGCCATGCTCTTACCACGGACCTTTAGAGATAACAATTTTAGAATTGAGGTATTAAAATGGCTAAGTCTAAAAAGAAAATTTTAGGTTTAATCAAGCTTCAGATTCCGGCAGGTAAGGCTAACCCTTCTCCTCCGGTTGGTCCTGCTTTGGGTCAAAAAGGCTTGAATATTATGGAATTTTGTAAAGCTTTTAACGCGGCAACGCAGTCTTTAGAACCAGGGATTCCTACTCCGGTTATTATCACAGCATACGAAGACAAGAGCTTTACATTTATTACCAAGCTTCCTCCGGTTTCTTATTATATTAAGAAAGCTGCCGGCGTTAAGTCTGCGGCAAAAACTCCGGGTAAAGAAATTGCCGGTAAAATTACGCTTGCTCAGGTTAAAGAAATTGCTGAAGCCAAGCTTCCGGATTTGAACTGCGCAACAGTTGAAGCAGCGATGAATATGGTTAAAGGCCAAGCTGTTTCTATGGGTATTCAGGTAACGGAGTAAAACAATGACCGGAAAAAGATTAGTAAATGCTTATAAGAATGTAGACAAGAATAAAAGCTACTCTTTAAAGGAAGCTGTTGCATTGGTTAAGGCTAATGCCGGCGCTAAATTTGATGAAACGATTGATTTGGCTATCAATTTGGGTGTTGACCCGAAATATGCTGACCAAATGGTTCGCGGTGTTTGCGGTTTGCCGCACGGTAACGGCAAAAAAGTTCGCGTTGCAGTTATGGCTCAAGGTGAAAAAGCTGACGAAGCTAAAGCTGCCGGTGCAGACATTGTCGGCGCTGAAAATTTGGTTGATTCCATTTTGGCCGGCAAGATTGAATTTGATCGTTGCATTGCCACTCCGGATATGATGGGCTTGGCTGGTCGTGTTGCGCGCGTTTTGGGTCCGAAAGGCTTAATGCCAAACCCGAAACTCGGTACGGTAACGATGGATGTTGCCAATGCCGTTAAAAAGGCTAAGGCTGGTGAAGTTCAATTCCGTGTTGAAAAGAACGGTATTGTTCATGCCGGTATTGCTAAAGCTTCTTTTGATGAAGAGAAGATTTATGACAACGCAAAAGTTTTCATTGAGACAATTTTGAAAGCTAAACCGCAAACCTTGAAAGGAACTTATTTGAAGAAAATTTCAATCAGTTCGACGATGGGTGTGGGGGTACGCGTTGACGCTTCCTCTTTATAGGGGGCGCGCAAAAGCACAATCATTGAGGCGAATTTCCTTCCTTATGTACGTTTTTGTACACCGCGGTCGGAAATTCGCCTCAAGCATTGCACTTTATCGCACCCAATGCTACGCAGGCTGTCAGCCTGCTTTTTTATAAAAATTTTAGCGTTTTTAGTGGCAGCGCCACCTGCTACAATTTGAATTAGGGAAATCTCAAATTTTTTGCCTTAAAGGTATTTTATAAGCGAGTTGGTTTCGGCTCGTTTTTTTGTGATTTGTGTGTTGGTGTGTGAGTTGTGAGGGACAGCGGAGGGGAGCGGTGTTAAATAAGATTTTTCTCAGGGTGGGTGGGGAGTGTTGTTATGATTGGATAAGGAATGCTTGCGCATAAGTTATGGATTGCCGCGGTTGCGTATGGCTGACGCCATGCACCTCGCAATGACTCAGAAGAGGGAAAAGCCTATCTTCTAGTGAGTCATTGCGAGCGGGCGTAAGCCCACATGTGCGAAGCAATCCATAACTAAACGCTTTAGCGTTGCTTTGTTGGGAGGATGACAATATGGTTCTTCATAAAGGTTGGTTTATTTTATAGAGCAATTATTTAAAATTGGTTAAAATGTTTGTTGTCTAAGTTGTTGAAAAGGCTTGATGGCGTTTTTGGGGGAGAAAAAGAAATTCGTCTCTTCATAAAGGAAGGTTTATGACGATTAAAAGGAAACGAATTGAGATGAAAAAACGGAGCGATTTGGGAAGTGAGCTGGGGCGGTCGATGATTGAGATGTTAGGCGTTTTGGCAATTGTCGGCATCCTTTCAATCGGGGGAATATCGGCATTTCAGAAAGCGATGAACAAGCATAAAATTAATCAGGTGACGGAGGAGCTTTCGGGGTTTATTAATGAGCTTTTGCGCTATTCGGCGGATTGGCGGCGGGAAATTTCGGGTGATTATAGAGAAATTACGTCATTAGTTGATTTTTTGGTGCCGGCGACATGGGAACGGAAAGGAAATTATATTAAGGATAGCGCGGGTAATAAGATTATTGTAGCGGTACGCACCGATTATGAACCTGCGAGAAAAAAAATAAGTTTAAGTTATCGCTTTATCGAGAGGGATGCGAAGAGTAAAACAGATTTGTGTATGGCGCTTTATGAGATGACGAAAACTTTCGCGGATAGTATATGGGGAGCGACACCTTGGCATCGGGCTGGGGATAACTCAGCTACTCCGTGGGCGTATGGAAATGCTTTTTGCGGTGGGAGGAAAAAATGTTTGAGAGATTTGACGTTTAGTGAAATGAGGGCAAATTGTGAGATTTTTGAGGCAGATGATGACGACTGCTCGTTTGCAATTCATTTTCCGATTTAAGGGAAAAAGGTATAAAAAAACCACCATGCGATGTGCAGGTGGCCGGGTGAGTTAAGAAGCCATACGCTGTAATTTGGCCCTCCGGTTTTTGGTGATGAAACATCTCCTTATCGCCAGGAGCTCCCCGACCATGTTACCACAATCGGGGATATATGCTCTTGTTTGCAGGATTTCCAGCTCACAATTCTGACGGCGATATATCAGCGCCGTACAGCGTAAATTCAGGTTTCTTACGACCTGGCGTCAAAACACGACAAAGGACTGAGCCGTGTTTGCTTCCAAAAGATATACAATGTTATATATTTTACAATAAAAAAAATTTTTATCCACAATCTTTGCGGGGAAGGATCAGGTGGGCTTCGCATAAGTTATGATTAGATAAGGTATGCTTCGCATAAGTTATGGATTGCGCCGCTACGAAGCTTCGCTTCTACTTGCGCGAACAACTAACCTTTGCTTCGGTCGTTCCTCCCTAGCAAAGCTAAGAGAAGTTTGCCGCGGTTGCTGCCTTACGGCGCACCTAGCAATGATTCGGGAGGGGAGAGAAGATCAGAGGTGAGGAAAAGTTGGTGATTGTGCTTGAAAAAATGTGAAAACGGGAAGATATTAGGTTAGGATTATTAAACTGGGGCAAGTGGCCTTAACATTAGTTTTTTTAGAGGTGTTTTAAAATGAAAAAAATTGCAGTTATCGGCGTGAAAGAAGATACGGGACGCGAGTTTTTAAATATTTTATGTGAAAACGGGGTGAATGCGACTGATGTGACGGCGTTGGAGCTTAAGGCCGTGCTGGGAACAGTGGTTTCTTTTGGTGAAGATGACGAGCTTGATATTGAGGCGTTGGAAGGATTTGACTTTAAGCGTGTGGAAGCGGCAGTGTTCTTTGGCGCTAAAGAGGCTTTGAAACGCTATGTTAAAAAGGCGGTTGATACGGGGATTAAGGTGATTGACGCAACCGGTGCGCTTTTGGGTGATGAGAGTGTCCCGATGGTTATTGACGGTGTTGCGGATAAAGAAGTGCTTAAAAACACGCGGGCGGTGATGGCGGCAAGTCCGGCAGTTTATCAGGTTTTATTACCGCTTGCCGAGGTTTTGAAAAGCCATAAGCTCAAACGTTTGAGCGTTAATTTGTTTTGTTCGGCGTCACATTACGGCAGAGCGGGAATGGACGAACTGTTTACTCAGGCGCGCAAAATCTTTTTAAACGAATCGCTGGTTGACAATGAAGCTGTCTTTAAAAAGCAGATTGCGTTTAATGTTTTGCCGCAAGTGGGTGAATTTGTCGGAGATGAGACCGAGCTTGAGTGGCGGGTGAATGCCGAGATTAAAAAAGTTTTGGGCGGCGCGCTTAAAGTGGTTGCCAATGCGGCTTTTGTGCCGACGTTTATCGGCGACGGGGCGTTTGTCAACGCCGAGTTTGTTGATGATGTTGATGCGGATGAACTCAGAGAATTGATGAAAAAAGCGCCGCAAGTGGTTGTATTTGATAAGACAGTTGACGGCGGGTATGTCAGCGTTGATGATGTTCAGGGCGAGGACAGCGTTTACGTTTCCCGTGTTAAACAAGATGTTTCGGTTGAAAACGGTATCAGCTTTTGGAGTGTTGCCGATAACCTCAGGGCGGGTAGTGCGGTTAACGTGTACGGCCTTTTGAAAGGCATGGGACTGTAAGCGTGATTTAAGCTAAACAAGGATACTTTGCGTGTGGACGAGGGTTTAAGATGATGAGAAGGTTTTGGGGCTTTTTTTTAGTGTTGATGTTGGGCTTTGGCGCAGGAGTTGTGCCATATGCTTATGCCGAAGAGGCGGCAGCTCTTGTCAGCGTGGAAAACGGTGACGCGGAAGCGTTTGATTTTAAACGCGTGACTGCGGCACTCGGAACAACCGAAGCCATGGTCAAAAGCGGCGATTTCACACGACAGAGCCTTGATGAAGCTTTGACGTTTTTAAGTGAAACCGATGTGGCCTTGGACGCGGCGATTAAAAACATTGAAAAAGAATCCAAATATGCTCAGGACGCTCTGAACGCTATCGGCGAGGCGCCGCAGGAGGGCGAAAGCGAAGACAAATCTATTGCCGAGATGAGGGAAAAATATACGGCGTCGGTCAGCGCTTATAAAAATAAAATTATTGAAGCGAATTTATTAAAAACCGAAATTGCCCGTTTGAGTTCGCTTATTTCGGAAACGAGAAGCCGTGTGCTTATCGGCAATTTGGTGGCGGAACAAAACGCGCTGATTACACCCAAAACGTTTTGGCAAGCGTTTGCCGACGCGGCGGTGTTTTTCTGGGAAGTGGTGAAGTCACCGGCGGTCTGGTATGGTGAACTTTCCGATGAGGGCAGGGAGGCACTTTATTCCAAAGGGTGGTATGTGCTGCTGATTTTGGGTTTTGCCCTTTCTTTCGGAATGTTTTTGAGAGGTTTGATTATTAAAAAGTGGGGCTATCGCCATACTGACGAAATGCCCAGATATGGTCAAAAGGTTTTGGTAGCGGGGATTACGGCGCTGGCGTACGGGG
>JAGASU010000002.1 GCA_017621635.1 Alphaproteobacteria bacterium | reverse complement strand
TATAGCGAGAAGCTTTTTCAGTACTTTTTATTTGATTATTAATTAAATAAAAAATAAAAAAATGAAAAAGAAAATTTTTTTAGCCATCTTAGCTATGGCTGTTTTCGCTGCTCCTGCAGCAAACGCACAGAGTGTTGTAACAGGTATTTCTACAAGTGATTTTAAGGCTTGCAAGGAATATTTGGATGTTCACCCGACAGACACCATCCGCTCAATGGAAACGGTTGTGGCTACGGAAAACAAGGTTATTGAAGGTGGCAATATTGTCGCCGGAGATAGTTTGGTTTGTACCACTAGTGTTTTCAAAAACTCTGATGGTAAAATTGCCCAGCACAAGGCTTATGCCAAGGCAACAGGTAAAACTGTTGTTAAGACTGCGCCTCGCGTTGTCAGCCGTCCGGCTGTTCAGGTGACCGGTGTGGTAAAGGACAAGGCAAACAGCCGTGTTGGTGCCGTGACGTCTAAGAAGGATACTTTGTGGTATGACAAAACGTCATCTGACAGAGTGTCTTTTGAGGATAAAGTTGCGGTGAACCGTGGCGAGAAAGTAGCTGTTGATCCTCATCACAAGGATCTTGAGGGAAAATTCCGTCACAGAGTGTATATGTCTGCTTTAGGTGGCGCAATTCTGACGAACAAGGGTGATTTTCATCCCGTAGTTGGCGGCCGCTTGGGTTACGAAACCTGTCATTTCCTCTTTGAATTGGAGGGAGTGTACAGCCAGCAGAACTATACTGATATTGCGGAAGTAACCGGTCAGTATAATACTTTTGCCGCTTATCTGACGGCAGGGTGGAAGTTC
This sequence comes from Alphaproteobacteria bacterium, assembly GCA_017621635.1. Classification (GTDB taxonomy): domain Bacteria; phylum Pseudomonadota; class Alphaproteobacteria; order RF32; family CAG-239; genus CAG-267. Next base: position 26,016 of record JAGASU010000002.1, on the reverse strand, counting down.
TGGCAGGACGCTCTTTATCGCAGCTATTTGGCTGTTGGTGCTTCCGGTGGCTTTGCTTACCAGAAGACAGACACTGAGGACGCAGAGTTCTTCAGCTCTAATTATGGAGCTGCCGGCAAAGTCTTCCTGCGCGGCCTTTGGGGGTTGAACCGTAATTTCGGTTTGGTCTTTGAGGGTGGTTACAACCTGCTTCCGTGGGTTGAACACTACGGCGGTGAGCAGGAATGGAACCACGGCGGTGCTTACCTGCAGGCTGGTGTGAACTACAAGTTCTAGCCAGCAGACGGACTAAGAGAATTGACAGAGAAAGATGGGGCTTATGCTCCACTTTCTCTGTTTTTTTATGAGAAGAGGGAAATTTTGCAAACTGACTCGCAGGAGGGGCTACTCTGCAGAATATTTGCGGTTTTTTTTATATGATAAGGAATGCTGGCGCATAGGTTACGGATTACCACGCCCATGTGCTCCTGACGTCGCGGGGCTCGTAATGACTCGGGAGGGAAACTGTTTTTTATGTTTTTAAGCTACAATGACGAGGGGATGGAAAAAGGTTTTTTTATAAGGTCGTATTAAAGTGTTTGGGGTGTGGTGTTGAAAGATGGTGTGTTCGGATTATATTAGAGCTGTCAAATTCAATTATGGAGGATGTTATGAATAAATTTTTTATGGGATGTTTATCCGTGGCGGCGCTGGCTTTGATGATCGGGCAGGCTATTGCCGAATCTAATAGCGCCGGAGCTGTTAACGCTGCTCAGGCAGCCGCTAATGCGCAAGATAACGGCGGTGTTGTGATTATTGAAACTTACAGCGCTTCTGCAGTTACCGTGCCTTCAAATAATAATGATATGCAACCGCTTCCGGGGGATCCGGGGGTTGATGTTGCGCCGCTTGATTCTTCTGCGGCTCAGCCTGTTATGGTGGAAGAAGATATGCTGGTTGAAGAAACCGAAGATGGTGAATAAATTTAAATACACTGTTTAAAAACACCATTAAAAAACTCCCTAAACCGTGAGATTTAGGGAGTTTTTGATGTAGAATAAAATTATTCTTTATTCTTCAAAGCTTCACCTAAAGCGTCGCCTAAGGTTGAGCCGGAAGATTGAGAATTAGAATATTCTTCAAGAGCTTTCTTTTCTTCTTCAATCTCGAAAGCTTTAACAGAAACGCCGAGTTTTGCGTTTTTGCGGTCAACAGAAGTTAATTTTGCTTCTAAAATGTCACCTTCTTTGTAGCTTAACGGATCGTTGTTTTCTTTAGAAAGATCTGCTTTTTTGATTGTTGCGGCAATGCCCTGAACGTTAACAGAAACGCCTTTTTCATCAGCGCCTGTTACAACAGCTTTAACAATGTCACCTTTTTTCAAAGATTCCAAAGTCATGGCAATGTTGTTTTCAGACATTTGCTTAATACCTAAGCTGATGCGTTCTTTTTCAACATCAACGTCAATGATTTTAGCTTCGATTGTCTGGCCTTTGGCGTAATCTTTAACGGCTTCTTCGCCGGATTTTTCCCAAGAAATATCAGACAAGTGAATCATACCGTCGATTTCATCAGACAAACCGATAAACAAACCGAATTCGGTGATGTTTTTGATTTTGCCTTCAATGATTGAACCCATTGGGTGTTCTTCAACATAAGCAGCCCAAGGATTCGGTGTGCATTGTTTAATGCCCAAGCTGATACGACGTTTGTCAGCATCAACTTCCAAAACCTTAACTTCAACTTCTTGAGAAGTAGAAACGATTTTTCCGGGGTGAACATTTTTGCGAGTCCAGCTCATTTCAGATACATGAACGAGGCCTTCAATGCCGTCTTCAAGTTCAATAAATGCGCCGTAATCGGTGATGTTGGTGACTTTACCGGTGTAGATTTCACCGATTTTGTATTTGTCAGCAACTTCTTGCCACGGGTCATTTTCAAGTTGTTTCATACCAAGGCTGATACGCTGTGTATCTTCGTTGAATTTGATAACCTGAACTTTAACAGTTTGGCCGAGAGATAAAACTTCAGCCGGGTGGTTAATTCTTTTCCAAGAAATGTCGGTAACGTGCAATAAGCCGTCTACACCGCCCAAATCAATGAATGCGCCGTATTCAGTAAGGTTTTTAACGATACCTTCAAGAATGGCTCCTTCTTTGATTGTGTCAATTAACTCGGCGCGAGCCGCAGAGCGGGTTTCTTCAAGAACAACACGACGAGAAACAACGATGTTGCCACGAACTTTGTCCATCTTTAAGATTTGGAAAGGTTGAGAAATGCCCATTAACGGAGAAATGTCTTTAATCGGGCGAATGTCAATCTGAGAACCGGGTAAGAAAGCAATAGCGCCGTTTAAGTCAACCGTAAAGCCGCCTTTAACGCGTCCGAAGATAACGCCGTTTACTCTTTCGTTGTTGTTCATCATCTTTTCAAGGTCTTGCCATACTTCTTCACGGCGAGCTTTTTCACGAGATAAAACGATATTGCCGTCTTTGTCTTCGTATCTGTCAACCAAAACTTCAACAACATCGCCAACTTTTAATTCGTCATTTTTACCGAATTCGCGCAACGGAATACGACCTTCTGATTTTAAGCCAACATCAACGGTGGCGAAGTCATCAGTTACACGAATAACAGTACCCTTCATAACCGTGCCGACAATGCCTTTGCTGCCGAACTGTTCGTTCAACAGGTCTTCAAAATTTTCGGTCATTTCAGGGATTTTAATTTCTGCAGTATTTGCCATTATATTTTATTTTCAAAAAAATGCCAGACCCTCACGCTTGAGGCGGACTTGTGCGAGGTTAAGCCCTTCTTTTGCCGCACCGCATAAAGAATTAAAGGATATTTAGGTGAAAATATCTGAAAAGTCAAGAAAAAAGTGATAAAACAAAGGGGTTAAGCTTTGTTTGGCAGGTGTTTATATATCAAATCACTTAAAAAATTGGGTAAAATGCTTATAAACCAAGAAGCGAATCGCATCGGGAAGGGGAAAGAAATTAGGCCGATATTTTTTTCAATACGATTGGCAATCAGTGCGGCGGCGGGGGCCGCTTCCATAAAGAATGGCATTGGACAGGTGTTTTTGTCTGTAATGCGGGAACGAACGAAACCGGGGCAGATTGTATTGACTTGTATATTGTGGGGTAGAAGACTTAAGCGCAAGGCTTCGCCATAGGCTTTGACACAAGCTTTTGAAGCACTGTATGAGGGACAAGTCGGCAAACCGTGATATCCGGCGATGGAGGCGGTTATGGCGATGATTTTATTTGTATCCTGACGTTTTTTATAAAGTTCGACAACAGGTGTTACAGTGTTTATAACGCCCATAACGTTGGTGTTAAAGGTATTAAAAATATTTTGCGGGGTTTCTTCTAGAGTGGCGACACCGGCGTTAGCAAAAACAAGATTTAAATACGCTGTTTTTTCGGCTTCGTTTATCCAGTTTTCTACGGCGGTTTTATCTGTTATATCAAGGATTTTTGTATGTATTTTAGCGGAGCCTTGTTTTTGACAGGCTTTTTTTACCGCCTCTAAACGTTCTGAATTTCTTGCACAAAGAAAAAGGTTTTCGGTTTGAGGAAGCTTGGCATAATGGAGTGCTAAGGCTTCACCTATTCCCGAGGAGGCGCCGGTTATTAAAATATTTTTGATAATCATGGTGTAATCCTTGAAATAAAGCTTTATTTATGTGTTTTATAGTATATATTGGGATAAAAAGTTTATAAAGGCAATAATTTCCTTAAAAGAGGTGTACATTAAATGGCAAATGAGATCAAAAGACAAGGTTGGATGTTTATTTTTTCGGCGCCGAGCGGCGGGGGCAAAAGCTCGGTTATCAAAAGGCTGTTAGCGGAGCTTGATGATTTGGTTCATTCTGTTTCCGTGACGACCAGAGCAAAACGCGAAGGAGAAGTTGAGGGAAAGGACTATTATTTTATTGATGAAGATAAATTTAAAGAGCTGGTCAGGGAAAAGGCGTTGTATGAATATGTTGATTCTGATTTCGGGCCTAAATACGGAACGCCGAAAGGGGCGGTTGATAAATTGCTGTGCGAAGGGAAAGACGTTATTTTAGATTTGGATTATCCGGGGGTGGTGCAACTTCGGGCGCTGGCAGGGGACAGAATTAAAGCTATTTGTTTTTTACCGCCGTCTTTAGCGATTTTGCGCCAAAGGCTTATTAACAGAGGGACTGATTCGGCTGAGGTGATTGAGAAAAGAATGAGTCAGGCAGAAAAAAGGGTTAAAGAGTGCGTGCATTATGACTATGTTGTGGTCAATGATGATTTAGATGCTGCAGTTGAAGAAGCTAAAGCAATTATCTTAGCGGCAAGGGCAGAAAGGAGAATACTTTGCGGTTTAGATGATTTTGTTAATCAGGTTGTGGAGAAAAAATAGATGGCGGGAATTTATAATTCAATTACCGAATTTGTGGGCCATACGCCGTTATTGCGCTTAGGCAATTTGACAACAAAATTGAGATTAAAGGCGGAAATTGTTGCCAAGTGTGAGATGTATAATCCGCTGTTTTCGGTTAAAGACAGAATTGCTTTGGCTATGCTTGAGAAAGCAGAAAAAGAGGGCATTAATAAGGATACTATTTTTGTTGAGGCAACATCGGGCAATACGGGAATTGCGCTTTGTGCGATGTGCGCGGCTAAAAGGTATAAAATAATTATCGTTATGCCGGAAAATATGTCACAAGAAAGAATCCGCCTGATGAAACATCTGGGAGCTGAGGTGATTTTGACTTCTGCCGAAGATGGGATGAGTGGGGCTATTCATAAAGCAGAGCTGCTAAAGGAACGCAATCCGAATGTTGTTATTTTGAGCCAGTTTGATAATGAAGCGAATCCTATGGCTCATCGTTTGGGGACGGCAATGGAGATTTTAGAAGACAGCGGGGGCGTATTTGACGCTTTTGTTGCCGGTGTTGGGACATCGGGGACGTTAACGGGGACGGCTTCAGTTTTAAGGACATATAATCCGGATTTATTTGTGGCGGCGGTGGAACCTCTCAGTAGCGCGGTTTTAAGCGGCGAGACTAAGGGAAAACACCAAATTCAGGGAATTGGCGCAGGATTTGTTCCGCCGTTTTATGACAAGGATTTGGTTAACGAAATTTTGAAAATAAGCAATGAAGCAGCTATTGAAACGGCAAAGCTTGTGGCTAAAACCGAAGGGTTGCCGATTGGCATTTCCGCCGGTGCGGCGGTTGCGGGAGCGATTGAGCTGGCGAAGCGTGCAGAATTTTTTAATAAACGGATTATTGTTATTTTGCCTGATAGTGTGGAACGTTATTTATCAACCGGAAATTTTTAGGATATATGGACGATGATGAAACCAAATTCTATTTTAGGGTCTTATTTGATTAAGCAGACGATATTAAGCTTTTTGTATGTGCTGGCGGTTATTTGTGCTATCATTATGATGTTTGATATGATTGAGATTTTGCGCAGAACATCAGGAAGACACGAGGTTTCGGTTGGTTTTTTATTGCAATATGTGATTGCGAAGTTGCCGGAAACGGTTGATAAGGTTATTCCGTTTATTGTGATGGTGGCGACGATGATAACTTTTTGGAAGATAAGCAAAACAAATGAGTTTGTTATTATCAGGGCGGCCGGCGTTTCTATTTGGGGTGTGCTGACGCCGGTATTGCTTGCGGTTTTTGCTATCGGTATGTTTTGGGTGGCGGTTATTAATCCGATTTCGGCAAAACTTTTTGAAGTTAAAGAAACGTTGTCTTACAGGCTTAAAACAGATAACCCGAACGCGTTTTTGTTTTCAAACAAGGGGCTGTGGATCAGAGAGGGCAAAGGACAAGATGTTGTGGCTATTATTAATGCCAACGGCTTGAATTTGCAGGATAATGTTTTATGGCTTCAAGATGTCAGCATTATGGAAACAGATGAAAAAATGCAGGTTATCCGGCGGATTGAGGCCTTTGTGGCAACACTTGAAGACGGTGTTCTTAATTTGAAAGATGTACGAATTTATAAATCAGGCCAAAAAGCGGAAATTATAAACAGTCTGGCTTATCCGACAGAAATGAATTTGCAGCGGATTAAGGATAATTTTATTGATCCGGAAGCGATTTCTATTTGGAATTTGCCGGATACCATTCGTTTTTATGAAACTTCGGGGTTTTCGGTTTTGAGATATCAGATGAGATATTTGAGTTTGCTTGCGCTTCCGTTTTTGTTGATGGCGATGGTGTTGGTGGCGGGAATTTTTTCGCTTAAAGCCAGCCAACGGCAGGGCGGTGTGCTTTGGATGATTATTTTTGGTATTGTGACAGGGTTTGCGGTTTATTTCACGTCGCAGGTTATTTCCGCTTTCGGGATTAATGCTTATATTCCGGTGTGGTTTGCGGTGTGGGCGCCGGCGATTGTTGTGGCGTCATTGAGTATCTCGGTTTATCTGCACAGAGAAGAGTGAGCAATTTGCAAAACGGCTTTCGTATTTTAAATACATTGTTCTTGGTGTTATGTTTGACTGGTTGCGGGGTTAGCGCTTTACGTCACCATGAATATATTACTTTTTTGCCATTGGACAATGATAATAAGCAAGAGATAGAACGTGAAACTTTTGTGGTTAAGGGGGCATTTTTAAGAAAGATTTTTACAAATCATAACAGCCGTTCGGTTGGTGAAACAAAAGAGGTTTTTAATGAGGCTGTAATGATTGATTTTCCTCTGAGAACGGGTGGTTTTGGCGGTGCTTTTCCGCTTGTTCCGCCGCCACCGGTTTTTCCGATATTCTTAAATGATATGACGCCGGTTTGTCCGGTGCGTGAAGATGTTATGATGACTGTTCGTTTGCGTCCTGAAAATGCAGGGACTGTTAAAACTTCTTTGAAAGAAAAAGAAGTCAGCAAAATTTATTTGCTTGCTGACAATGGCAGAGTGGTTTTGCCACGGCAGGTCTTTGACGGTGGAGAGGCGTATTTTGTTTGTTTTCCTTTAAATAGGGAAGATATTGACGGGTATGTGGTGGCCGGTGAAATGATGAACAGGGCTTGGCGGTTGAGATATTACAATGATTATGTTTTGCTTATGGGGTATTCGGGAAACCCGTTATTGTATGAAGAAAATGATTAGTTTGTGGAGGAAAAGAGAACTCTCCATAAAGGTTAGTCTATTTTATAGAGCAAATATTTCAAATTAGTTAAAATGTTTATCGGATAAATTATTGAAAAAACTTAAGTCTGATTTTTCTCCATAAAAAGAAATTCATTTCGTCATAAAGGAAGGTTTATGAAGATAAAAGGAACTTGATTATGACGATAAGATGTGGTGGTTTTGGCAGTGAGCTGGGACGGTCGATGATTGAGATGTTAGGCGTTTTGGCGATTGTTGGTGTGTTGTCAGTTGGGGGAATATCAGCGTTTCAGAAAGCGATGAACAAGCATAAAATTAATCAGGTGACGGAAGAATTATCTCAGTTTATTAATGAGCTTTTGCGGTATTCGGCGGATTGGAGACGAGTGTATGTTCAAAAGGGGCCGGCAGATGTAGTTCTTAGTTCGGAGATTGATTTTTTTCTGCCGAGAAAATGGTCAAGAGAAGGGAAGTTTGTGTATGACAGTATGGGGAACAAAATTTTTGTTCGACTTCGTTCCGGGGGCACGTTAAATGGTGTATTGGATATTACCTATGTTTTTACAGCGGGTGATGATAAAACCAAGATGGATTTGTGTATGACGTATTATGAGAGGCTTAAAGTGTATGCTGATAGTATCAGAAATATATCAATTTGGAGGCAAGGTTCTGATAATTCCTCTCAATTCCTTAGGGTTGAAGGCAATGGTTATTGTGGAGCGGGTAAGACATGTCTAAAAGATTTGACGCTTAGTGAAATGAGGGAAAAGTGTAGTTATATTAAGGGGGATGATGTATATGATAATTTTGAAATTCGTTTCTCGCTTTGAAAAGAAGTGTGTTTTTTTAAGATGAAAAGTCGGGGCAGTTAAGAATGGGGGCGGTAACTTATGGCAGGCAGCTCATCTTATATTTATTGTAACAGAGAGGAAATTTCCGGTGGAATTTTGGCGGGGCGCATTGCGGGTAAGGATAAAAAGACCAGAGTGATTTCTATTTCTGATAAAACGGTATCATCACGATAGAGCTTTTGTTCCATTTTTAAGGAAACGCCTTTTAGTTCTGTTACTTTACAGGTGATATTTAGGGCGTCGTCCAGTTTGGCGGGGGATTTATAGCTGATATGACAATCACGCACGACAAAACCCTGACCTTTGTTTTTTAACATATCTTCCTGATTTATGCCGAGATGGCGTAAAAATTCGGTACGGGCGCGCTCGGCGTATTTTAAATAGTTGGCATAATAGACAATTCCTCCGGCGTCGGTGTCTTCATAGTATATGCGAATCGGGAATGAAAATGTTTTGTCTTCAAATAATTTGCCTTTAATTGCGGGTGTTTCGTATGTCATGGTTAAATTCCTAAATCATCCATAAAACTGAATTGGTTATTGTTATTTTTAAATTTACTGATTCCTAAATATTTGCAACCTTGTTCTGAAAGAATACGGCCACGCGGGGTGCGTTGCAAAAAGCCGAGTTTTAAGAGATATGGCTCGATTACCTCTTCAATTGTGTCGCGTTCTTCGGAAAGAGCGGCGGCAAGTGTGTCTGCGCCAACGGGACCACCACCGTAATTTTTGGCGATACAGTTTAGGTAACGGCGGTCAAATTCATCCAGACCGTAAGCGTCAACGTCCAGCAGGCGCAGAGCTTTATCTGCAATGGCTGAATCGATTTCAACGGAGCCAGCAACCGCGCCGAAATCCCGCACACGTTTGAGCAACCGGCCGGCAATACGCGGGGTGCCGCGGGAGCGCTTGGCGATTTCCATAGCGCCGTCGTTTGAAATGGGCATATTTAGTAAATGGGCGCCACGAAGAACAATCTTTTGCAAGTCTTCATGGTTATAAAAATCCATTCTTAAAGGAATACCGAAGCGCTCGCGCAAAGGAGTGGAAACCAAGCCCGAGCGAGTTGTTGCGCCAACGAGCGTGAAAGGTTGCAAGTCTATTTTGACCGAACGGGCTGAGGGGCCTTCGCCGATGATAATATCAAGCTGGAAATCTTCCATTGCAGAATACAAGACTTCTTCAATTGCGGGATTAAGACGATGAATTTCATCAATAAAGAGAACATCGCGTGCTTCAAGATTGGTTAAAATTGCCGCTAAATCGCCTGAACGGGTTATCATCGGGGCGGATGTTGCTTTAAACCCGACTCCTAACTCTTTGGAGATAATGTTTGACAGAGTTGTTTTACCAAGACCGGGGGGACCGTATAAAAGGACGTGATCTAAAACCTCGCCACGGCTTTTGGCGGATTGGATAAAAACTTTTAAATTTTGACAGACTTTATCCTGCCCGACAAATTCATCTAATGTTGACGGGCGCAAATTAACGGCTACGGCAGAATTGGCTTCATCGGTTGAGAGCTTTTGGGCGCTGACTATTCTTTCTTTATCTTCGGACATTGGTTTCTCCTATTGATTAAACTCTTTAAGCGCCAGACGGATAAGCGAGCTTAAGTCTTTATCGGGGTTGTTTAAGCAGACTTCAGAAGCAACCCGATAGGCTTCGATTTTTTGATAACCCAGATTGGTCAGGGCGGAGGTAACGTCTTCGGTTAACGTGTATGTTGAATCCGGTTCTTCGGGAGAAGAGGTTTTTGTGCTTTGGGCGGTTTCTTGTTCGTCGGCTATTGTGTTTAAATCAGCGCCTGACATATATTCGACGGGGATTGTGACGATTTTATCTTTTAGCTCGGTGACAAGACGGGCGGCCAGTTTGGGACCGACTCCGGCAGCGCGCAGGAAAGAACTTTTATCTTGAGCGGCAACGGCTTGGGAGAGCTGGGCAGGGGAGAGGGCGCTTAAAATGTTTAAGCAGACTTTACCGCCGACACCTTGAATTTTGGTTAAAGTGTTAAACCATTCTTTTTCCCACGGGGTTTGAAAACCAAAAAGGGTTATGCTGTCTTCTTTTATGACGGTTTCGATGAGCAGAGATGTGTGTTCGTTTTGTTTTAGTTTTGAGAGTGAACGAGAAGACATATTGACGAGATAGCCGACACCGTTTACGTCAATAATGCAGCAATCTTCACCGATGTTGTCGATTATACCTTTTAGTTTTGCTATCATTTGAAAATCCTTTATAAAGTGTAATGCATTGTAGTCTTGTAAAAACAACGCTTCAAGAGCTTTTTTTGAAAAGCCCCCTTTTTTTCGCAGATAAAATGGTTATGTTTTGAGTTGTGTTTATATAACCGAAGGGTGAAAGATGAAAAGTTATAAATTTTTTTTATTAGCGGCGCTTCTTTTTAATGCAGGAAATGTGAAAGCTGAAGCGCGTTTTGACAGCTATCAGGATTTTAAGAACTATTTAGATAAAAAATACGGATTTGATTATAATTTTGATGTGTCTGTTTTGGCGCAGAGGAGCAGTCCGAATGGAGAACATAACGCTGTTCAGGCATATCTCTATCCGTCTTTTATGTGGACGACGTTTAACAATGAATATGGTGTCGGGGCGTTGAATTTTGCTTATACGATTATTCGTTATGGCAATCACGACGCCAGTGATTTGGGAACAAATTCCGGTTTTGTTACGCCGATTAACGATTATCCGGCAAATCAAAATGAATTTTCGGAATTATATTATACTTATCAGCCGAGCGGGAAGTGGAATTGGCTGACATTGGGGTTAGGGCAATTTCCGATTTATAATTTTGACGGGACGGATTATGACGCCAACCAACAGGTTAACTTTTTAAATGATTCGCTTGCGCAAAATGCGTCGGCTTCGTATACGCAGGCGGGAGTTGGTGCTTATGCACAAATAACACCAAATAACAGGTGGAGCTTTGCTTTTGGTGGGCAGGACGCGACAAATGTTGACGCGGTGAGTGTCCGGTTTAATCATTTAGATGAAAAGCATTATACGACATTTGGTTATGCGGCTTATACGCCGACAATTAAAGGTGTTGGAGATGCGGAGATTTCTATTTTAGTTTACAATCAGCCGGGGGTTACGGCACAGCCGCAAACAACTAACGGCTGGTCGCTTAATTTATCTCAAGATATAGGCAAGAAGCTTAGTTTATTTGCCAGAGTTAATGAAGTAAGCGGCAGTGTTGAAGAAATAAGACAGTCTTGGGTTTTGGGCGGGGTGTATAATAATCCGCTTAACAGAAATTCTTTAGACCAGATCGGGCTGGCTTATGCTTATAACAAACTTGATGAAGCGGCGGTTGGGGAAAAGCTTAACCATAAGGCTGAACAGATTATTGAAGCGTATTGGGCGTGGGGAATCGGCGATATGCTGACGATAACGCCTGATGTGCAGATGTATATTAATCCGGCGCTTAATCAAAAATCTGATTACGGATTTGCAACCGGTTTGCGTGCAACAGTGTTTTTCTAAGGAAATTTGAAACAGGTTGAAAATGAAGCGGAGCGGAAACGGCTCCGTTTTATTTTTTTGCTCTATTAAACAATTTTGTTGAAATAAAATTTAATTTATAATTTGTGTGCTTCGCACGAGTCGTGGATTACCACGCGTATGAGCCTTACGGCAACGCTCGTAATGACTCGGGTTGAGTTGTGTCTTTCTACAAAATTGTTTGATTAAGCTATTTTTTAAATACATTGTTTAAATACGCTGTATTTTTAAAAACATTTGTTCAAGGTGTTTTTCGTTGTGCATTAGTTTGAATTTATTGATGTTTATTTGAGTAAAATGCTTAAAATGCGGCACAATGATGATTGATTTTAAGAAGGTTTAAGAGCAGATGAAAAAGTTTTTTTTGTTAGCGTTTTTATTGACAGTTTCGGCCTGCCAGTCTGAGCAGGTGATTGTTCCGGCGGTGGTTCATAATGTTAATACCACTCAGGAGATTGTGGTGGAGAAAGCGCATTTGCCGATTATCGGCGAAGTGGAGCCGATTTATTTTCTGCCGATGAAATCCCCCTTTTATGCCAGAATTGACACGGGAGCGACAACCTCGGCTCTGGATTGTCAAAATGTTGAATATTTTGAACGGGACGGCGAAAAATGGGTCGCTTTTAAGTTAAAAAACAGAAAGAGCGGCGAAGAACATATTTTTGAGAAAAAAATTGAGAGAACGTTTAAGGTCAGGCGTGTCGGGGAAGATGAAAGCCGTAAGGCGGTTAAGATGGATGTCAAGATGGGCGGAGAAACTTTCAGTGCTGTCTTTTCAATTGCGGATCGCTCGGGATTTGACTATCAGGGGTTAATCGGACGTAATATTTTAACGGGACGATTTATTGTTGATACATCTACTTCTTATACGTTGAACTGAGTTTTAAGGATGTTGACTATGAAATTGGCTAATTTGTTTTCGGTTAGAAAAGTTTTGAGTTTTCTTCTGGTGCTGTCTGTTGTTTATGCCGCATACAGCATTTATTATAAGGTTAAATATTGGGGGTTTTCTTTATCTCCCAAGCAGGTGACGGATATTTGGACGATTGATGCAAAAGTGTCTTTTGATGCTTTGGGGGAAGATGTTCGTGTTTCTTTGGGGGTGCCGGCCGATAACGAAAGTTTTAAGGTATTAAGTGAAGAAGTTGTGGCGAAAAACTACGATGTTGTGCGGGATAAGGCTAAAAACAGACTGGTTATGCAGGGGCGTAACAAAGAAGGAAAACAAAAGCTCTATTATCGTTTGAATATTTATGATGATGTTAAGAACAATGCTATTAATAAAAGCAAACCGGCAAAAGTTGAGCGGCCGCTTTTATCTGAAGAAGAACAGATACAGATGAACAAACTTTGGGAATTAGCCAAGAACCAAGAGGGGGATAAAGTTCAGGGTGTGATTGCCGCGGTTAATCAGGAGATGACGGAGCCGACAATGAGTTTGGTTTTACCGCTTAACCACACATCTAAAGAATTTGCAGAAAAGATTATTCAGATATTGGCTTATAAACGGATTCCGGCGCGCATAGCCCGCGCTTTAAAGCTTGAAGAAGGCAAGAAGAATGACAGCTTGTCGATTATGGTTGAAGCGTATGTTAATAATAAATGGACACTTTATGATTTAAGTACGGCAAAAATCGGGTTGCCTGAGAATTGGGTTGTTTTTCAGCGCGGCGGCGTATCTTTGCTTGATGTCCGCGGGGGTGAAAATTCGAAAGTTATGTTTTCGGTGTTAAAATCTGTTGCGACTCCTTTAAAAATGGCGGAACACAGAGCTAAGGCAAATAACGAACTCTGGGGATATGAATACTCTATTTATACTTTGCCGCTTATGGAACAGAACGCTTTAAAATGGTTGATGATTTTCCCGTTGGCGATATTGGTTGTGGTTATTATGCGTAATGTTATCGGCGTGACAACCATGGGGACATTTACACCGATGTTGTTGGCAATGTCTTTGGTTAAGACAGGGTTTGTGCCGGGGTTGATTTGTTTTTCGCTTATGCTTGGTTTGGGGCTTATTATGCGGGCGGTTGTCGCACGGCTTAATTTATTGCTGGTGCCGAGGATTTCGTTTGTGGTGATTTTTGTGATTTTGCTGATACAGATTCTGGCTGTTATCGGGTATAAATTAAATTATGGTATTATCAGTTCGGCTATTTTCTTCCCGATTATTATTACCGCGTGGATTATTGAGCGCGCGTCGATTACCTGGGAAGAAGAAGGTGCCGTGAATACATTAAAGGAGATTTTTTATACTTTAGTGACGGCGGTGGTGACTTATTTTGTTATCAGCAGCGATTATGTCCGTCATATTATGTTTGCTTTCAATGAGCTTAATTTGGTTATTTTATTTATTGTTATGCTGCTTGGCACTTATACAGGATACCGATTGACGGAATTGTCGCGTTTTGCGCCGCTTATCCGCAAAGGAGAATAAGATGTTTGAATGGTTTAAAACAGCGAAGTTGTTGCGTGAAAACGGTGTTTTGGGAATGAACGACCGGAATTATTCGGTTATTTCCAAGTGCAATAAACGTTCGCTTTATACGTTGGTTGATGATAAAGTTAAAACCAAACGTTTGGCAAACAGCATTTGCATTAATACGCCGAAGATGATTGGCATTATTGAGTATCAATTTCAGGTTAAAAACCTTTTAGAGATTGTCAAAGGGTATAAAACTTTTGTTATCAAACCGGCGCATGGCAGCGGCGGCAAGGGTGTTTTGGTGATTAAAGAGTATGACGGCGAAAAGTTTTACAGCGCGTCAGGAGATGTTTTAAGCTTTAATGATGTTTATCAGCATATTTCAAATACGTTGAGCGGTTTGTTCAGTTTGGGCGGGAAATATGATGTGGCGTTGATTGAGGAAGCGGTTATTTTCAGCGATGTGTTTAAGAATTTCAGCTATCATGGCGTTCCTGATGTCAGAGTGATTGTTTATAAGGGCTATCCGGCGATGGCGATGATGCGTCTGGCGACTAAAGAATCCGGTGGTCGGGCTAATTTGCACCAAGGAGCGGTCGGGGTTGGCCTTGATGTTCGGACGGGACGGACTTTAAATGCGGTTATGCATAATAAACCGATTACGGTTCATCCGGATACCGGTGCGAATTTGATGGATTTGAAAGTTCCGTTTTGGCGTGAGCATTTGATTATCGGGGCTTTGGCGTATGATATGACCGGACTCGGGTATTTGGGGGCGGACATTGTTTTGGATAAAAACAGAGGGCCGATGATGTTAGAGATTAATGCACGTCCGGGGTTGGCTATTCAGATTGCTAACGGGCGCGGGCTTAAAACGAGATTAAAAGAAATTGAAGATTGTTATCCTAAAGAGCAATCTGCAGAGCAAAGAGTTGATTTTGTCTTGAATAACGGGAAATAAATTCCTAAATAGTGCCTGAGAGAATTTTTTTAGGAGTTTGACATGGTTAATGTTTTAGGTAAAACGGAAACAAAAAGTTTGGATAAAAGCAATACAAAAACGTTATCTGCTGAAGAAAAGAAGCAGCTTGGCGTGAGCGAAACGAGAGGAAAAAAGATGAAATATTCTTATGATGTTAAAGATGTGGAAAACGCATTGGTTATGAAATTAAAAGATGGTGAAGTGGTTATTGAGATGTTTCCTGAAGCGGCACCGAACCATGTTGCCAGAATAAAAGAGCTAGTGCGCCAAGGGTTTTATAACGGTTTGAAATTTCATCGGGTTATTGAGGGCTTTATGGCGCAAACCGGTTGCCCGTTAGGCAATGGTACCGGCGGCAGCGGAAAAAAATTAAAGGCTGAATTTAATACGATTGCCCATGAGAGAGGGATTGTTTCTATGGCCAGAGCGATGAGTCCGGATTCTGCTGACAGCCAGTTTTTTATTTGCTATGATGATTGTCCGCATTTGAACGGGCAATATACGGTTTGGGGCAAAGTTGTTTCGGGTATGGAATTTGTTGATAAGATTAAAAAGGGCGGCGGCTATAATGGTATGGTGCATGAGCCTGATGAGATTATCAGTATGCAGGTTATTGCAGATTTGTAGAGAAAAGGGCGCTTTGAGCGCCTTTTTTGATTAAACGGGGGATATAATCTTTTTTTGTGTTTAGTGAAACGGGGAGTGTGTTTAAGATAATATATAAAAAGTTGAGGTTTGGGAAATAAACTATTTAGAAAGGTAAGTCTATGAGCGGCGATGTAGAAATTTTGACAGCTCAGCTTCGTGACGCAGATGATATTGCAAAGCTGTCGTATCAGGTGGGCAAAATGCATGATGATGCTTTGCCGGAATATTTTAAGAAAACAAGTTTAAATAATCACCGACAAATAGTCTGTGAATTGATTTTAGATGAAAAAGTTGAAGTCTTTAAAGCGGTTAAGGGAGATAAAATTTGCGGTTTTTTATTTTTGTTTGTTCCAGTTAAGCCGCGAGGCGGATATGTTCATCCTTTGACGGGGTGTGTTTTGAACTTGGGAGTTGATGAGACGTGCCGAGGGGGTGGAATCGGAACAAAATTAATGCGAGCCGCTGAAAAGTTTTTGTATAATAAAGGGATTTATGCGATTGATTTAAGCGTTTTTAAGTTTAATGAAAAAGCGCATCGTTTTTATGAAAAATTAGGTTATCAGGAACTTGAGATTAATATGCACAAGGTTTTGAAATAAAAAATGTTTTGTGTGATATTTCTTGACAAAAAAGTTTTGGGGTGTTATTAACGGATATGAGCTTGGCAAACGCTCGGAATGTCCGCCAAAGGGTTCATTGCCATAACAGTTTTTAACATAGATTTCTTGAAACGACTTATTTTGCTTATCGGACAGGCGATATGATAAGTTGTCAGAAAGGAATTGATATGAGTGAATATATTGAGTTCTTCCGTGTGGAAGCGAAATCTTTATTAAAAAATTTCCGTGATAATGATAAAAATGCAATTGCCAGATGTGCGAAAGTCTTTGGCGAAAGAACAGATTTGTCTTTGATGAATATGCAACACGTTGTGGCAAAAGAATTTGGTTTTGCTAATTGGAACGAATTGCAGAGTGCTGAGCGCTGGCAGTTGGCGGCGGCTTTGATTGCTGATAAAAACAAGATGTTAAAGACGCCTTTGGCGGTGGATTATGAAAAGGGCGCCCTTTATCCTTTTTCTGAACGCAAAGAGAGAATATGTGATAAACCGGAAAAGAGATATGGTCTTGATTTGGTTAATTTTACTCAGACTTCCCGAAACGGGTTTGTGGATTCATTTTTAAGACTTGGTTCTCTTGATGTTTCAGAGTGTGATTTGGCAAAAATGGACGTCTTGTCTGTGACCTATGATGAATATACGGTTTGGCCGAAAGAGGCAGATAAATTGCCACAGGGGTTTAAGCCGGTTCAATTTATGGAAGAACGGAAAAATCCCGGGCTCGGGGTGCGGGCTTTGCATAAGCAAGGCATCAATGGTGCAAATCGGGCTGTGGCGGTTATTGAGCAATTTTTGCTTACTGACCATATTGAATATCATGATAACTTAAAAGGGTATGAGGTGATTTATTCCAAAGAGGATTATCATGGTTTAAGCGGTGGGGTGTCGGTTTCGGCAATTGTGGGAACAAATTGCGGCGTTGCGCCTAAGGCGGATGTGTATTATTTTTCTGCTGACAATAGGGAAAACGGACAGCTTAGTTTGAGATATTATGCCAGAGCGTTAGATAAAATTTGTGATTTGCATATTCAACTTAAAAATGATGGAAAATCCGGTATTGATACGGTTTGCATTTTGTGGGATGTGTCGCGAGAAATTGATGGCGCGGCAGAAATGAAAGCGGTATTGCAAAGAGCTGAAGAATTGGGGATTTGGGTTAATAGCGGAAATTATCGTTATAGCAACAAATTATGGCGTGCGTTTAGAATACATTGTAAAATGGGTGGCGATGTTGAAAATCCTGATGACTATGAGGTTATGCCAAATGAGCCGAAGTTTTCTGAAAGCCAGAAAGATTTGTTGCGCTCAATGCTTTGTTTTCCGGCAGGAGGAAGAACTGTCGCACAAGCAGACAGACTGGATGCATATCAGTTTGATGCGCCGGGGTTTTATCGTAATGCGTATGTGTGTGGTTTGTTTGTGTTGGCAAGAAGTATTTGTCCGACTTTAACGCCGGATGAGTTCTATCGGATTGGCTTGGAAACGGGGGATTTTCGCGATGGAACCGGGGTTATTGTGAATCCGCAAAAGCTGATTGACGCTTTAAAATAGTTTATAAAGCTAAAAACAGGAAACCGGCTTCAGAGATGAAGCCGGTTTAAGTTTTTGCAAAATATTTAAGTTAAGATTTTGAAACGTTAATCTTCTTAAATTTTTGCTTTTCTGTTTGGGATTTCGGGATTGAAACGGTCAATACGCCATTATTATATCCGGCTGTTGCCGCGTCATAATCCAAATCCCATGGGAGTTGTATGGTACGTTTGAACATACCATACGAGATTTCAGAAAAATAATTATCTTTAGAATTTTCTTCTACTTCGTTTTTTTTCTCACCGCTGATACTTAAATAACCATCGGAAGATACCTTTAAATCAATGTCTTTTTCGTTGATTCCGGGGATTTCCGCTGTTACTTTTACAGCATCTTTATCTTCAGTTACCTGAATTTTCGGTGATAATTCCGAAATATCTGAGTTGGAATTATCCATAAAATTCCAAAAATAATTCATCAGGCTTCTGAAATCTGTCGGATTGTGAGAAACGGATAAATCATGATTTTTCTGATTTGTGGGAGTCACCGCATTTCTCATCTTATTTCTCCTTTAGGATTTATTTCTCTTCTACATCCATGATGTCAATTTCATCGATTTCATCAGAGAGTTTTGAGCCGCAGCAGCAGCCGGAACGAGATGAAGATGATGATGAAGAAGGATTAGAAGAAGTTGACTTTGATTTTTCGTTAGAAAACTTAGACTGAGAATTTTTCATATTTACCTCCAAATTATAAATTGTTGTAATAACCGTCTGTCTTAATTAAAATTGTCGCAACAGCTTAATTTTTTTAAGACATAAAATCCGTCTGGCATTTTACGCCTTAAAAGATAATCAGACTTTTGGTGTTTTTAAGGTAAACTAAAGGGCAGAAGTCCTGCCCTTAATATCTAAAATTCTGCGGTGATTCCCCGACCCATTTTTAAGAACTTTTCAGTTCGTTGTTGTTTGAGTTCTTCGGGAGAAAGGTTCATCAGCTCTTTTAATTGTTTGAGCAGAACTTCTTTTACGGAAGAAAAGGTTTGTTCTGTATTGCGATGAGCGCCGCCTAAGGGTTCTTTTATGATTTCATCAATAATTCCCAGAGCTTTGAGGTCTTGGGCAGTCAGCCTTAAGGCTTCTGTTGCCTCTTTGGTTTTGTCGCCCGAGCGCCATAAAATTGAGGCGCAACCTTCAGGCGAGATTACCGAATATATTGAGTGTTCCAACATCAGGACACGGTTTGCCGTTGCTATGGCGATTGCTCCGCCGGAGCCGCCTTCGCCGATAATTAAGGAAATAAGCGGCGTTTTAATCTGCAAGCATTTTTCAATTGAGGAAGCGATGGCTTCAGCTTGTCCTCTGGCTTCAGCGTCAACGCCGGGGTAAGCACCGGCTGTGTCAACAAAACTGATAATCGGCAAATGAAATTTATCGGCCAAGTCCATCATTCTTTGAGCTTTACGATATCCTTCCGGTTTTGCCATACCGAAGTTATATTTTATACGGCTTTCAACATCACTGCCTTTTTCCTGACCGATGACGACGACGGCAATTCCTTCCAGCCGGCCTATTCCGCAAACCATTGCTTCATCATCGGCAAAGCGACGATCACCTGAAAGTAAAGTAAAATCTTCAATGAAAGCGTTTATATAATCCAAACAGTGCGGACGAAGCGGGTGTCTGGCGATTTGAGCTTTTTGCCAAGCAGATAAATTCATATAAGTACGGTTTATGTGTTGGCTGAGTTTTCTTTCCAGACGTTTGGTTTCACGCGTGATGTCCATATCTTCGTCTTTAGCTAAAAGCTTCAAATGCTCGATTTTTTCTTCAATTTCCAGTATATCTTTTTCAAAATCAAGCGCTTGAGCGGTAGAATCGTTCATTTTTACACCTTTATTATGTTACTCTTCAGAGTGTTCTATAACACAAAATAAAAAAATTTCATCATATTTTTTTTATATATGCATTTAAAGCCGGTAAAACTTTTGTGCATAATCATAAAAACAGAGGTATTTTTGCTATTTTTTGTTTGCAAAATAAGGCGGTTACGTTAGTATAATTAAAAAATCCCTAAAGGAGTATAGTCTTGTTGAATATTTCTTTTTTTATAGCAGCGTTTACGAGTGTTTTTTGGCTGGTATTCAGTTTTAAATTTTTAGGAGCGGCCGGTGTTGCGACAACGGGCGGAACGGCTTTGTTGCAGGGGATAGCGTTGAGTGTTTTCCCATTGGCGGTTATTTGGGGGATATTTGCGGTTATAAAAGGATATTACAGCCAAAAAAAGGTATTTGCGATATTATACAATTTGTCCGAACAAGGGAGAAAAAATGCGGAAACGGCGTCAGCTGTCAGTCAGGCTGTGCTTGATTTAGAAGTAGAATTAAAGAATGGTTTTTTGTTTGAACAGTTTAATATGTTGGTTTCTGATATAAATGAGATTTTATCGGATATTATTAAGCGCAGCAACTCTGTTTCTAGCGGACAGCTCGAACATCTTTGGAGCAGGGCTTCCGGTGGCGAGCGGTGGCTGATTGCCAAGACTTTTATTGAAATCATTAATTTTCAGCAGGGCTTTAATGAACATTTATTGCAGAAAGCGCAAAAAGATGATATTTTGCGCGGGAGTATTTTAGAGTTTTGTTGCCGATATAAAGATATTCGCGGGGTGCTTAGCACATTTGATATACAAAAGGTTTTCAGCAATATTGTTGAAAATGGGGTTTTGGGTAAAGTTTTTCAGATTTTAACACCTATTGAGCAAAAACTTCTTTTGGCCGGTAGAAAGGAACAACCGTCGGAACAGCATAACCGGTTATCAGATTTTAAAGGTTCTGATTTTGCTTTAAGTCAGGAGCCGATTGCTTTTCCTTCTTTTTTGAGTGATAATCGGGCTGAAAAAACGACAGAAAATAAAAAGGATTTGAGTTATTTGCAACCCGAGAAGGAACAACGGGTTGCGGAAGATAAGGCTCCGACTTTGGGCAGAGTTACGTCTGATTTTTCACAAACGCAATCTGTTTTGCGACAGATGAAACACCAGCAGGGGCATTCGCCGGATAAAAAGCCTTCTTTTAAGGAAAGAAAAATGCCGGTCATTTCTTTAGACGAGCTTGAAAAAGAAATTAATGCCACACCGGAAAACAATTATAATGAGTATGCGTATCCTTTTGGAAAATTGTTTGATGACAAAAAGAATAAATAAATTTTTGGTGTTATTGCTGTTTAGTACGGTTTTGTTATATGCGCTTGAGGGGCTTTCGGCAGGAAGTGCTTCGGTTAGCATAAAAGATTATGTTTCTGTCGGGGATACACCTAAATATGCGACGGGATTTAAGAATTTAGATTATGTTAACCCTGAGGCTCCTAAAAAAGGGCGAATTGTTTTGCCGGCTTACGGGACGTTTGATAATTTTAATCCTTATATATTTAAGGGGACAGCTTCAGCGGAAACGGCAATGTTGACGTTGGACAGTTTAGGGTTTATTCCGGCAGATGATACGGAAACGGCGTATCCGTTGATTGCGGAAAAATTTGAAATTCCGGCGGATAAAAGTTTTATCGGATTTTTTATCAATCCAAACGCCCGTTTTCATGACGGTTCGCCGATTACGGCTGATGATGTGGTTTTCAGTTTTAATTCGTTAATTGAAAAAGGCTCGCCGGTTTATAAGTTTTATTATGCAGATGTTGACAGGGTTGAAAAAGTATCATCCCGCCATGTTCGTTTTTATTTTAAGCCGGAAGCCAAAAACAGGGAATTGCCGTTAATTTTAACGTCGTTGAAGATTTTTTCGGCTAAAGATTTTGCTCATCGTGCGTATGATAAGCCGTCACTTACGGTGCCTTTAGGGAACGGGCCGTATATGGTTAAAGATTTTGAAGCGGGAAAATATATCACTTTTAAGAGAAATCCGGATTATTGGGCGAAAGATTTGCCAACGCGCAAGGGCTTTTTTAATTTTGATGAAATTAAGTATGACTATTATCAAGACACGACTGTTACCCTTCAGGCGCTTTTTTCGGGAAATATAGATGTGCGGACGGAGTATATTGCCAAATCCTGGGCGACGGGGTATGATAATGAGCTGATAAAGCGGGGAAAAATTAAAAAACAGGCGGTGATGCATAACCGGCCGGCAACAACGCAATTTTTTGCCTTTAATACGCGCAAAGAAAAATTTGCTGATAGAAAGGTACGGCAGGCTATCGGATATGCGTTTAATTTTCCTTGGGCAAATAAAAATTTGTTTTATGATCAATATTTACGTTTGGATAGCTTTTTTGCGAATACACGTTTTGCGGCAAGAGATGTGCCGGATGAGACTGAGATGAAAATTCTTGAAAGCTTAAAGGAATATTTGCCGGAGGAGATTTTTGACCAACCGGTTGAAAAGGTTTTCAGAGATGATTCTTTATCTGACAGAGAAAATTTAAAAAAAGCGGTTAAACTCTTAAACGATGCGGGATATGATTTTGTTAATGAAAAAATGTGCAATGTTCAAACCGGAGAGCCGCTTGAGTTTGAAATTGTTATTAATTCGGCCAATGGTAACGCTTTTACGCGGGTATTGCTCCCGTTTATTGAGAATTTAAGAAAAATCGGGATAAAAGCGACAACACGCGTTTTAGAAATCAATACTTATAAAAACAAGCTTGATCAATTTGATTTTGATATAATTATCGGCGGGTATGGCGGGCTTTCCATGCCGGGGTCCGAGCAGAAGGATTTGTGGGGAAGCGCGTCTTCGGATGTGTTCGGTTCAAACAATATTATCGGCGTAAAAAATCCGGCAGTTGACATATTAGTTCAAAAGTTAATTGAAACAGAAGATAATGAGCTTTATACGGCTTATGTCAGAGTGCTTGACCGCGTTTTATTGTTTAACCATTATGTTATTTTTAACTGGTATACGAATTTTGACAGGATTGCTTATTGGGATAAATTTGCTTTTCCGGAAAATAATGCCGGTGTCGGGGTTGATGTTCATACTTGGTGGCTGAAAGATTAGATGATGCGTGCTTATGTTATAAAAAGACTTTTGCTTATTCCCGTGACGTTATTTGGTATTTTACTGATTAATTTCAGTATTATTCAGCTGGCTCCAGGCGGGCCGGTTGAATATATGCTGGCGCAATATAAAGGGATGAACACGTCGGCCACGGGGAATATCAACGCAGGTATGCCGAATTTGAATGAGCAAAAATATCAAGGGGCAAAAGGTGTTCCCGATGACTTGGTTAAAGAACTTGAAAAACAGTTTGGGTTTGACAAGCCGGTCGGCGAGCGTTTTTTTAAGATGTTAAAAGATTATCTTTCTTTTGATTTCGGTAAAAGTTATTATAAAGACAAGACTGTTTTAGAGCTGATTAAAGAAAGGTTGCCGGTTTCTATTTCTTTAGGGTTGTGGTCGACACTTTTGATTTATTTGATTGCTATTCCGCTTGGAATAAAAAAAGCGTGTAAAGACGGAGAAGAATTTGATGTTGTGACGTCGGTGATTATTTTTATCGGGTCGGCGGTTCCGGTGTTTTTGTTTGCGGTATTATTGATTGTATTGTTTGCAGGCGGGACGTATTTTCAATTTTTTCCGCTAAAGGGACTGACTTCCGACGGGTGGGAAGATTTTACGCTATTGCATAAAATCGGAGATTATTTTTGGCATATTGCTTTGCCGGTGACGTGTATTGTTATCGGCGGCGTGGCAACATTGACAATGCTTACAAAAAATTCTTTTATGGATGAATTGAGCAAACAGTATGTTTTGACGGCCAGAGCAAAAGGTCTGCCGGAAAAAAGGATTTTATATCATCATGTTTTTCGTAATGCGATGATGGTAATTATTGCGGGACTTCCGGCGCTCTTGATTAAAATTTTGTTTACAGGATCGCTTTTGATAGAGATTATATTCAGTTTGAACGGTATGGGGCTTTTGGGTTATGAAGCGATTATGACCAGAGATTATCCGGTTGTATTCGGGACGCTTTATATTTTTGCTTTGTTGGGGTTAGTGTTGAAGCTTATCAGCGATTTGACGTATTTTTGGGTTGATCCGCGGGTTAATTTTGACAAGATATAGTTTCAATTTATTTATTTTTAGCGGCAACGACTTTTTGATATAAGCCACCGTAGTATGTTTGTTTTGACCAAGTGCATTTTTCGGCTTCGGGGGTGAGAGTTTTTATGCTGTTTTTCCATAAGCTTTCGGCAAAAGGCTGATAAAGGCGGTTAATGGCGCGAATCAGGTATTTCAGCGGGTTATATGAATTAGGCCGGTGATAATCAATAAAGATTATTTTACCGTTCGGAGTGAGTGCGTTGATGAGGTTATTAAGTATTTTAGTGCGTGTACGCGGCGGAAGCTCGTGGAGTAACATATAACAGATTATCGTATCGTAGGTTCCTTTAATGGTTTTTGAAGCGTCGGCAGTTATCCAACTTATTTTGTGATGAAAGTGCTTTTTTTGTTTTTTTTCAATGATATCGGGAAGAATATCGACAATTGTGTAAGAACCATTTTGTGCGGTATCTAATACAGAATAAGTTTTTTCTATTTGGGAGCCTAATGTTGCGCCGATTTGAAGAATTTGCGAATGAGGGTAAATCTCTTTGGTTAATTCTTTGGTTAAGAGATAATGGGCGCCTAAGGTGAGAATGTTTAACAGATAAGCGTTATCAAGCAGGTTATAGTATTTTTCTTTTTTATAAAGCCAGCCATAGATATTTTTTAGGTAGGGCGGAAAGGGTGTTTGTGAGTTTTTAGCCATTTTTTCCTCTTAATTATTGTTGTTTGTTATGTAGCCTTTTTTGGCGGCTTCAATGACGGCGGAAGTTCGGTTTTTGACGTTTAAGACTTTTAAGATGACGGTTATGTGAACTTTTACGGTGCCTTCGGTTAGGTTTAATTTATAAGCAATTTGTTTATTTGACAGGCCTTCGGCAATACATTTCACGATGTCAATTTGACGTTCAGTCAGCCTCTTTTCGGGAGATGTGGAGGGGGCCAGGGAAATTTTTTCAAGATTTTTTAGAGAGTTTATCTCATCATTTTGTTTTTCGATTGAGAGTGTGGAGGTTTTTGTTGTGTATAGCAGTTCGTGGGGAATATAAACGCCGCCGGCCAAAACCAGATTTATGGCGCTTATTATCAAATTATTTGAAGCGGTTTTGGGAATATATCCGGCGACGCCGATGTCCAGTGTTTGTTTGAGGATTTCTTTATCAAAAACGGCAGAAATAATGATAATCGGTGTTTCCGGCAGAGTTTCGTGAATTTTTGTGATGGCGTTTAGCCAGTTTGCACCGGGCATAGCCAGATCGGTTATAACCAAGTCAAAAGAATCGTTTTGATCCAGTTGTTGAAAAATTTCAGTATAACTGTTGGCAGAGGTTATTTGAATGTTTTTGAGATTTTCTTGTAAAATAAACTCCAAACCTTTTAAAAACAGTTCGTGGTCATCGGCAATCAATATTTTCATTTAATGCTCCAGTCTCCGGCTATCATCTGCCAACAGGCAAGCGCCGCGGTGGCGGCGGTTTCGGCACGAAGAATTCGCGGGCCGAGAGTTGCTCCTTTGGCAAACGGCAATTTTCGTAAATGAGTTAATTCTTCGGGGGAAAAGCCCCCTTCAGGGCCAATTAACACGGCTGCTTTTTTTGATTTGTTTTGTGTTAAGATGGCTAAAAAGTTTTGGCTTTCAAGTGTTTCATCCATAAAATATAGAATGCGGTCTTTTTCCCAGTTTTTAAGAGTATCTTCGAGTGAGGCGGGCGGAAGGACCTGCGGAAGGTCGGTGCGACGGCATTGTTCGGCCGCTTCAATACTTTGGGCTATATAGCGCTCGGTTTTGATATTTGCGGTTATCGTGTGTTTGGTAATTACCGGCAGAATGGCGCGACAGCCTAATTCGGTGGCTTTTTCTATGACGAAGTCTGTTTTATCCTTTTTTAAGGGTGCAAATAATAACCAAATATCGGGAGAGCGGGTGAAATCTTTAGTTTTTTTGATGACGGTAAGGACTATGTTTTTTTTGTGTATTGTGCTGATTTGGCAAAGAAATTCACCGTTTTTGTTATCAAAACAATTGAGGGTATCGTTTAAGGCGTATTTGACGACATTTTTTAGATAGTGTGTCTGGTTCTCGTTTAAGGTGACGTTTTTGCCGAGATTAAGTTCTTCTGATAGGTATAAACGAAAGTTTTTTGCCATGTTTTAATTCTTTGCATAAAGTTATTTTATGCTATGATATTAGCGAATATATGTTAAAGAATAGATAAAATTTCTTAATTTATGGACGAGGGCGGAATGATTATTACGATTGACGGTCCGGCGGCGGCAGGAAAGGGGAC
>JAGASU010000023.1 GCA_017621635.1 Alphaproteobacteria bacterium | reverse complement strand
GACAATGCTTAGTGCTGAACAAATAGACAATCTGGGTACATTATCCACCATATTGGATAATAGAGCACATCAAAACCCTCTTTACATAATGAATAGGCAAATACAAATAGCCAGCGTTTCTGACGAAGTTAAACAAGAATGGCAGACTATTGCAAAAAATATTGGAGAAAAAAATTTCAATCTTGATGATCAAAATATTTATGACATTAAAAGACAAGTTGTTGGAGCATACAGCGGACAGGAATTTGGCATGAGCGCGGAGGAGTTTAAAGGTAAGCAAACTCGTGCCCGTTCTCAAGATGAGCTCAGTACCATTACAATGACAGATTTAAGTCAGCCGTTTTTATTAGACCGGTATAATAAATATGCTGAAATTGCCGCGGCAAAAGAGCGGGTCGGCAATAAGCTTGATAAAACTCAAGCGGCAGAAAACACACCGCCGGCACAAACGACAACAAAAACCTCGGTTAATATGGCGCAACTGGCCGCACAAAGACAAGGCGGAAGATAATCTTTGAATTATAAAACAGGTTTTAAGGCTTTTCTTAAAACCTGTTTTTGTGCGCTTTAAAAATAAATTTACAAAAATATTTACATTTAAAACAAAATGTCTTAAGCTCATTCCTGCTTTAAAAACAACATTTAATCAATGGGGAATTATTTAAAATGTTAAAAAGAACGAAAATTGTTGATTTGTTAAACTCAAGTACGACCCAAGATAAAGTCTTAGCCAAAGGCTGGGTCAGAACCAGAAGGGACGCCAAAGGCTTCTCTTTTATCGAATTAAATGACGGCTCCTGCCTTAAAAACCTGCAAATCATCGCCAATAATAATCTCCCCAATTATGATAATGTAAAAGCTTTAACTACCGGCTCTTCAATTGCCGTAACCGGCGCTTTGGTTGCCTCACAGGGCGGTAGTCAAAAATATGAAGTCGTCGCGGAAAATATCGAAATTTATAGTCTGGCGCCGGATGATTTTCCGATTCAAAAGAAAAAACACACTGACGAATATCTGCGCACGATTGCACATCTTCGTCCGCGCGCTAACAAATACGCTGCGGCGTTTCGTGTTCGCTCCGCGCTGTCTTATGCTATTCATAAGTTCTTTCAGGAGCGCGGCTTTAAATACGTTCACACCCCGATTATCACCGGTTCGGACTGCGAAGGGGCAGGGGAGATGTTTCAAATCACCACACTTGATCTGAAAAATCCGCCCAAACTTCCCGACGGCTCAATCGATTACAGTCAGGATTTCTTCGGCAAACCTGCTCACTTAACCGTTTCCGGACAATTAAACGGGGAAATGTATGCTTGTGCGTTAGGTGATATTTACACCTTCGGGCCGACGTTTCGTGCGGAAAATTCCAACACAGCGCGCCATGCTGCCGAGTTTTGGATGATAGAGCCGGAAATGGCCTTTGCCGATATTTATGATGATATGGATCTGGCCGAGGATATGGTTCGTTTTTGTGTCACCGAGGTCATGGAAAAATGCGCTGACGATATTGAGCTTTTCGCCAAGTTTGTTGACCCGACCTTGATGGAAACGCTCAACAACATCAAAAACAACAGTTTCGCCCGTATCACTTACACCGAGGCAATAGAAATTATGCAAAAATCCGGCAAAAAGTTTGAATACGCCCCCGAATACGGAATTGATATGCAAACCGAACATGAACGCTTTTTGGCCGAAGTTTATTTCAAACGTCCGGTCATCGTGCGCGATTATCCTAAAGAAATCAAAGCCTTTTAT
This sequence comes from Alphaproteobacteria bacterium, assembly GCA_017621635.1. GTDB lineage: Bacteria > Pseudomonadota > Alphaproteobacteria > RF32 > CAG-239 > CAG-267. The sequence goes on along the minus strand of JAGASU010000023.1, from coordinate 8,598 downwards.
ATGCGCATGAACGAAGATAATAAAACCGTTGCCGCCATGGACGTTCTTGTTCCGAGAATAGGTGAGTTGATTGGCGGTTCACAACGTGAAGAACGCTATGATTTGTTGCAAAAAAGAATTGTGGAGCTGGGAATGCGCTTGGAAGATTATTCGTGGTATCTCGATTCGCGTAAATACGGTTCCGCTCCTCACGCCGGATTCGGTTTGGGCTTTGAGAGGATGATGATGTTATTGACCGGTATTGCCAATATTCGTGATGTTATCCCGTTTCCGCGTACCCCGAAATCATTAAATTTCTAGGAGAAAAAAATGGCAAAGCTTTTATTCTTTTTGATGCTGATAAGTCTTCCGGCTTTAGCCGATGACATAGCCGCACCGGTTGCAAATGAGACCCCTGAGGTTATCAAAGAGCTGGAAGCTTTGCCTGTTGCCACAAAACAAAATGTTACCGAACCGGAACCTGAAGAAACAATCCTGCACACGGTTAAAAAAAAGATAATTCCGATACCGGAGTGTCATTCGCCCAAGCTGTTAAACAGCGCCAGAGAGCATATTGCAACATTTTTACGGACATCTGCGACCAACAGCACGCTTTTCCGCCGTCGTCGCCACTTTATCTTAAAAAGTTTGGATGCTTTCACCACTGAAAATATCGCAGATTATAAAACCTCGGCTCAAAGCCCCGTTTCCGATATTATCGTTGATTTGAAAATGAACGGCGGCGTGTTGGAAGAAAATATGCGCTTGTGTAAAAATGAAAACATCAATCAGGCCGAGCGCCCGCTCTTTTTGCTGATTTGGCCCGAAGACGGCAAATATAAAGTTCGAATCATTAATCTGTCGGACAAACGCTATGTTAATTTGGAAACATCCTTTATTTATGAAGAATAAACTTGATTTTCTTTAACAAAATCCCTATGTATTCCATATTAGGAAAAAATGATGAGTGAACACAAAAGTTTAATAGTTGTTGAAAAAAAGCCCCAGCTGCCGATGGTGGTTGAGGAAAACAGTGTTTACGCCTATTTGGAGCAAATCAAACGCTTTCCGATATTAAGCGAAGAGGAAGAAAAACATTTAATTAACGAGTTTCAGCAAAAAGGGGATTTATTATCCGCGCAAAAGCTGATTACCTCGCATTTGCGTTTAGCTGCCAAAATTGCCCTGACATATCGCCGCTACGGCCTGCCGATGGCAGATGTTATTTCCGAGGCTAACCTCGGGCTGATGCAGGCGGTTAAAAAATTTGATATGAATAAAAAAGTCCGCCTCGCAACCTATGCGATATGGTGGATCAAAGCCGCCGTGAATGACTATATTCTTCGCTCTTGGTCACTGGTTAAAATCGGGACGGTAGCCGCGCAAAAAAAACTTTTTTATAACTTAAATCGGATTAAAGCGCGTTTGGGAATTTATGAAAATAAAGAACTGGAACCCAAAGTTGTTAAACAAATTGCCGGTGAGCTGATGGTGGAAGAAAAAGAAGTGACCGAGATGAACCGGCGTATCGGCGGCGACAGTTCGTTAAACGTCAGCGTCAGCGATGATGAAGACGGCCGCGAAAAGCTGGAGATGATAGCAGACAGCCGTGAAAACATAGAACAAAAAATAGCCGGCCGTGAGGAATCCCGCTATAAAGCCAAAATCTTAAACGATTGTCTGCAAAAGCTGGACAGCCGTGAACGCTATATTATCAAAAACCGGATGTTAACCGAAGCTCCCGAAACGCTGGACGATATCGGTACCCGCTTTAATATCAGCCGTGAACGTGTCCGCCAGATAGAAAAGAAGGCGTTTGAAAAGCTTTCGGAAGAAGTTAAAAAATCTATGGCGGCCTGAAATGTCTTTGCGTGAAGAAGTGATAGAAGCTTTAGTAAAAGCGCATATTCCGTCCCCGCGTTTGGAAGCAGATATCATCTTAAAACACGCGGCGCCGGATTATCCGGATATTTCATTAAAAGAACAGCAAAACGCTCTGCAAATGCTGAAACGTCGCCTAAATCACGAGCCGATGGATAAAATTATCGGTTACAGGGAGTTTTATAAATCGGTTTTTAAGGTAAGCCGAGATGTCCTTTCTCCGCGTCCGGATACGGAAATTTTGGTTGAAAGCGCCTTGGAGCTGATAGCAAAAGACAAAGCTGTAAAAATTTTGGACTTAGGCACTGGTTCAGGCTGTATTTTGCTTTCATTGTTAAAGGAAAATCCGAAAGCTTTGGGGACGGGGGTGGATATTTCCTCAAAAGCGCTGAAAATTGCCAAGGAAAACGCCAAAGCCCTCAATCTGGAGTCGCAAACAACTTTTGTCAACAAAAGTTGGACCGCACCGGATTTTATAACCGAAACCTATGACCTCATTGTTTCAAATCCGCCCTACATTCCGTCAGGCGAAATTGAAACACTGTCAGAAGAAGTTAAAGACAATGATCCGCTTAACGCTTTGGATGGCGGGGCCGACGGGCTGAATTGTTATAAAGAAATTGCTGAAATTGCCCCGTTGCTGTTAACAAAGGACGGGCATATTTTGCTTGAAGTCGGTTATAATCAAGCCGAAGATGTAATAAAAATATTTGAAAATAGAGGATTTAAGCATATAAAAACCGTTCAGGATCTGGCCCAAATAAACAGATGTGTGATACTAAAAAAATAAGTTGCAAAAAAAAATATTTTGTATTATCTATCTTGTGTGTGGCGCAAAATGAGTGCGCCGTAATTTCCTTTTTTTAATGTAAATAGTAAATGGGTAGATATGCTGCTCGTAAAGTAGGAATATATGAAAAAACAAAATAACAGATTTCGCAATGGGAATAACAACAATTGTTATACCTTAAATTATAAGTTTGACAGCGTGAGTTGTGCCGGTAAAATCAGCGGCACCGCGCTTGATTTAATCCGCCGTTATAATGATTTGGCTAAAGAAGCTCAAAGTTGCGGTGATTATGTGGAAATGGAAATTTACCGCCAATATGCCGAACATTACCGCAAAATCGTAACAGAGATTAATGAACGTCGTCAGGCTCGTCAGGAAAATCAGCTCCGTTCGGAAGAACAGTCGCAGGCTGAAGAAGCTGATGCCGCTAAAGCCGAAGAAGCGGCCGAGCCGGATAATTCTGCAGAAAATAAAGTCCCAGTGCCGGAAGCAGCTCCCGCACCGAACGGCTATGTTGAAACGCTTCCGGCTTCTGAACCGGCCAAAGCTTTTCACGTTGTTGAAATAAAAGAACCAGAGGTTGCACCGGTTGTTGCCGAAAAACCTAAAAAGGTTTATCGCCGTCGCACGCCGGCCGCTCCGAAAACCGCAGAAGCTTAACATATTCACCAAGGGAGGGAAAATGCCGATTGTACTCGCGTTTTTGATTGTTGCTGTCGCATCTGTTGCCATAACCTATAAAACGTATATGGGATACGGCGATTATCGCTTATTTGCCAAAATAGGCTTTTTGCTGTTTTTGGTTTTAGGTTGGAGCGCACCGCTGCTTGGTTTTGCGCTTCGTCATAAATATTCGACCGGTTGGCAGGTCAATTTAACCGAAGGGTTGTATTTTTTCTTTGGTTTTGTCTTTTTCCTGTTTGTTATCACGTTAACAAGAGATATTTTGTGGGTCTTGTTTGATTTAATTCGCCGCGCGCCGGTGGAAGAAATGAAAAATCCGCCATTGTTAAAAAAAGTCAATATCATTACTTTTGTTTTCTGCTTTTTGTTTTGTCTTTACGGGGTCTACGAAGCTAAAAAGGACGCCCCTGTCAAAACGTATGACATTATCTCACCGAAAGTAAAAAAAGAAACCAAAATCATTATGCTCTCAGACCTGCATATTGATGTCAATGTTCCGGTGTCTTATGTCAAAAATCTGGTTGAACGGGTGAACGCGCTTAATCCGGACGCTATTGTTTTGGTGGGCGATGTGATTGATAATTCTTCTTATAACCTCTATCCCCAAATGGAGGAATTGCAAAAACTCAAAGCCAAAGACGGCGTTTATGTCACCTTGGGCAATCATGAGTTTTATGCCGGTGCTTTCGACTGGATAATTAAATTCGGCCGGATGCAATATACAATCTTAAACAATATGGGGGTTAAACTTGACGATACCGGAATTTATCTTGCCGGTATTCCGGATATTAATGCTGCAGAGAGCAGCAATATGAAAATAAACTTAAATCAAACGCTGAGTCTGGCTGAAAAAGATGATTTTGTTATTATGCTTTCCCATACGCCGAAGATAATCGAAGGAATGAATAAGGATAAGATAGATTTGATGTTATCCGGTCATACGCATGGCGGGCAGATTTTTCCGTTTCATTATTTTGTAATGCAGGCCAATCAAGGAAAACTCGCCGGATTTTATAATGATAACGGTATAAAAATGTATATTTCCCGCGGCACCAGATACTGGGGACCGCCGATACGCGTGTTTGCACCTTCGGAAATTGCCGTTTTCAACTTAAAGCCTGAAAAAAATGTCTGATATATTGGCGCAAGCTCTCGAAATCGCCTCAACTGAAGATGTGACAACCAAACCAAATTCAGCCGTTGTTTACAGCGTGAGTTATATGCCCCATGATAAAAATAAGCAGCAGGCCTTGGCTTTTGTTAAGAGACAAACGACTGCTAAAATGCTTGATGATACGCCATGCGGCAAAGCGCTGATAAACTTGGGGCTTGATGGTAAAGTCAACGAAGTCGGCGAAGAAATCACTAAAATTTGGCGTGTTGCTTCCTCACGCTATATCGCCGCCGCATCAGGCAATATTAACGCCTTTGTCGAGGGGGCGGACGAACGCAGCACATTTTGTACGACAGAACTTTCTGAGATACTCAAAAACCCGAATATAACCCAAATCAACGGGATTGATAAAACAAAATTTGCCGAAAACTTCACCCCGCAGCATTATGCGAATATATAACAAGAATTTGCTAAAAGCTAAAACACCTGCTCGCGGGTTGTTCTTAACTCGACTTTCGGAAAGTCTTCTTTTGCTTTGTTCAAATGCCACGCGTTACGGGCCAAAAAGACGGTTTCGCCGTCGTGGTCTTGCGCAATGTTGGCTTGGTTGGTGTCAATAAATTTATTCAAGGCGGTTTTATCAGCAGAGGCAATCCAGCGTGCTGTGTAATATTGTGTCGGCTCAAAAATCACCGGAATATTAAACTCGGTGCGGATTCTGTCCGCCATCACCTCAAACTGTAACACCCCGACCACGCCGACAATCCACTCCGAACCGATAACCGGCTTAAACACACTGGCACCGCCTTCTTCGGCAATTTGCTGAAGCGCATTGCCAAGGTGTTTGGACTTGAGCGGGTCAAGCGCACACACGGACTTTAAAAGCTCAGGGGCAAAACTGGGAATGCCCGTAAAGTGTAACTTCTCTCCCTCGGTCAGCGTATCACCGATTCTAAGCTGCCCATGGTTCGGAATACCGATAATATCACCGGCATAAGCGTCTTCGGCAAGCTCACGCTCTTGCGCCAAAAACATCACCGGCGTCGGCACTTTAATCGGCTTGCCGGTGCGAATTTGGCTTAACGTCATTCCGCGCTTGAAATGTCCCGAGCATATCCGCATAAACGCAATCCTGTCGCGGTGCTTCGGGTCCATATTGGCCTGAATCTTAAAAATAAAACCGGTAACTTTTTTCTCATCCGCCGTCACCTCACGTTCGGCCGACGGTTGCGGACGCGGGGCAGGGGCAAGAGAGTGCAAGCCTTCCAAGACTTCTTTAACACCGAAATTGTTAATCGCACTGCCAAAGAAAACCGGTGTCAGTGCGCCGGCCAGATAAAGCTCTAAATCAAACGCTGGACAAAGCTCTTTAACCATCATGACGTCTTCTCTGAGCTTGCTGACCGCGTGTTCGGGCAAAAGCTCGTCAAGCTTCGGATCATCAAGTCCTTTGCAGGTTTCAATCACGCTGTTAAGCTGTCCTTTATTGCCGGTTTTGTTCATCAAAATCAGCTGGTCGTTTAATAAATCATAACACCCCAAAAAGTCTTTGCCGCTGCCAATCGGCCAGCTTGCCGGACAAACATCCAACGCGAGCGTTTTTTCAATGTCATCTAACAATAAAAACGGGTCTTGCCCTTCACGATCCATTTTATTGATAAATGTCAAAATCGGGATATTGCGCAGTCGACAAACTTCAAACAATTTTTTAGTCTGCGTTTCAATACCTTTGGCCGAGTCGATAACCATCACTGCCGAGTCGACCGCCGTCAGCACGCGGTAAGTATCTTCAGAAAAGTCTTCGTGTCCCGGCGTATCCAACAAGTTAAACGTGATATTGTGATACTCAAAAGTCATCACCGAAGAAGCAACCGAAATGCCGCGCTCCTGTTCCACTTTCATCCAGTCCGAATGGGCGCGCCGGTTTTCACCTCTGGCTTTAACCGCTCCTGCCGCCGCAATGGCACCGCCGAATAAAAGCAGTTTTTCGGTTAAAGTCGTTTTACCGGCGTCCGGGTGCGAAATAATCGCAAATGTTTTTCTTTTATTAATTATGTTTTCTGGCATATCGGCACTCTAAAAATTAAAAGATTAAAAATTTATCCGCATACTAACAAATAAAACACAATATGCAAGAATATTTTTTATTAAAATGATTTACAGCTTGACAATAGCCATCGTTTGTATAACAGTCAAAATATAATTTATAAATAACAAGGTAGGGCAATGGTCAAAAATATTTTTAAACGTTTATTGAATATAAAAACCTTGTTTTGCCTTATCTTATTGTTGAACTTGAGCGTTGTTTTACATGTTTTTCAAGGAAAACAAGCTTTTCATTCTGACGAACAATGGTCGTATGCTCATGCCAATAGTTCCAAAGGGGCATTTTTAGATGTTGAAATAGATTCATACCTTAAAGTTAACGATAATATTCGCCAAAGGTTATTTGACCACTATATTAACAGCAGTGTGCTGCATAATTATCTGACCGTGCAGCAGGGTGAACGTTTTACCTATCGTCATATTTACGAAAACCTTAAGAAAGATGTACATCCTCCGTTATATTTTCTGATACTGCATACAGTATGTTCGTTTTTTCCGGATAGATTTGATAAATGGTACGCCGGCTCAATAAATATTGTGCTTTTCATATTGTGCTATATTGCACTTTTTAAGCTCTCTAAGCTGATACTAAACGATAGCCGATTGGCAATATGTAGCGTTGCCTTATGGGGATTTTCTGAAATTGGCCTTGATACGGTTGTTTTTTTAAGAATGTATATTTTGCAGACATTACTTTCAATTTGCCTGATGTATGAAGCTATAAAAATAGTAAAAGAAAACAAAGTTTCGGGCAAACAGTTATTTCTCACTTTTTTATATTCATTTTTAGGGATTTTCACACAATATAACTCAATTTTCTTTTCCTTTTTTGTGGCATTGATAGTATGTTTGATAATGTTAAAACGCAAAAATTACCGTCTGATGTTTTGGTTCGGCGGCTTTATGGCGTTGAGCGTGATAATGTTGTTTATTGTTTTTCCTCCGGCGTCAGACGTCTTACTCGGCTCTGTGCGGGGCAGACAAGTGATGTCTGGTGTGATGCATTGGGGAGGAGATGAAAAAAACTATATGATGGAATTTTTGTTTCGTGCAGAACGAAGTTTTTCTGTCTTAGGTGAAATACTGTTTATGCATTTTTTTGCGTTTGATGCTATTAATGGCAAAGTTCTCTCCTTTGTATGTATTATGCTGATAGCGTCCTGTATTTATCTTAAAGTAAAAATCAGCCCGAGTGTAGCTTTGTTGCTTTCTGTATTAGCGCTTTATACTATATATTTATTTTCTATGCCCTATATGCATATATTTCACAGCAGATATTATATGAATATTATGCCGTTTTTTGCCATTATAACAGTTCTGGCTGTAAATAAACTGCTGACAACAGCAGGTGTAAGTCAGAAAATTAAAATTGCGATGATCGCTATATTGGTGTTTGTTAATGCACTTTGTCTGAATTTTTCTGATAAAAGCGCGTATGCTTTTGAATATGGTATGCCGGAAAAAACAATAGCTGCACATATCAAAGATAATGATGTCTTTATTAATGCAGGAGATAGATTTATCTGGTTGCATTCAATGGTTCATTATTTGGCTCCGGCAAAACGGGTTTATATTACCGAAGATATTTGCAATTCGCAGACATTAGCTCACATTGTAGAAGCGGAAATGCCGGTCGTTTTGACTTATTCATCATATATCAAAAGCAGTCCGGATAATCAAAGTATAGATTGTTTAAAGCGTATTGGATTAACTTATGTAACCACAATTTGCGCCAGCCAGCATTGTTATAATGTATGGGAAAAGACAACCCAAAAAATCTGAATTATAGGATGAATATATTGTATTTGCGGTTGGTCTATTTTAAACGAGATAGAAATTACCTTAAAAAACACTAAAAAATCTCTTGACTCTTACAAATTTATCCCTAATATACCCTCATATTTTGATAAAAAATAACACTCTGCGGAGTGCCGTCAGTCAGCGAAGGTTCGCCCACTGGCGCAAATTTTTTTTATCAAACAGGTGAAATAACAAAAGGAAAACAAATGTTTGACACATTAACCAATAAGCTGAGCGGCGTTTT
>JAGASU010000022.1 GCA_017621635.1 Alphaproteobacteria bacterium | reverse complement strand
TGGCCAACAGTTCGAGCTTTTGAGCTAACGCCTCATCTATTTCGACAGAAGCTTTCGCTTCAGGCTTTTGTGCAACAAAACGTTTTTTTCTTACTTCAACCTGCACAACTTTGCGCCCTTCTCCTGTTGCCGACAGCCCTGTTTTTTTCAGGGTAAGGGTAGATTTTGCGGATAATGTTAATTTTTTGCCATTATCTTCTGTCATTTATTATCTTCTCCGTTTGATAAAAAGTTTTGATACCTTTTTAAATTTTGATACACCATCGTGGCTATATCGCTTTTTAATATTGCAATATGAACCGTATTTTCTTTATTTAACCCCATATCTAATTCATCTATACTAAATAAATTAAATATTTCAATATTTTTAGCAAATAATGCCACTTTTTCTTTTCCGTCAGCTCCGGCATCCGTTGCTTCTATGATAAAACTTACTTTATTTTTTTTGACTGCCTCTTTTACTTTTTCAAAACCTGTAACCAACGCGCCAGATTTACGCGCCAAATTCAGACTATCAAGAGCTTTACGCTTTATCAAGCCTTCGACCATTTCCATAAAATCTTCAGCAATTTTTAAATTATGACGACTAACTTTATGAAACAGCTTCTTTTCTAAGGCTTTTTCTAAAGAGAAACGATTGTTCGTGATGTACATTCCTTTGCCAGGGAGTTTTTTATTAAAATCCGGCAAGAGAGCATTGTTAAGCTCGACAAAGCGAAGCAGTTCGCTTTGCGGCTTGACGTTTCCTTCCAAAATACATTTACGTTCAATCGTTTCTCTTGACATATTAAGCCTTTCTATTTTTCTTCATCAGCGAACCAGTGTTCACGAGCTGCCATGATAATCCGGTTGGCTTCAACATCAGTGATGACACCATTGCCTAAGATTTCAATCAATTCATCAGAGGCAAGGTCTGCTAAATCATCAAGGGTTTTAACACCTTTTTCGGCCAGACTTAAAATCATATCCTGATCAAGACCGGAGATTGTTTTTAAGCTGTCATCCACACCGAGGGTTTTGCTCTTTTCAATAAACTCGAGGTTACGTTTTTGAACAAAATCTTTGGCACGTTTTTGCAGCTCTGCGGCCAAATCTTCATCAAACCCTTCGATAGAAGAAAGTTCGGCCTGATCGACTTCGGCGATTTCATCAACGGTGGAGAAACCTTCAGAAATCAAGACATGAGCAATCATTTCATCAACATCCAAGGCTGAAACAAAGCGTTCGGAACGAATACGATTTTCATTAGCACGACGTTCACGTTCCTGTTCCTCGGTTAAAATATCTATATCAGCATTTAGAAGCTGAGAAGCCAATTTTACGTTTTGGCCGCGGCGACCGATTGCCATAGAATATTGTTCTTCGGTGACAACAACTTCTATACGGTTATTTTCTTCATCCAAAACGACTTTACTGACTTCTGCCGGCGCCAAAGCACTGACAATAAACTGGGCGCGGTCGGCAGAATAAGGCACGATGTCAATTTTTTCACCTTGGAGTTCGGTTACGACAGCCTGAACACGGATACCGCGCAAACCGACGCAAGCGCCAACCGGATCAATTGAAGAATCTTTAGCTTTAACTGCGATTTTGGCTTTTGAACCGGGGTCACGCGCAACGCCCATAATTTCAACCAAACCGTCATAAATTTCCGGAACTTCGGAAGTGAACAATTTGGCCATAAATTCCGGACAGGTACGGGACAAGAAGATTTGCGGCCCTCTGGTTTCACGACGGACATCCAGCACATAAGCGCGAACACGGTCACCGTTTTTAAAGTTTTCCCTAGGAATAATTTCATCACGACGAAGAATGGCCTCGGTTTTGCCCATATCAATAATAACGTTGCCAAACTCAAGACGTTTAACGGTTCCGTTAATAATCGTACCGATTTTCTCTTTGTATTCTTCGTATTGTTTGTTGCGTTCGGCTTCACGCACTTTTTGGGTTATCACCTGCTTTGCCGTTTGTGCGGCAATACGGCCGAAATCAATCGGCGGCAGAGGATCTATGATGTATTCGCCAACTTTAATATCCGGATTAATTCTTCTTGCTTCGGCCAAGGTTAACTCGGTTGTTTCATTTTCAATTTCATCAACAACGGCGCGATAGCGGGCTAACGTGATGGCTCCGGTTTTACGGTTAATGGTGACGCGAATGTCATGTTCAAAGCCATATTTGGAACGACCGGCCTTTTGAATTGCCTGCTCCATAGCGTCAAAAACATCTTCACGGTCAATATTTTTTTCTCTGGCAACCATATCGGCAACCATCAAAATTTCAGGTCTTGGCATATTAACGATATTTTCCATTGTATCCTCTATTTCGGGTTAAAGTTAAGCTTTCGGCGCCTTTTGGGATTTTAAAAATTGTTCCCATAGTTCGTCGGTTATAATAATTTTGGCTTTGGCAATATTATCAAAAGAAATGGAATATGTGATACCATCCATTTCAAGCATAATATTGTTATCAGCGGCAACTTCTTTGATTGTGCCTTTAAAACGCTTGCGTTTTTCAACCGGTTCAAGCGTTTCCAACTTGATAAGATAACCTTTGTAACGCTCAAAGTGTTCAGGTTTTGTCAGCGGACGGTCAAGTCCCGGTGAGCTGACTTCAAGCGTGTAACGATTTTCTATCGGGTCTAACTCATCCAAAGTGGCAGAAACAGCACGGCTGACTTCCGCACAGTTATCCACGGTCAGCTCTTCTTTATAATTTTTGTGTTCAATCATAATCTGCAAAGTCGGGTTTGCTTCACCGATTGAAAGAATCCGAACAACCTCGTAGCCGAGCTTTTCAACCACCGGTTCTATTATGTCTGCCAAATAATGACGTTGCATTATGTTCTCCTTTATTTTTTTAACAAAAAAAGCGGGGTATTTCCCCACTTTCAAGTCAAATATGAAAGATTATGTTTGCTTTATAACACATTAAATTTAAAAGGAAAGCTTTTTTTTGATTTTATTTTCATTTTTTATCAAAAACGATATTTCAAGCCGCCTTCGACTTTTAACGGATGTCCGTCTTCCAAGTATTGCATTAATTCACCATAGATTGAAAAATCTTTATAATCGTAATTAACTTTGGCCGATAAGATACCGCGATTACGGGAATTCATATTGCCTTTATCTCTCAGCTTGTATGAAGATATACTTGCCTTATGGGTTGCGTCAAAACCGCTATATGGATCAGCGAACTCATGATACCACCCTATTCCCAAGACGGTTGAAAGCTTGCTTACCTCACTAAATTCAATTTCTTTATCAAGATATAATCCTAATGCACTTTCTAATGAGAAAACATGATTTGAAGCTAATTTTAACGCCAAATCATCACCGTCTTCGTTGGCTGAATCCATATACCAGCCAATTGCATTAAGTCCGACAAACGGCGTTAAATTAACAAGTCCCAAGTCCATTGTATAGCGGACTTCATTTAGCAAGCCGTAGGTTATTTCGGTTGTATCGGCTTTGTAGGTGCGGTTATAACCGCGGCGACTATAGTCTCCGTCGGCATAACCGAGCCGTGCCATCGTTACGGCAGTTAGACCATTATTATTCGTATAAGTCAGCGGAACATAACCTTGAACCATCAAGTTTTTACGACTGGAGTCATTATTATAGTCGGTATCAGTATGCGTGAAGCTCAAACCCAAGCCTAAGCGATAATTATTATCAAGCTTTTGGTCATAGAGAGCGTACATACTCTCTGAGGTTAAGTCATATCCGGTTAGCGTACCGCGATCATCCTGCCCTAAATATTCTAAATTTCCGCCTACTATTTTGCGTATATCTTCGTTTGGATTTTTAAATAACTCATCCAGCATCGTCTTATCAAGACTTCTTTGCACTTTAAGTTCTTCTTCGGTGATGTTGGGGAGCATATCCGTTCCCATAACCGAAGCTCTTATTTTCTGCTCTTCTTTTGCGTTTTGTGCTGTTTTTAAGACATTAAAGAGTTCCATATTCTTTTTAGCCTGAAGATTTTGGGTTAAATAATTTGCCTGACTTTTATCCATTATTGCAGTTAAATCTTTTAATGACATTTCCGCGTCATAACTACCGTTTTGATTATCCACCAGCTTAGCGTCATAAAGATATGAAAGCGAGTTGATGTTTAAATCGTCAATGTCTTGTGCGGTGATAGCTTCGTGAAGAACCGTTTTCGTTTCAAAAGTATCTTTTATTGTCTCTTGCGAGATGTTGAGATTCCCGCTTATTTTTTCTTTAGCTATAAATTTTCCGCCTTTATCAAGAATAACCTCGCCCCCCATTGAAGCAAAGTCTAAGCTTGACATACTCTCGGTTACACCGCTGTTGACAAGTTTTGCGCCGTTATCGAGCCATATTGCTTTACCACCATTACAATCGTTACCGTCGCATGTCTGGCCGTTAATTGTAATCGTGCCTTTATTTTCAACGGTTGCGTTTGCTCCTGAGGCGTAAATGCCATAATTGTTACCTTCACCGGAAACATTTATTGTTCCCTGATTTATTGCTTGAGCGGTTTGAGTTTCCGAATCAGCTTTAACGTATATACCATAGCTTTCGGTTTTGCCGTTAACATTAATTATACCGTTAACATCGTTTACAGCGCTACCGTTGAGCACACTCATTCCGTAGGCAATATAATTTTTATTTTCTGCATTTATGACCGTATTATTATACAGATATGCGCCATCGCCCAGCATACCATATGCATTGGTGCCAAATTGCGAAGCTTTTACGGTAATTGAAGATTTTGCGCCGTCGTTGTATATGCGGGCGTTTTTACCATACATACCGGCTGCCGTTCCGCTATTGGTTCCCCCCATCACATCAACAACGATTTTTCCCGTAACATCTGCCGCGTCATTGCTTGAAAAAGCATTGTGCGCCTCGCTCTCCATAACACCATTTATTCCGCCATCAAGATAAATACCATAATATTCGGCATCGGTTGCCGCACTTTTGCCGCCTGCTTTTATATTAATTTCACCCAGCACAGACCCGCCGGTCTCAGTTGCGTCATTATTATTGTAGTAGGCATTGTAAACGGCTTTGGGTTGCGCGTCATTACTATTGCCGCCGTTTGCATCATAAGTAGCAACGTAAATTCCATACATTTTGCTATATGTGTCTCTTCTGTCCGGCGTTGTGATGTTTATTTTTCCTTCTACCGTATTTGTATTGTTATCAAGCGCGGCGTTATATATTTTTGCAACCATCGGGACTGCTTTTGTATTATAAATACCGTAAACCCGACCGATTGAACCGTTTTTCGAAGTGGAAACATTAATATCAATATTTCCTTTAACTATACTCGACTGATTTGTATTGATTTCGTCTTTCGGCGCCGTACTGTATGCATTGGCAATAGTCGCACCTTCACCCTCCATTCCTTTTAAAATCATATTTGAAGTCTGGCTGCCGTCTTTAATTGTAATGTTGCCCAAAGCTTCCAGTTTGACTTCAGAACCGGATTGTACATATGCGTTAAACGCATCACCCGCGGCATATAATCCTATCGCTTGTTGTGTAGAAGTGGTATTTCCTATGATACCCAGCTCTATTTCGCCAAGTGCGGCAACGTCATCT
>JAGASU010000021.1 GCA_017621635.1 Alphaproteobacteria bacterium | reverse complement strand
CGGTTAATATGCACCTGTGTGGCATATTCCCGCGCGACCTGAACCTTAAAATCGCTGAGTTCCTTGCGTATCTCGCCAAATTTATAAACGAGCCAGACAAACGCCGGAACACAGACGATTTGTAAAAACTGCAGCCAATCCATTATGATCTCACTCCTCCTTTCATTTTAACTTGCGTGTACCCGATTATCTTCAATCACCGCGGTAATCTCGACATTGGTTGACCGCGGGCGGATGCCGGTTACCCGCGCCAACACGCTCCATTTATCCGCCGTCCCGAACGCAAAATGCGTCCGCTCGCTGTTGGTATCGGTTAAAATCTCAATTTCAGGCATTTCGGTAAGCAACACTTCAGCGGCATTTTCAGTCGGCAAAACGCCATACGGCCCCGCTAAAGAACCATCTTTTTTGCGCAAAGCCAAATAATGAGATAGCCCATCTACAAAAACGACCGGCTCAGAAAGCGAGAGTTTCAGCCCGTCTTGCTTTAAGATTTCGCCACCTTGTCCCCATTTGGCCATATCGTGTGTAATTGCAATCAGGTCGCCGTAACTCGGAACAAGTCCCTCGAGCTCGGTTGTAAACGAAACAATCCGCCGCCGGTAACGGTTGGCCAACGCCATATAAGTCGCCTCACGCAGGGCTTGCTCTTTATTGGTACAGCCAAACAATTCCACCGTGGCGGTTTTATCGGAAGTCGAACCGGCAAAACTCCCCGTAACCTCAGAGGTTTTCCAAGTTTTTTCCGAGAAATATTCCACACAAACGCTGTCAGCTGTGTCTTCTGACGGCATAATATATTGGATAGACAGCGAGTTTTTGACAATATTTCTCGGCCCGAACAACGCAACCGGAATGGTTTTCGGCTCATCACGCACAAACCGCACAATCCCGCCCTGAATAAAAGCAATCGCCCGTCCGGCTTTGGCAGTCCGTGACAAAGCCTCATAAACCGTCAACTTGCTGTCATAAACCGCATTGAAAGTATCGCCGCGCGCAGTCCACGTTTGGTCTAAGCGGTACAAAGCCTCTAAATCTATGGCTTTATCCGCCAAGTTTGCGCCGTAACCGGCTTTGAGAATATCCGCCAGCGCCCAAGCAATAGATTGCGTGGCTTCTGCAGAGGGCGACCACCCGGAAACCGGCGACCAAGTTCTCAATTTGCGGGTAATAATGCAGTTGACCATACGAGAAGATCTCTGAGAAAGGTTATCAGTCGCCCGCATGACAATGGCAAGCATGGTAACATTGCCATAATCTTTAGCCGACACCACAAATCCTTTTGCCGAAACCCAGCGGATTTCATGTCCGGAACGAGAAGACGTGTCTTTATCATCAATCCTTGTTGCACGCAACTCATATCTGCCGGCCGGTACTTCATAGGCATAGGTTTTATACATAGCATTATGATTGGCCTCGGTTATACTCTCATTGCCTAGAGTGTACCACTCTCCGAGGGGAGCATCGCCGTCATCAATAGCTCGTGCCTCAATTTTCCAGCTAATTGTTTTTACTGATAAACCGCCACTATCATTGGCATAATAACATCCGCGCTGAAAAGCCACGTCAATTTCGATTTTGGTTATCATCGTTTCCGCAGGATTTAAGATAAACGAGCCGCAAATCGTGCCTTTCAGTAATTCTTGCCCCGCAACTTCTGCCGATGTAACCACATCTTCATCAAATAATGAGTTATGCTCCCCGGGGCGAATAACCGCGCAGGTAATTTCTTCAAAAGAACTGATCGGTGTATCTTCAATACGGATTTGCTCAACATCATATTCGCCTTGACCGATGCAATGGAGCTGATAAACATATTGTTCATTATCAATGTATCGGTAATACGGCTGACTGGCAAAATCAGGATA
This sequence comes from Alphaproteobacteria bacterium, assembly GCA_017621635.1. Lineage (GTDB taxonomy): Bacteria > Pseudomonadota > Alphaproteobacteria > RF32 > CAG-239 > CAG-267. Next base: position 11,853 of record JAGASU010000021.1, on the reverse strand, counting down.
AATCAGATGCCGGCCGTAAATAACCGGTATCGGATTTCCTAACCGCGCTTCATTTCCCTGAACCTGCAGAGAATAAGTCGGGCTTTGCGAATAACCGGCGGATGTCATACCGTTTAGCGCCGGTTTGGGTGTCGGCACAAAAGTATTGATAAGGATTCCGCCGACCATCGAAACACCTGCCGCCGCCACGCCACCCCAAATTGCGCCATACGCCGCGCCAACCGCACCACCGGTGTAGACAGTCGCCACGAGCAAAGCCACAGTTAAGACAGTTTTGAGCGGATTTGAGCCACCGCCGCCTCCACCGAGGGGAAGCGTTATCAGGCAAACAACAGAGTTATCGACAACAGCATTTTCCCAATCTTTGCGAAGTAACGGCGTACCATTAACAAGGCACAATACCGGCATTGTCATATCAACTTTTTGCTCTTTGATAATCTGCCAAATGGTTTTGGATTGTACAAAAATACAGCTAACCCGTCCCTTATCCGGCTGACAAGGGTTTGTAAAGTAGTTAAAATAAATCATTGATTACTTTTTTACTCGATAAAAACTATGCAAATACCAACCACTGGCATTAAGCGAATGGATATTCTGAAACACCACACCGGAGCCGCGGACACAATGCAAAACACCTCCGCCGTCAATATCCAGCCACAAACCTGCATGAACCGGATTTTTGGCCTGCCGCATTAGAACAACATCGCCATCCTGCGGCGTTTTCACCTTGTTAAACGCTTGAAATGCCAAATCTGTCCGAAATGCGTGCAAAACATCACGCAGATTATCCGGATTGATATTAACCGGCGGCACATTATGGCCATATTCGTGTAACAGCACAAAACGAACGAAGCCCCAACAGTCAAAACTGTCGGAGCCTTGCGCACCTGCCACATACGGCAAACCTATGTATTTATTGGCGAAATGTGTCATTTATTAGTTGCCTTACAGAAAAACAAAGTTTACCCAAAACAAAATGTTAAGTTGTCGTTAGCCCCCTTCAACACCGATGAGCGTAGTCAAACCGTAAGGTTTGCAATTGTCATAGCATCTTCTGTTTACTGTGGGAGAATATTTATTGTTTTCCGGATGATTTGGTTACCTTTATTTTACTATTTGTTCTGTAATCAGAATTTGTCATCTGAGATGTTAAATAATTATCTTGAAAAATATCTAAAATTTCAGTTTTATATTTTGTATCATAAACAATCTTGTTATCAGGGGATATTTCCACGTTCAATCCTAAATCATTTATAATATTTTTTATACCATCAATATTGATATTTGATATAATATCAAGATTATTAGCAATGTTAAGTAAAGATCGTTTTATGCTGTTATTATTTTCCATATCAGAAATTAAGGCATCAATATTTTCTATAGGAATAATATCATTTATACTACGTATTACTTCTCTAGCTTTAGAAAAATCTGTTGCATTTTCATTTGTAATAGACTGAAAAAAGAAAGCGCTATTAATATAGACTTTATCACTATACACAAAAAAATCGATATTATTTGTTTCGAATAATAAGAACTTTTTATTATCTTGTTCTTTAAAAGAAGTACCTTCAAATAACAAAGGTTTTGTTCCATAAAAACGTTTAATCGTTTGGTATTTTTTGAAAATGATTATACTCTTTTCAGCATCTATAGGAATTTTAATTATATAAAAATTTAAATTTTCTAATTTGTCTTCTCCAAGTCGAAATTGTTGACTTGCGGGTATTTGAGATAAATATTCATTTAACTTAGTTAATTTGGAAATATCAGAGTATTCATATAATTCATTTCGCTCCTTTTTATATCCATAATGATTATCATAAGGTATTAACTCTCCATCATAAAAATTTATTTTTTCCTTATACAGTGCTAATAAATTATCCATTGTTTCTCTTGTAACAGTAATTTCTTTAATTTTATCTTCAATGCACAAATATATGAGCATTGACTGACTATTTTCTAATCCACTAATCAATAAAGACATATTATTTCCTTTCATAAATAAAAATATTTTTTTCTAAAATGGAAAATTGCTTATTGGATTGTATTTCATAGCTATTGCTCCTTGTAATTATAAAAGCACTTTTTTCAATTTTATCTTCCTTATGTGTAATTTTAAATATATTAAATCCTGCGATATTTAAAATTGGATTAATATAAAAAATATCACTTTTCAGATAAACTCCAAATAAAACAATATAATAAACGCATAAAGCTATAGTTGTCTCAAGACTATTAATACTATCTAAAGAAATAAAGGGCAAAATGTATGATACCATATATTCCATCATTTTAGAATTAACATTGCCCTCAATTCTTACATCAAACAATTCTTTGGGTTGTCTTCTTTTGGCGAGAAAAAACAAAAGAAACATTCCTAAATATGAAAAACAAGAAATGATTAAAAGATTTAGAGAAACTAGTTTATTGCACCTATACTGAAAAATTCCCCAAATCAAAAAAGCAGGTGAGTTTGAGGATAAGAAAAAAAACAATTTTCCTAAAAAGTTCATTTTACCTCCAATGTTTTATTTGTATCTTTAATAATATTTTTTTTTTATTTCAACACTTATCTGCTTAACCCCGGATATTTTTTAACGGTATAGTTTTCTGCAGGAAACGACTTGTTGCCGATGTCCATCATCCGCGCGGTTGCTGAGATTTTGGAAACATCTACGGTAATTTCCGTAATCACAAGCGTAATCGGCGGATTCATCTGCGGACAGCTAAGGTCATTGGAAAGATACGGCCGATAAGTCATCTCAATCATATCTTGTGTTTCGATAGCTTTATCCAAATATTCGATAAGCTCCGTGGACACATTATCCAATGTCAGCGTAATCTCAGGAACAGGAATAGCCTCCACCGGCGGAAGCTCCAAATCAAACGCCATGGCAACAAACTCAACCTCAAGCCCGGCATCAAGCGGCGCACTTTCTTCCAACCGGCAAAGATGGTTAACATTGTCGCGAACCACCCGAATTGCCACAGGATTGCCGTTTTCATCAATAAAAGCGGAATGCCTGAGTTCCAACGTATGTAAAATGATGGTTTCACTAGGGGCGGAAGCATAAGCTTCTTTTAAGGCTTCAGATAATGATGTGTCAGTCATCGGCTATTTTCCATAATATATTATTTTAACATAACCCGCAGAACCTGGGGAATTTGTAAAACTAGCCCCTCCGGAATATCTGGTCGTTGCACTTCCGGCCGAACCGCTCCCGTAAGGAGGATAAGGCGATTGAACAACGGCCGTGGAAACTGAACCGTCTCGGTTTCCTGTATACCAGCGGTTAAATGTTCCGCTATTGCCATTGCTGATAATAGATGATGATACCAAAGCGTTTTTATCATACGAAACAACCAAACCTGCGGCTCCGCCTTGCTGAACAACCGGATTTCCCCATCCGGCTTTACCTCGACCGCCGCCGCCAACTTGGCAGAGTAATCCAACACTGGTCGCACCGCCATCCGCGGACGCGGCAGTTCCTGCGGTTGATATTGTAGCGGATTTTCCTAAAGCGCCGATGATAATCGATAAAGTTCCGGCAGAAATCCTGAAAACACCGCGGATGACAGCACCCGAGCCGCCGCTTGCAGAAACTGCAATCGTATATTGCAAGCCGCCTAAAGCCATCTGACCGCAACCACCGCCGCCACCGACAGCGATAATTTCATACAATCCATCAGCCGGAATATCCACCGAATACATACCGGCGGTGTTTTTTTCAAAAATAACTTCTCCTTTTTTGACCGGACTGTCATCCAAAGAAGCCAACAACAAACGTTTTGAATAGATTTCCATTACTGCGCCGCTCCTGTCGCTATTGCGCCCACAACCCAATGCGTGCCATTATGTTCGTAAATGATATTGTAACGGCCGGTTTCAAATTCCGGAGCAGTTCTGGAAAAATAGTTGCTCGTTCCTAAGTTAATCGCTTGTTTGGAGGAAAGATTAACCTGCACCAAAATCTGATGAAAAATCGTATGATCACTTATAGAAGGCAAGTTAAACGTAACAGTCCCCGTTGGTGCAATCCGGTTGACCGAATTGTCTGTTAAAGTCATTGTTCCACTTGTTGCAAGAGTTTTTACCGCCGTTTTTTGCAAGGCGTAGGTTGCCGCGATGTTGTTTCCGCTGCCATCCGCCGTAGCTTTAGCCGCGGTATCCGTTTTATTCAGCTTATCAGAAAGGGCGGTATGAACCGCCCCTGACGTGATGGCATTGGCTGAATTGGCAATCGGAGATGAATCCAGCTTAACTTTTCCTGCAACAATAGACGTTGCATTGGGAACATTGTCGGTATAGGGGAAAAGATAATCGCCATCAAGATTTTTTAACCTGACATTTCTATTAACCATATTGTTTTCCTACATTTCTTCAAATGAAATAACATCAGAGAGCTTGGCGTATGTCTCGGAGATTTTACTACCGTTCTCATCAGCGATAGCTTTTGCCGCAGTCCCGTCAACAGCTAAAGCGCCGATATCTCCGGCACTTAGGACTATATTTTCAGATAATGGTTTATTATTAACCGTCCGACTGACCGGAACAAAACCGACCAAATCAATCTTGGCCGTTTCCAAAACTGATAATTTAAAGTACCCAATTTGAATAAAACCATAAGTTTCGATAGTGTTAATTAGCTCATCATCACTGTTATAAGTATAAGGTGTGGAGGCTTCTTCTACGGAATATACCCACAAATCAGGTATATTCTTAGCCTGAATATAAAAATTATCTCCGATTTTATAATCTGTCTGGATAGCGGAATTAAGAGTGGCAACCAATTCTGCGTATGAGGCAAAAGATGAGGCTCTGGCTCGCCCCTCTGCAATACTTTTGGCTTCGTTAGCTTTGTTTTCCACCTCAGAAAGCTCGCCTTTAGTAGCATAAGTGGCGGTAATATTATTGCCTAAAGCATCTGCAGTTGCTTTTGCGGCCGTTCCGGAAATATCTAATTTGCTATCCAAAGCGTTTTTTGCTCCGCCAGACGACAAGGCATTAGCTGAATTTTCGGTTGGTGTTTCGTCCAAGATAACCACGCCGGCTTTATCTGTGGTCGCAACCGGCAGGTTTTCTGTGTAGGGGTGTAAATAATCTCCGGCGGCATTTTTCAATTTAATGTTTTTAACTGTCATATTCTTCTCCATCAATTAGGTTTCTTCATAAAAAATAACGTCCGAAATACGGGCGTAGGTTTTACCAATGTCGTTGCCATCAGCATCGGCTTCAGCTCTTTTTGCTGTTTGAGCCAATACATCATCAAGCGCGGAAGCAACGGCACCGGAAGTAATCAGATTTCTGCTGCCATTGGTCGGCTTGGCATCCGTATGTATTCTGGTTGCAGGAATTTTGCTTTTATCTTCACTCATATCAGCCAACCTCCATATCTTCATAAACAATTGCTCCCACAAGCGTGGAAAGTGTCTGAATATCTTGTAAATATTTGACGCTCCACCGTTCCCCTGCCGAGAGGGGAGCTGTTAATCTGACATTTTTTCCATCTTCTGAAAGAGTGTAGTTTTGTGGCAAAAGGCAGGTATTCTCGACAATAACGGAGAGTATCTGTCCGGAAACCCCTAAAATTATCCCATTTAGCGAGAGTTCTTGTTGTTTCTCCGTTGCCGTTCCGCTGATTTCTGTCGGATAACTGCCGATGGTGGTTTTTCTGGCTAATTCGACCCAACCTCGGGCAGAATGCGTGCCACCACAAGCCGCCACTTGTTCATCCGAACCTTCCGCCCAAATTTTAGCATTATGCGCAACTTTTGCATTTTCCAGAACCTTTGTTTCGCTCTCTTTACATAGAATTGCGCTTTTTTCAGCAGATTGGGCGACAACAGAGGCAATTTTAACAATATCGTTGCCCTCAGAGCTGATAGAACCGCATAAATCATTGATTGCTTTAGCAACACTTGGCACTCCGCCATTTTCAGTCTGAACAACCGTCTGCTCATCCCCGTGTACAATCGTATGAAACAATGCGGAATCTGCCTCGGTTAAATCCACCGCGGCATTAAGCCTTTCTTGCATATTTGTCATAACAGCTCCTTAATTAAGTTTTTTCGGCAAAGATAAATGAACTAAAATATGGAGTTTTGAAGATAACAACTCTAAACTCTGCAAATCTATTTCAGAAATAACGCCCAGCGCTTCTTCGCTGATGGTCGGGCGGTCGCGGATTTCAAGCTCTGAGGTTATCTGCCACAATCGACCGGCGATCAGACTTGCCTCAAACTGTTGCGTAAAGCGCGCGTCCTGTTCGGTTAAACCAATGCCGCCCAACAACGAAATCACAAACCATTCGGCACCTTCCTTGGCCTGATACTTATACCATGCCTCAAAAAGGCAGAACTGCTCTGGATTCATAATCCATTTAACCGCGATTTTGCTGGGTGTTTGCGTATATCGCCGCCGTTGACGGGCGGGGCCGGATTCCATGTCGGTACGGATAATCGCCTCATCCGGCCGGATGGAATATCCTTCAACAATCGGATATGGCAGACGTTTTGGGAATATAATCGTCATCGATAACTCCCATAAGCCGGGTTAAGCGCGTAGCGTTGTTCCAAAATCGGCGACAAACCTTCGCCTTTGCTGATGTTTTTGCCAATCGCTTCCTCGATTTGTTCAATAAAGATGTCCAACGAAACATTTCCTTTGCTGTCTTGCGAGGTCTTAGCCTCAGCTTTTGTGCCGGAAGCATTATTAAAAACATTGACTTTCACGCTGACCGGATTAGAAATCTCTCCGCCCAGCGCTTTCATCTGCTCACGCGTAAAGACACCTTCGCCACGTTTGGCGATAATCGGTACTTCGTCCCCGACAATCCCACCGCCATGAAACCGTGGTGCACCGATAAAGGCCAAAGAACTTGCGGATTTTGTCGCCAAACTGTCCGCTCCAACAATACCGCCGGTATGCGCCATCGCAAAACCGAAATAACTGCCGAGGCCATCCATTAACGGTTTCGTAATCGACTGGCGAATAATAATCCGGCTCAAATCATTGAGGATGGAACTGGCAAAATCCGAAAAACTCGCCTTGCCCGTCGAAATAAATGATGCCAACGTGTCTTCCATATTATTAAAAGCGTTTTTGACAGCGCTTTCCGCAAGGCTGGCGAAGTCGTCAATATCTTTCTGAATATTCAAAAAGCCGCGCTTAAAGCCATCTTCCAAGGATTTTGAAGAACTAAGCGCCGTTTCATTTGCCTTTTTTACCATATCATCATAGACTTGGCTGATTTGCTCCTTGTAGCTTTGATAATCTGCCGAACTGACATTAAGGCTATTAAGCGCATTCTCTCGCCACTCATTAGCCTTAGCCATCGCCTGTTCGTAAGGGGATTTGAGTTCCAAGACCTTTTGCTTGATGTCCTCAATATTCTTTTTGTACTTATCCGCATCAATGCCGGAAGTCGGTGCAACGCTTGCCTCAACTTCCGTCTCGATTTTTGGACGTAATTCGGGGTTTTCGAGATATTTCAACTCCTCGCGTGCTGTCCAAGCATCTTTTTGCGCCGCTTTCAAAAGCAGAATTTTATTCTGAATTTCCTGTGCCTGTGGCTGGAAATCCGGATATTCCGCGGCCAACGCCCAGATTTCTTTCTCGTACTGCTCCAAATCAATCTTGGATTGTCGGAGAACATCCGCCCAGTCTTTGGAATAAATCTCATAATCTTTCAACAAGGCATTCGGCGTAAACCGAGTTGTAAAAGACAAGCCGCCGGTGTTTTTTAATTCCGCCCGCAGATCCTTAACATTCTGTTCGGCAGTTTTGAGTTTTAGCCCCCATTCAGCCAACGCCATATCTTTGGTCTGTTCCGCTGAGAACTTTGCCGCTTCTTCGGTTGTAGCCTTAAGTTCATCCTGCAGTTTTTGCAAAGTTTCGGCATGGTCGTTGGCCGCTCGCTTGGCAACATCGTGGCTGTCAACGAGCTTATAAATCGCCATTCCGGCTAACACCGCCAAACCTGCCGGCCCGCCGATAAGAGCAAGTGCATCTTTCAAAATACCTGCCGCCGCGGCAGTCACGCCCATTTGCACCGCCGCCAGTTTGGAAACCCGGCTCATCATCGCAATACCAGCAACCGCAGATTTTGCCGATACCGAAATCCCAGCCATCGACACCTGCAGATACCCGACACCGGCGCGTAATAAGTTAATACCGCCCAAAATCGCCGATGAGCCTAGCCTTGCCCCAAGCAAAGTCAATGCCACATCAGCGTGTTCGGCTAACAAAAAGAACGCCGAGGACACAGTATTAACCGCAAAAGCCAAGGTTTGACCGATAGTTTTGGCAGCATTTCCACCGCTACCGACCAACTCGTTAAACTGGGTAAAAGTCGCCTTTAACGCCTCATTTAAGCCGTTTGTACCAATATCGCGGTAGATTTTTTCAAAGCCATCCTCGATATTTGACAGCACGCCATTCATGGTTTTCATCTGCACGGACATCGCGCCGGCAAAATTAACATCGCCAAGCGTCCGTAGATACTTTTCAATCTCGGCGGCGTTTTTCTTGACGGTTGTCGTTGTGCCGGCAAAAGTAAAGCGCACCTCGTCATTTAAGACGCTGGCTTTGATACCAAAGGCTTTCAGCCGTTCAAACTCGCCAACTGTTGCCGCCGCCACCGCGTCCACAAAGTCTTTGATATTTTTACCAAACGCCGAGGCGGTATTGCCGTAAGAAGTCAGAGCCTCCTCAGACGGGTCAAGTCCGAGAGCTTTCAGGCGGATAAATGCTTCAACGATTTCATTGAGCTGATACGGCGTGTCAATCGCAAATTTCTCAATCAGCGCAAAAGCCTCTTGCGCCCCTTTGGCTGAGCCTGTAACGGTTTTAAGAGAACCGGATAACTGCTCGAAAGAAGTATTGGCGGAAAAAATCGCCGAAAAGGTATTCTTCAAGCCCTGCAAACCAAGATACGCCCCAAACAAAGCCGTCCCTTGCCGGATAACGTCATTAAAAGACCGCGCGGTCGCGTCCAAGGCCTTGAGATTGTCGTTGGCAGGTGTAATAACCTGTGTAATCCGCCGAAAAGCCTTGTCTCCGTCAGTCCCTAGGTTCTTGAACTCCTGCCGAACTTTATCGCCGCCCACTGCAGCCAGCCGTATGCTTAAATTCTTTACCGCACTCATTGATTTACCCATAAAAAAACACCCCGACATTAAAGCCGAGGTGCTAAAAGTTTTTATATATCTGATTTTAATAAGGTAATTCTAACCTAATACCATCTTCATCGGCCATATTGGCATCAAGGAAAGCGTGAGTATCTTTGAGCATTTGTGTTGCGGTATCAAAATCAGACCAGTTAATTTTTTGTGTGTATTTTTGCGCAAAATTTAATGTTTTTAATAATGCTTCCGCATAACCATTATTTGTCATAGCACGCAAAGCTGACAAATAATTATTCCTATATACACTCGGTATAATGATGCGATATTCGTCATTTGCAACTAGCTCTGCATTCATCATAATTCTTCCTGTTCTTCCATTTCCATCATCAAAAGGATGAACTTCAGAAATCATAAACATCATAAATACAGCACGACCAAAAGCTGTGTCTATTGTTTTATATATATCAAATCCTTGTTTTAATGTACCAATAACATTTCTCGGATGTACAAAAACAGTCGCACCAGCTTGATTTTGTAGTGTTTTGAATTGTCCCGGATGTTTATCTTGTCTACCATTCATTAAGACAGTATGTCTACGTTGTAATACATCAACAAAGTCATCAAAATTATGATATCTCTGTTTCATTAAAATATCATTTGAAATAACCTTAAATGTACCTAAGATATCGTGCGCATCTGCTGGACGATTTTCTGGCATTTTACCGGCAAAAATAATTTCTTTGGCTTCATCTATTTCAAACTTTGTGCCTTCAATATAGTTTGAAAAATAAGCTTCATAAAAATACAGATTATCTAAATTAGTTTTATTACAATACCTTAAATGTGGTGCAAAACTCGAAATAGCCTGTGCTAACTTATGGAATAATTCTACACGTCTAGTATCATATCCTAAGCCGCCAGCTCTAGATAAAGCAAGGTCACTTTCTAAGGTTGTCTCTCTTGTTTCTAATAATGCTCCTATAATTTTATTTAATTTCATAAATTCTTCTGATAGTTCAAGCTGATCAGCTATTTTTCGCATTCCATCTCGTATGCGATTGAGAGCATTCTCACCATACATGGTTAGAGTTTTATCAAGGTATTCCTCAATTTCTTTAATACTTAAACAACGAGAAACAGTATCAGAACCGGACCTATAGCCTTTCATGTTTTCAAGTAGAGCACGTTCAGTAGATAATAAATATAAATTACCCATAAATTTTTTATCTGTATCTAAAGCAGCTATACCTTTCCGGGGTTTTATTGTAATATTTCCTATTGCACTAGCTCTTTTTTTATTGGATATAACAAATATACTACCATCCTGTGCTGGTTTTAACTCTATGGCTGTCCTATCAGCAATAATAGCTTCAGGATATAAGAGTTTTACAATATCCCATAAATTTCTCTGCACGATCTTATCAATATTATCCGTCATATTTGTAGTGAAGAGTTTAGAATATAGTTTTCTTATTTTTCCTTCTTTTTGCCAAATATGATATTGATAAGATTTTGATGTATCGGTTAAAAACACTTCTTCAACAGGTAATTTCATGTCACCTCCAAAATTTTGGGAACTTATTCTACATTTTTCTTCAAAGTAACAAAACTTTTGGGGAAAATCAAGTAAAATTTCAAAACTTTTGGGAAATATAAAACAAAATTTTTGGTATTTTTACATAATAATATCTTAAAACTTCAAAATTTTTGGGAAAAATTAAGTGAATTTTCAAAAGTTTTGAGATATTTGTTCACTAGCTAGTTGTTTTATTCCCTCCATCATCCTAGCAACCCCCACCGGCAACAGCTCGCCCATCAGCTCCATATCAAATCCGAAACTTTGCGCGAGATTAAGCGCCAAACCCAAATCAGGCTTAGGAAGCTTGAGTAAAATCTCCCAAGCCTGATAGCCGACATCGGTTTCTAGGGTTGTCTCAACGTATCGGCACTTGTGGAACGGGCAGAAGTTTTGGCTTTCTCCGCAGCCGTTGCAGTAGGTTCGCCCATCGCCGAAGTGCCATTTGGCGCGGGCTGAGATACGTTTTTTTCTGCGGCCAGAACTTCCTGCAAACCGCAATACTGATGGCGGAAATTCTCCGCGACCGCCCAAAAGTTTGCAAACAGCTCATCAATCTTGCTTTCTGTCAGTGGTGCTGCTTTATTAACATCCGCTTCCATTACGCCGTCCCATTCCAATATGCCGGCAATTCCCAAGCCAATCAGCAAGAATTTATCAGCCATTGCCTCACGCTTGACCGGATTTTCAATATCCGCCGCAGTTTCATTAGCAATTCCGGCCGCTTTGTTCGCCTGATAAACTTTTGCAAGTTCTGCCAGCTTGCTGTTCATATAAGCCTTTGCTTCATAAAAAACAGCGGAAGTGCAAGGTTTAACCTTAACTTTCACGCCGTAGCCAAGCTCAAGCCAATATGGCTCTTTGTTAATTTTTAACCTTAACATCAATACATCTCCACATCATTAACCAATGTTACCGTCATCATTTTGCCAAGCGTCTGCTCTTTTGCGCCCTGAAAGTCGTAGGAACATTCAATACCGCCGGGGCCGTCAATCGACCGCTTAGGTTTAGGCAAATAAACTTCATGGCAGGTAATGACGAGTTTCAGATTATCTGAGAGCTGATAGCCTAGCTCAACATCAACCGGCGTACCGGCGCGTGCCTTATCCAACAGTTCATTGTTGCCATAACGGGCGGAAATACTGCCG
>JAGASU010000020.1 GCA_017621635.1 Alphaproteobacteria bacterium | reverse complement strand
GTGTACAAAGAGGTACATAAGACTTTAAATTCGCTTTCATGACCGGTGCTATACGCGCCCCCCTTCAACCACAAAAATTCTAACATCTTCCATACTCCTTGGCATCCGGCGTTTAATTGCATCATTAACCTTTTGCGCCGTCACTTCTGCCACATAGCCCTGCCTTTTTTCCAAAAAATCAACCCCTAAGCCCTGTGCTTTCATCTGCTCTAACATCACCGCAATCTCAAGCAAGCTTGAAAAACGCAAATTAAACGAAGAAATCAAGCTCCTTTTAGCCAACTCAACCTCTTGTTCGCTTACCCCATTGTCATAAAAATCCTGATAAATCCCCTGAGCTTTCAAAAGCGCTTTGTTTGCGTTTTCAGGTGTTGCCGAAAAAGAAACCTGCCACAAATCAATCCCGTCCGAATTAATAAATCCGCTGTATATGCCATAAGTCAGCCCCTCTTTTTCCCGAACGCCCTGATTGAGTTTGGAAGCAAGCCCCGACCCGCCCAAAATATAATCCGCCACATATAACGGATAAAAATCATCATCAAGCCTTTTAACCCCTTTGCCTAAAAGCGTTACAAAACTTTGTCCCGAAAACGGCACTTTTGCACTCACTTTCTCTTGTTTGAAATCAGCCTGAACCGGCGCAAGCTCGTGCGTACCTCCCATTGCGGCAAGCCCGCCGAACACGTCGCTTAAAAACGCTCTTGCCTCTGTTTCGTTCAAATCTCCCGCAAGCCCGACCGACAAGTTATCTTTGCTTAGACTTTCTTGCAAATAGGCTAAAATATCCTCTCTGTTAACCGCCTCTAACGTCTCTTTATCAGGAATTTCCTCCATACCGTACGGATGTGCTCCATAAAATGTTTCATCAATCAACCGGCTTAAACGATATTCAGGATCTTCCGGCTGTTGTTTTTTAACAAAGTCAAGCTGAGCTTTTGCCAAATCCAAATCTTCTTTTTCAAACCTCGGCGCATACAACACGGCTTTAAGCACATCTAACGCCTCTTTTTCAAACGCTTTGATGTATGAAAAAGAAAACCGCAACCTGTCCTCATCAACCGAAACACCGAGTTTAATTCCCTTTTCTTTCATCAAAGCCCTTAGCTCTTTGCGGTCATACTTTCCCGCCCCGTCAAGCAAAACACTCTCCACAAGTTGCGCCGTTCCCCGTTTTTTCTCATACGCCCAACCGCTTTTGGCAAACTCAAACGCCACCGCCACAATCGGCACACTATGTTCTTCCATAAAATAAGCCTTAACCGTCCCCGCCTCATCGCTGATTTCTTTAACCTTGCCGTTAAACTGCCGTCCGGATAACGCCGATTGTGCCAAAATCTTCTCAGCATTAAAATCAGGCTGAACAAAACGCCCCCCAAAAGCTGCTCCGATAACACCTAAAATCAAAACCCCGACCATAAACTTTTTCATTTTTTAGCCTCCAAAAAACCGGCAACCTGCACTTTACCGGCACGAACTTTTTCCCAAGCCGAATGAACATCTTCAAGCGTTATAGCGCCAATCATTTCATCATAGTTTACAATCTCATTCGCCTCATAGCCCGCCATAAACATATTGCCGGCAAAACGCGCCGAAACTTCAGGATTTTCCTGCAAATAAACCACATCAACCAGCATTTCGTTTTTAATCTTTTCAAGCTGTTCTTTATCAAACGCCGCCAACGCTTCCGCCACTTCCTGCTCAAGCAAAAGAGAAATTTCTCTCTCCCCAATCCCCTCTTTTGCCGGCACGGCGTAAAAACCAAAACTTCCGCCCAAATCCTCTGCATAAGACACACCCGTATCAACCGATAACAGCGCTTTCTTGTCATAAACCAGTTTATCAAACAAAAATGATGTATCATCACCCGCCAAATACTCGGAAAATAAAGACAGCGCCAAAATATCCTTTTTAGAAAACGCCTCTTTTTCAAGCCGGATTGCCGCCATATACCGTGGCTGTTCCACGCCGTCAAGCGCCATCGTCACACGGCTCACCGCCCCTTTAACTGCAACGTCTTCCGCTTTTTCCTTATCTTCCGCCGCCAACTTCGGATTTTTAAGCCCGCCGTAATATTTAACCGCAAGCTTTTTAGCCTCATTTGCCTCTAAATCCCCTACCAGCACCAAAAGCGCGTTATCAGGCCGATACCATTTTCGGTAAAACGCCTCCGCGTCTTCTTTTTTTAACCCTTTAATCTCCGCCGGACTGCCGGAAACAGGGTTGGCAAGCGGACTGTCCTGCCACAAAAGCTTGCGCATCGTTTCATAAAAAAGCGCCGACGGCACACTTTCATAACGCTGCATTCGCTCTTCAAACACAATATTGCGCTCTGCTTCAAACGCCTCATCGGAAATATCAAGCCCCGTCATTCTGTCCGCTTCCAGCGCCATCATTAATTCAAGTTTGGAAATATCCGAAAACTCATAATACGCCGTTTCGTCAAATGTCGTATAAGCATTATTCTCCGCCCCGAATTCATGGGTAAGGTTGTTAAATTCTTTATCTTTAACCCGCTTTGTCCCCCGAAACATCAAATGCTCCAGCAAATGGGCAATGCCCCCTTTGCCTTTCGGATCATACATCGAACCGGTTTTATAATAAAGCATCTGAACCGCCACCGGCGCCTTACGGTTTTCAATCACCAAAACATCAAGCCCGTTATCAAGCTTAAAATGCGCCACGTCCATCAGCTTGGCCTCAGCCGCTCCTGCTGACAAAAAATGCAATAGCCCTAAAAAAAACCGTTTCATCCCATCTCCTTAAATTAAAAAGCGCCCCTCACCATGAAGCATTATAAGGAGCTTCCATTTCTGAACACCTTAATCTCACGCTCTGCAAAGCCCCAGCCTCACTCCCGAGAAAGCCGTGAAATTTTGCGCTAATCCCCCCCAACACACTCCAGCCAAGGAGTGCGAAATTTTGCGAAGTGACCTAAGATGTCCGCTCATAAACCGGAGCGTACTTAAGCGTACGTGAGGATTTATGAGGGGCTTCCATCTTAGAGTCAATTCACAAAATTTCACGCTCCGCCAAGCTGTCCCCGTTAGGGGCGTACACCATACTCCGGCGGCACTACCAACCTCTCTCGCCTACTCACTTGACTCTCATCGGGTGTCGAACGCGCCATACCCAAATCTTTCTTTGTCAGCCCGCAGCCTGTCAAAACAAGCACAAGCATAAATAAAACACAAATTTTCTTCATTTCATTACCCCTCTTTTACTTGTTGTTTTTGTGAACAATCCGAAAAAAACAGTCCGTCAAAAATAATCATCACAGCGCCGATACAAATAAAACTGTCCGCCACATTAAACGCCGGCCAATGATGTGCGCCGATATGAATATCCAAAAAATCAAACACGGCACCAATCCTTAATCTGTCAATCACGTTGCCGAGCGCTCCGCCGATAACAAACCCCAGCGCAAGCTTCATAAACAACATTTGCTCTTTTTTCAGCCAATACAGCAAAAAGCCGACCACAATAAGCGAAAATGCCGACAAGATATAAACGCCCATTCCCCCTAAATCATTAAACATCGAAAAGCTGAC
>JAGASU010000001.1 GCA_017621635.1 Alphaproteobacteria bacterium | reverse complement strand
GTCCAACTCTTAAAACTAAAAGTCCTTGACTTTTGTATTTTTTAAGATTATACTGTAACCATCAAGATTGAAGTTGCAATGGAACTTCTTTCCTTTGTTACAAAGACCGGTTGTTTCCCCAACCGGTCTTTCTTTTATATAACTTCGGTTCTATAAAGTCAATAACAGATTCTTGTTTTGTTCTAACACCAAAATTAACTTGATAGCCTCTCCTCCCCCAAAACTCAAAAAGCGGAGCATCCCTGCCCCGCCTCCCTCAATCATTACGCCAAAAGCGCAATAATCAATTCAAGAATAATCTTGATAATAGTAATTATCTTAACCATCCTTGCACCTCCTTTCCGATAAATGCGGAAAGAAGTTGAAAACTCAATTTTTACCCACTATATCAAATTAGCTTGACATTTAGATAATTATGAGCTATAGTAACAACCATCAGGTGGGAAGTTACCATTCAACTTCTTTCCAATGTTGTTAAAGACCGGTGTTCCCGCACCGGTTTTTCTTTTATATAACTTTGGTTCTATAAAGTCAATAACAGATTCTTGTTTTGTTCTAACGCTGAAATTAACTTGACATTAACCCTCGCTCCCCTATACTTCATAATGTCGATAGAGATATCGGCAGGGCTTTCAACGGCTCTCAAGTATAATATTTTCCTTGATTATGTCAGGGAGCTCTTGGTTATATATTGAAGACCAAGAGAGTCATATACTTGTGATTGTTGAACTCCCTGGCACCGAAAATTCGGTGCCAATGTTTTTTAACCTAAAACAAGGAGTTTATAAAATGGAAACAACAAGATATGAAACAAGTAAAGGAAGAAGACTCAAACAATGGGTCAAAAGTACCATTGGCTATTACCTTCGCGAAGAACGCAGAAAACGTAACCTGAGCGTACAAGATTTAGCCAATCACCCTTACATTCCAGTCTGTGAACAAAGTCTTGAAAGCACAGAAATGGGCATCGGAAATATTCAATGGCATACCATATCTACCCTTTTGAAATTTTACCGAAAAGAACTCTGTATTATTTTAACAGATAGAAAAACAGAGTAATTCCTCCCAAAGAATAACCCATAAAAAATCCCCCAAACTCAACCTTGGGGGATTTTAATTTTGTAAATTACTTTACAAAATTACACTGTTTTAAGCAGCGGCAGATTCATTATTGTTTGCCGCAGCAGCCTCAGCCGCAGCTTTTTCTGCTTTAACGCGTTCAATGTCTTTCAAACCTTTGGCGTTAACATCTCTGTCAACCAGTTCGATGATAGCCATCGGAGCGCAGTCACCATATCTGAAACCGGATTTCAAAACGCGGGTATAACCACCGTTGCGCTCTTTGTAACGTTCAGCCAAAACAGAAAAAAGCTTGGAAACAACTTCCTTGTCACGCAAGAAAGACAAAGCCAAACGGCGAGAATTTAAATCACCTTTTTTCGCATATGTAATCATGCTCTCGGCAAAAGTTCTGAGTTCTTTAGCTCTCGGCAAAGTGATTGTAATTTGTTCGTGTGTCAACAAAGCATTTGTCAAATTAGCAAACAAAGCTCTTCTCTGGCTTTTCGGCATATTAAAACGTCTATGTGCGTCACCGTGTCTCATATTTAGATTCCTTTCATCTTTTTTCTGTGCCTCGGTTCCCGAAGCGGATAATAACTCAACGCTCGCACCACCTTCATGAATGCGAACCAACAGGAAAACCGCGCCTCACCCCGCCGACACACCTGCCGGCAACAATAAGAATCACCGATTCTCACAATCTGGGCTGACTTATACACCACATCTTTTTATTTGTAAAGAGTTTTTTTAACAAGATATTTTCTACAAAAAGTCCCACCTGCTCTATAAAAAAGAAGCAAAAACTGCACAATTTGCAAGTACTTTCCTAGTTTTTCTCCGGAGAAAGGCGGGAAATTTTGGTAGTGAGCCTGAAATGTCCTTTTTCAAAAATCCTAGTGTACATAACAGTACATGAATTTTTGAAAAAAGGCCTCCATTTCAGAACTCAATGCCAAAATTTACCCCTTTAAGATTTCCCACTCGGCAAGCTTATGCACATACATCTCCGCATTTTCCCCTTTCAGTCCCTGAAATTTGCGGGCAATGACATATTGCGGTAACATCTTTTTAATCTCAAGAATATCCCTGCCCCAAACCTCTGGCTTAATGCGGATTTTTTTGCCCTGACCGGCAGAAACTTTTGTTGTCACTTCTCCGCTGTCGGCGTCTTCAAACTCGTTTAACGTCAAAGCATAGTTTTCTAACCCGCCGGGGATAAGAAACTCTATCGTTTCACCGGAAGCAATATAATTTCTAAGCTCAAAAATCGCGTCGTCTCCCTGCCATTCGACAATCGAACCGGCAAAAAGCCACTCGCCGAGCGTACGCGTATATTCATAGTTCTGGCTGATATTTGTCAGCTTACCGTCATGAAACCCCAGACAATACCCCCTGTTCTGCAGCCCCATCAAATCCGGCATATATTTATGATAATCCCAATGCTCGGGGTCGGCATAATAGTCATCAATCGCCTGACGATAGGCGCGCGCCACCGTGCCAGCGTAATATTCGGTCTTATTGCGCCCCTCGACTTTAAGCGAATTCATCCCGATTCTTAACAAATCATTCAATCTGGGCATTAAACACATATCCTTAGAGTTCAAAAGATAACTGCCGTGTTCGTCTTCCACCACTTCATAAAGCTCACCGGGGCGAAAATCTTCTTCCAGAAGATATTCAAAGTTATCTTTGTTTTCATCGTTAATCACCAGTTCGCGCACAGTACCGTCTTTAAGTTTGATATGCAGTTTATAATGCCAGCGGCAGCAATGCGCGCATTTGCCCTTATTAGCGCTTCTGTCTGCCATAAAGTTGGAAATCAGACACCGCCCCGAATAAGACATACACATCGCCCCGTGCATAAAACACTCCAGCTCAACATCCGGACACTGCCTGCGGATTTCCTCCATCTCGGCAAACGTCACCTCACGCCCCAAAACACAAAGCTTCGCCCCCATCGACTGCCAAAATTTCACCGTCTGCGCCGAGCAGATATTCGCTTGTGTGGAAACAAAACGGTTTAATTCCGGCGCGTGTTCTTTAAGATAATAAAACACCCCCGGATCTGCCATCAGCACACCGTCCGGTTTAAGCCGGCGCAAAGTCTCCACAAATTGCGGCAATTTGGCGGCTTCTTCATTATGAATATAGAGATTTAAAGTCAGATAAATCTTTTTACCCTGTTCATGAACAATCCGGATTCCTTCCTCCAACTCTTCTAAAGAAAACTTGGATTGTGTTCTCAAGCTCATATCCGGCGTTCCCGCATACACGGCGTCCGCCCCATAAAGAAGGGCTGTTTTCAGTTTAACCAAAGAGCCTGCCGGCAATAAAAGTTCTGACTTAAGCATAATTTCTGTTCCTTATTTAGTTTTCAAAGTCCTTGGCAATACTTTTAACGCCCCCAGTGGCGTTGAGTCAATCCCTATTTCCAGAATATAGGGCATTTTAGACCCTTTATCCGTCCCCACCCAAAAGTTAATCGGCTTATCTGCGCTCACATCCCATAAAATATTGTCATTGTTTTCTTTTAAGTTTTCAATATAAACCTGACATTTTCGCGCCCGTTCCTCCTTGCCGGTAAAATCAAAATAACGCTTATATGTCCCTTTGTCAGCCACAATAACGTTATAATGTTTCTTGCCGTCATAAACCTCGCGTTTAAGCGCACAACCGCCCGTTTGCTTAAAATTAATCAGCAACTCGGCAAAAACGGACTGCAAATCCGCCGCATCCGCCGTTTCCGGCACATCATCGATTCGCACCATATTTTGCTTTTTATCCTTAAACGAAACGCGTTTATACGGTTTGCCAAACCTGTCATAAAAAATCGTCTTACCCCGAATATGGCGTCTTGTTTTGCTCTGCGTTTCATAAATTTCAGGCTTAACCCCTTTTGTTAAAATCTGTCCCTTGCTTTTATAACTTCCCTCAAACGGATAAAGCGTATCAAACAAATTTTGTGTTAAAACCTTGGATGTAATATCAAATACCCCGTTTGCTTCCGTATACACCAAGCTCACTCTGGCCGCATCAAACACCCCGACCGAAACATCCATCTCCTGTTTTAATTCCGCCGCCGTCACGATTTGAACTGACATCAGCGCCATTCCCGCAAACAAAAATATTTTTTTAAACAAGTCCTTTAACCTTTCTTAATTTTTTTCTTTTAAAATCATACCCATAAAAATAAACTATAAGGAGTTAAATAATGACTAAAAAAGTAATGGTTTTAATGGGCGGTTTTTCCTCTGAACGCGAAGTCAGCCTTGAATCCGGTTCTTCTATCGCCAAAGCCCTCGAAAAAAAAGGCTATGAAGTTATAAAACATGACTTAACCGACAGCCGCAAATTAATAGAGGTCTTAAACAAAGAAAAACCAGACGTCGTATTTAACGCGCTTCACGGCAACTGGGGCGAAGACGGCACAATTCCCGCCCTTTTAGACCTGTTGCAAATTCCTTATACGCATTCCGGTCTGACCGCCTCCTGTGTCGGAATGAATAAATATTTAACCAAACTCATTGCCGAAAAAGCAAATATTAAAACCGCCTTCGGTCGCAAGATGACCGCTAAAGAATTTATCACCATCGGCGCCACCGTTGCCCGCCCGTTTGTTGTCAAACCCGTTTCAGACGGTTCGTCGGTCGGCGTCTTCATTGTCGAAAAACCCGAAGATATTTTCAAAATCCGCTATGACGATCCCGCAACCGAGCTGATTGTTGAAAAATACATCCCCGGCCAAGAATTAACCGTTATGTGCTATCAGGGCAAAGCCCACGTTGTCACCGAAATGAAAGCATTATAGGGCTTTTATGATTACCAAAACAAATACACCGCCGGTAAAACAATGCACATCATCCCCGCTAACATTCCCGAAGATGTTGCAAAAATCTGCCTTTCCTATGCCGAAACCATACATAATAAACTCGGCTGCAAAACCGTTTCCCGCTCGGATTTCCGTTATAATCCCGAAGACGGCGTCGTCTTTTTGGAAATCAACACCCACCCCGGAATGACCGCTTTATCGCTCGTCCCCGAACAAGCCAAATATATCGGCATCAGCTATGAAGACCTATGCTCCTCTTTAGTGGAAGAAGCCCAATGCAGACCGCTCAGCAAATAATCATTATCGCCGGCCCCACCGCTTCAGGCAAATCAAACCTTGCCCTAACCTTGGCCAGAGAGTTAAACGGTGTCATCATTAACGCCGATTCGATGCAGGTTTATAAAGATATTCCGATTTTATCTGCCGCTCCCGCTTCAGAAGAAATGACCCATGCGCCGCACAAGCTCTACGGCATTTATGACGCCTCTTATCGCGGCAATGTCGTCGAATGGCTCACTCTCTGCAAACAAGAAATTGCCCTTGCAAGAGAGCAAAACAAAACGCCCATTGTCATCGGCGGCACCGGATTATATATTGAAGCTCTGATAAACGGCGCTTCACCCATTCCCGAAACACCGGAAGAAATCAGAGAGAAAATCTCTCAAATTCTTTTAGAAAAAGGACTTGACTATTTATACGAAGAACTGACAAAAGTCGATCCCGCAACCGCCGCCCGTCTGCCTGCCGGCGATACCACCCGCATAAGACGCGCCTTGGAAGTCTATGAACACACAAAAAAACCGCTGTCTTACTGGCACACAATCCCGTTGACATCGGAATTTGCTTCAACCGATTTTCTAACCATCTATGTTGCGCCGCCGCGAGAGCTTTTAGACGTTCGCCTTCGTCTGCGTTTTGATAAAATGATGAAAAACGGAGCACTTGAAGAAGCCGAACGTTTAATTGCCCGTAATCTCCCCGACACTCTTCCCGCCATGCGCGCCTTGGGTGTTCCGGAGTTAAAGGCTTTCATAAACGGGCAATGCCTGCTTAACACCGCCATAGAACAGGCCAAACTGCGCACCCGCCAGTACGCCAAACGCCAATCCACTTGGTTTAATAACCGCTTTGATGCTGATTTTAAATATGACGCTTGTTTTGATGAGGATAAAAATTTTGTTGATGATATAAAAAAAGCTTACAAAACGCTTGCAAAATAAACCATTTACGCTTAAAAAGAAAAAAATTGTATATTAATAACGGGGGAAAATATGTTTTTTCAAAATTTATTAGGTCTCTTTTCTGCCGATATGGCAATAGATTTAGGAACAGCCAACACGCTTGTACACGTTAAAGGCAAAGGAATTGTCTTAAACGAGCCGTCCGTTGTTGCGGTGAAAGATTTTAACGGCAAAAAAGAAGTCTGGGCGGTAGGCGCCAAAGCAAAACAAATGCTCGGCCGTACCCCTGGAGACATCAGGGCGATTCGACCTCTAAGAGACGGCGTTATTGCTGATTTTGAAGCTGCCGAAGCCATGATTAAATATTTTATTGAAGAAGTTAACAACCGTCGCCGTCTTTTAAGTCCGACCATTATTATCTGCGTTCCCTCGGGCGCAACCGAAGTAGAAGAAAGGGCAATTAAAGAATCTGCCGTCAATGCCGGCGCCAAGCGCGTTTGGCTCATTTATGAACCGATGGCCGCGGCAATCGGTGCCGGACTTCCGGTCAATGACGCCACCGGCTCTATGGTGGTTGATATCGGCGGTGGCACAACCGAAGTTGCCGTTCTCTCTTTGGGTGGTATTGTTTACTCCCGTTCTATCCGCACCGGTGGCGATAAAATGGACAGTGCGATAATTTCTTATATCCGCCGCAACTTAAATCTCTTGGTCGGGGAATCAAGCGCTGAACGAATCAAAAAAGAAATCGGTTCAGCCTGCGTGCCGGCTAAAGGTGATGGCCGCACAATGGAAATTAAAGGCCGTGATTTAGTCAACGGCGTACCGAAGGAAATCGTCATTACCGAACGCCAAATTGCTGAAAGCTTGGCCGAGCCGGTTATGGCAATTGTTGAAGCCGTAAAAGTCGCCCTTGAAAACACCGCGCCCGAATTGGCTGCCGACATTGTCGACAAAGGCATTATGATGACCGGCGGCGGCTCTATCCTCGCCAACCTTGATACTGTCATCAGAAACGCAACCGGCCTTCCGGTTTCCTTAGCCGAAGACCCGTTAACCTGTGTTGTTCGCGGTACCGGTAAAGCGCTGGATGATTTTGAGGAATTTCGCGGCGTACTTTACGAATAAACTAAAGGAAAAAGATGAAACGCCAACGGATTTTATTTATCAAAGAAAATTACGTCCTGCGTATCTTCAAAAATTTTATGATGGCAGGGCTGTTTGCCATAGCCCTGCTTCTTATTTTGGTTCATAAGATTGACTTAGGGTTGATTTCAGGCGTTTCCAAAGGCGTCCTTTTCATCACCGCCCCACTGATTCGTACGGCAGGCCTGCCGGCTGAAGGCTTAAGCTATGCTTATAAAAAAGCCTCTGAAATAGCCAACGTCTATCAGGAAAACGAACGCTTAAGAAAAGAAAATGACGAGCTTTTTCTCTTAAAAGACCAAATGAGAGCCGTTCAGGCTGAAAATGCTATCTTAAAAAAGCTCTTACATCACTTTGACACCCCGAACGCTCAAACCTACACTGCTCGGGTTATCGCTGAAACCGGCTCTGCCATTGCCAACTCCTTAATTTTATACATCGGAAAAAATGAAGGCAAAATTACCCCCGGAAATGCTGTCGTCGGCCCCAAAGGTCTCATCGGCCGGATAGATTTAATCAGTGGCAAATACGCCCGTGTCACCTTAATCACCGACATCAACTCCAAAATCCCCGTTGTCACCAAAAAGAGCCGTGACCGAGGCATTTTAACCGGTACCAACACACAGGAATTAAAGCTTATTTTCACCCCGCTTTTAGCCGAACTCCATAAAGGAGATATTCTGGTCACATCCGGTATCGGCGGCGGGCTGCCGCCGGATATTCCGGTAGCCGTCATCAAAAAAGCCACCACGGACACCATCACCGCTGTCCCGCTTTATTCCTTAAAAGAGCTGGAAATCGTCAAAATCATCGCTTATGACATCACACCGGACAAGCAAACCGCTGAGGAACTCGAATGAAGCGCCTCTTAAAAAACATTCTCCAAGAATCAGCCGCCCTTCTCGTTCCGCTGGCAAGCATTATGATTCTGGTCTTGATTTTATCTATTCCGCGAACCGGCGGCTATTGGAATTTTTTGCGCCAAGCCCCGTTTTATGCCGGCATATACTTTTGGCAAAGCCAGCGTCCGGACGCTTTTAATATCTTTTCAGCTTTCATCTTAGGCATATTTGCCGATGTTTTGGGCGGCGCACCGCTCGGCATAAACATTATGTCGTTCTTAATTCTTTACATCATCGCCGTTCGCATCACCGCGCAGTTCAACATCCGCCGTTTTTCATACTCATGGCTTTTGTTCTCCGGCGCCACCATTTTGACCTTTGTCTTCAAAACCCTTATCGTCAGCGCTTTTTACCGCCGTTTTATTCCCTTAAATTTAATCATCTTGGAATTAGCACTGATTATCGCCGCTTACCCGCTGTTTGCCAGAATTTATATCTGGATAGAAAGGCGTTTTATCCACCTGGAGGTGCGTTATGAAAAAATCGAACCATAAGCTGAGGCTCCTCTTAAAACGCTCGCTCGTGATGTTCAGCATAAACATTATTTTGTTGTTTATTCTGGTCGGCCGCCTTTATTTTTTACAAATCTATCAAGGCGAAAAATACGCTCTTCTGGCAGACAGCAATCGTATGTCAAAACGCCTGTTGGCACCTCCCCGCGGCGTGATTAATGACCGTAACGGCATTGAGCTTGCCGTCAACGCGCAAAACTTTCAGGCAATGCTCATCCCCGAACAAGCCCGCAAGGTAGACCTTCTCTTAGCAGACATTGCACCGGTTCTCAAGCTTTCAAAAACAGATATTGCCCGTATCAAAAAAGACATCTCGCGCCACCGTCGCTTTGTTCCTGTCAAAATTAAAGATAACCTAAGCTGGGAAGAAGTTTCGTTTTTAATGCTTAATAACAACCGTTACCCCGGCCTGATTATTGACGAAGGCTTAATCAGAACTTATCCCTATAAGCAATACACCGCTCACCCTTTAGGCTACGTCGGCTCCGTGTCTGAAAAAGACTTGCAAAAATCAGACGCCCCGCTCTTACAGGTCCCCGGCTTTAAAATCGGCAAATCCGGCTTTGAAAAAACCTATGACGAAAGCCTCCGCGGCACTGAGGGCAATTTAACCTACGAAGTCAACGCCTACGGTCGTATTATGCGCGAGATAGAAAAAAAAGACGGCGAAAAAGGCAAAGACCTTGATTTAACCATAGATATCCGTTTGCAGCAAAAAGCTTACGAAGCGTTTGGCAATGAATCCGGCGCCGCTGTTGTCTTAAACGTCCACACCGGAGAAATTTTGGCTTTTGTCTCCGTTCCCTCTTTTGACCCGAACTTGTTTGTTGACGGCATTTCAATCAAAAACTGGAATACCCTCCTTTATGATGAAAAGACCCCGATGACGGATAAAGCCGTTTCCGGACAATACTCCCCCGGTTCAACTTTCAAAATCGTCGTCGCGCTTGCCGCGCTTGAAGCCGGCGTAATTAACGAAAAGACCACCTCTTTCTGCTCCGGCAAAATGAAATTAGGCGACCATCTTTTCCACTGCTGGCGTCATAGCGGACACGGCAGACAAACGCTCATTGACGCCATAAAAAACTCCTGTGACATCTATTTCTATGAAACAGCGCTGAAATTAGGCATTGAAAAAATCGCCGCCATGAGCCGCCGTTTAGGCTTAGGGCAGATATATGATTTAGGACTTGAAAACCAAAAACAAGGCGTTATCCCTGACAAACAATGGAAAAAAGAAAAATTAAAACAACCGTGGCAACAAGGCGAAACCGTCATCGCCGGCATTGGGCAGGGCTATGTACTCGTCACCCCCTTGCAACTTGTCACCATGCTGGCCCGCGTCGTTAACGGCGGTTACGCCATCACCCCGACCTTTATCAAAACCGACACGCCGCCATCTCCCCCCTCTCTCAACCTCAAACCGGAAAATATCAACCTCGTCAAACAGGGAATGTTTGAAGTTGTCAATGGTATCGGCGGCACAGCAACCCGCGCCAGATTAAAGTTAAAAG
Organism: Alphaproteobacteria bacterium; assembly: GCA_017621635.1. Taxonomy (GTDB): domain Bacteria; phylum Pseudomonadota; class Alphaproteobacteria; order RF32; family CAG-239; genus CAG-267. The sequence goes on along the minus strand of JAGASU010000001.1, from coordinate 11,110 downwards.
ACGTCAAAATGGGCGGCAAAACCGGTACCACCCAAGTCCGCCGTATCAGCTTAAAAGAACGTGCCTCCGGCATTAAACGGGACGAAGACCTGCCTTGGAAATATCGCAACCACGCGTGGTTTATGGCCTATGCACCGCATAATAACCCCAAATACGCCGTTGCCGTCATCGTTGAACACGGGCGTTCCGGCTCGGGCGTTGCCGCCCCCATCGCCTCAAAAATTTTAGAAGAAGCAATCAAACTTGATATCAGGTAGGACAAACCATGGCCATTATCTTAAATCAAAATCAGGAACTAAGCCTAAAAGAACGTTTTTTACACCTCAATTTCGTTTACATCGCCATTATCATCACACTTGCTTTCATCGGTTGCGCCACGTTGTATTCCGCGGCCGGCGGCAAACTCTCCCCATGGGCTTTAAATCAAGGTATCCGCTTCGGCATAGGTTTCGCTGTTATGCTGATAGCCGCCCTTATCCCACCGGAATTTTATTACAAAACCGCCACGCCGTTTTATATTTTCACGCTGATTTTATTAATCATCGTTGAAGTCGCCGGACATACCGGTATGGGCGCCCAACGCTGGATTAACTTAGGCTTTTTTAAGCTTCAGCCCTCAGAATTGATGAAAATAGCCATTGTCCTCGAACTGGCACGCTATTTCAGCACCACCCCGCTTGAAAATATTTTAAGCCTCAAAGGCCTCTTTGTCCCCGCGCTTATTGTTGCCGTTCCCGTCGGTTTGATTATGATACAGCCCGACCTCGGCACCTCATTGATGATTTTATTTTGCGCGATTGCTCTGTTTTATCTGGCCGGTCTGCAATGGTGGAAATTTGCCCTCGGAATCACCGCCGTTGTTTCCGCCGCCCCCGTTTTATGGCACTTTTTGCATAATTACCAAAAAAACCGGATTTTGACCTTTCTTGACCCCGAACGGGACCCGCAAGGTGCCGGTTATCACATTATTCAGGCCAAAATTGCCCTAGGCTCCGGCGGTTTTTGGGGCAAAGGCTTCCTTTCCGGCACCCAAAGCCACCTCAATTTTTTACCCGAAAAACACACCGACTTTATTTTCACAATGTTCTCCGAAGAATTCGGAATGTTAGGCGGCACAATCATATTATTCTTAAACCTCATTTTAATCAGCTACGGCTACTGGTTTGCTTTCAGAATCCATAACTCAAACTACTTCGGCAAAATGGTGATTTTAGGCTTAAACACGAACTATTTTCTCTATGTTTTTATTAATATCGCAATGGTTATCGGTCTGTTGCCGGTCGTAGGCGTTCCCTTGCCGCTCATCAGCTACGGCGGCACCGTTATTATCTCGGTTATGGCAAGCTTTGGCATTATCCTCTCGTTTTATGCTAACCGCGACCGTGAACTAAAAAAATAATCTTTACGCTTGAAAAAACATCAATCCGGCATATATCCCTTCAAAAAAGGAGGAAACAATGCTTAAACGTTACACCGCACTTTTAACCCTGCTCATAACCGTCACCGCCTGCGCCACCGCTCAAAATTATGAAAATATGCTAAACCGCGAAATAGGCCAAAACGAAGACGCTCTCATCAATAAATTCGGCGCGCCGACCAGCGTGAAGCGTTTCAAAAACGGCGATGAAATTATCACCTACACCCACATAAACAATCAGGTCGTCCCCTCCCCGAATTATTATTTCAATACTGATTTTATGACAGAAGACGACATGTTTGCCCCGTTCACCTACGGCGGCAACGCCATCCCCGTCGGCAACTTTATGGGCGAGGTTATCACAGAATATTGCCAAACCAAATTTTACTTAAAAAACAACATCGTCACCTCATGGCAATACAAAGGCAACGCCTGCGTAGCACTGTAACATAAAAAAGACTTGCAATTTCCCTTAAATATAATATTCTGACAGAAGTTTCAGGCAAATTCCTGAAATCAGGGCATCGAAACCCTTTATTAGAGTGAGCTGTGGCATACAGCTCTTAATAAACCTATGCCGACTTCTGTCTATGGACGGATGTCGGCGAATAAGGCTCTGCCAAATAAGCCGAGCCGTTTGCTCTAATACGGTTTCGAACATCCGCCCGCTATTTAAAGCGGGTTTTATTATATATAAATTAAGGGAGTTCGAAAAATGGATAAAATAAACCAACGCGGCCGTAGTATGATAGAAATGCTTGGCGTTTTGGCAATTGTCGGTATTTTAAGCGTCAGCGCAATTGCCGGTTTTCAAAAGGCGATGATAAAGCACAAAACCAACAAAATCTTTGATGAAATAACAACTATCACGGCAAACATCCAAACTGCATTTGCTAACCAAAGAAATTATGAAGAATTAGGGAATTACAATTGTAACGAACTTGTATCCTTGGGGATTGTTTCGGCCGCCATGTGTGACGCAACCAATCACATAAAAAACGCATTTGGCGGTGAGATTTCTCTTTTGGAAGCATGTAGTAATGCCGATTACAACAACTGCATATACAGCGCTTATTCGCTTCATATCACCGGTATCCCTAAACAAGCCTGCATTGAATTAGCAACAAATAACTGGCAAAGTTCTTTTGAAGCTATCCAAATAGGACATTCTATACAGATAACAACTATAGCATTAAATTTAAGCGATTGTTTAGCAACCGAAACAACACCTGATGCACCAAGCAAAGGCTATCTCTGGGCTTGTAAAAACCATAATCAGATTCCCGTATCTTACAACGACGCAGCGCTAGCTTGCGACTGTTCGGAAGCAAATAATCTATGTGAATTTGTCTTTACGGGACGATGAGAGTATAGATGTGTCCGGCGAAATATTTTTAGTTTTTGGATTCGTCAAACTGTATGGATATTTTACAAGCACCCGTTCGGCAATTACACCCTTGCGCAGCAATATCGAAAGGAACAGGATGAGGTATTGTCTTGCCCCAAGTGCAAGCATTTAATTCTCCGTCTAAAACCTCATCCCAATCCTCATCTTCTCTCAAATAACAATCCATTGGCGTAGTGTTTCCCCATTCAGAGGCAACACTTAATCCGACATAACCGTAAGCAACATTCATCCAATTATGAGTCACTAAGGCAATACACGCCTCCTTTGGCAAATCTTCAAATATAATAAACAAAAATTTTGGCTCCCAACTTGAAACTTCAACAACACCATTAAAAGGATTAACTAATTTACCATCAACAAACATTCCTTCTGGAAAAACACCGGCATTTTTTAAAAAGTCTAAATCAGAATCAAGAAGTGTACTAAAATCATTGCATTTTTCATCATTATGGCTTCCGCAATCCGTTGCCGTTCCTTCATACATTTTGTAATTAGCAAATAAAGTCTGTATATTTGCCGCTATGGTTGCTATTTCATCAAAAGTTTTATTGGTTCTATGCTTCATCATCGCTTTCTGAAAACCTGCAATTCCGCTAACACTCAAAATACCGACAATTGCTAAAACACCAAGCATTTCCACCATACTGCGGCCTGTTTGATTTTTATCATTCATCTCAAATTCCTTCCGTATTATTCAAAATAAAAAGCCGCTTATAATAAAAGCGACCGGAAGTTGAGAACTACTGTTAGTAAAATAGTGTAGCATATTCGCCAAAATAGCATATTTTGCTACCTTCCGATCAGTATATCAGAAGGTATGCATATTTTACGTTCTAGCATTTAACGTACTAACAGAGGTTCTCACACCTCGAACAGACTATCATCTATCTGTATCTGAGGTTAAACAAATCTTCAATAAAAGTAAAGGGCTTATAGTGTGTTATAATATAAATTTGTATTGAAAAATTTTCTCATACCTAAAAAAGAGGGGAACCACCCCTCTTTTTTTATTAATCCGACCACTCAAAAGCTTAAGCATATTGCAACTGCTGTTTCTTTTCTTTACGTCTGAGTGCAATAAGGTTTTTGCCCGCTTTGCCTTTGGTGTTGCCTGCCGTCTTTTTAATCATAAAGCGTTCGGCCATTTTGCTTTCGCGCCGCGTTCTCTCCGAAACTGCTTTTTCGGCACGCGTTTTATTAGCAAAATTTTGCTTCATACTTAATATCACGGCATCACGGATTGTTTCTCTGCTGCCCCGTCCTCGGCCGAGTGTCGGCTCAATTTTGATATTCTGTCCGGCCATAACTCCCGTAAACATCGCCAAAACATCAGGACTTAAATGCCGCAAGGCCGCCTGCTGCGGTTCGTCACGCAGATAATTAACCGTTTTTTCTAACACGTCTTTGCCCGTAAGCTTTTTCGCATACTGCTTAAATTCACGTTCCAGCGAAACGGCCTTCATTTCAGCTGCAGCTCTGTCAGCATCGGAGCCGCCCCGTTCTGCCCTTTTTCTCTCACGGCTTAATTCTTTAGCCAAATGCAATAAATATTTTTCCGGCTGATAGTTTTTATAATCCTGCAAAATAGCCACCCTGTCATCTTCACGCAAAGCCAGCCACTGCTCCATTTGCTTAAGGTTGAGTTTGCCGTCCTTGGCTTCAGCCAGTAACTGCTGGCGCAGAGCCTGATTTTGAGCCAAAATCTCTGCGGTTTCCGCCGCATAACCAAGCGCTGCAATACTGAGGCTTACCGCAACAACATCTATGCACGCCTCAGTTTCTTTGACATCTTTTTCAATCTCGTCTTTAACAAATTTACGCACATTCTCATTACCATTTAAAACTTCTTTCGGCAATCTGTCACCATATTCGTTTTTAATCCACTCCGGCACGGCTTGCCAAACTTCATAATGCGCGCGATGTTTGGAGATAATCGCCGTCAAAACGTCTTCCGGCACATCTTTAGCCGTTGCCCGCCGGTAGTCATCCGGATAGTTGGCATACAAAAAACGCTCAAAATCTTCAGAAACGTTTGCCATGGCTAAATCCTCCAAACTTTAATCACTTTATACACAAAGTATATCACATCAGATTAAAGCTTGCAACAAAAAAGCACAAAAAAAATCCCCCGTAAAAGCCAATGCTTTTAATCGGGGGAGATTTTCAGTTCTCTTTATCAAGTTCGTCTTCGCAGTTCTTATGGCAAACCGTATGCAAAAAATACATTGCCTTGAAAATAAGCACCATAAACAAAGCAAACGCCAAAACGCCCAAAAGGCCTGCGGGCAAACTGTATCCCAAGTTTCCGCACAAAGAACTCAAGACCATACAGAACAAAGCCGCATACCAAATACGGCTGTTCAACCGGCAAGTTTTATTCCTTATCGAAAACCCGAATGTAACAGCCATCAGCGCCGTCGTTATCAATAAAAGAATAAACTCTGTTCCTCCGTCAAAGAGAAACGACAATAAATAAGTCACTAAACCGATGCTCGAAAGCATGATCCTGTCATTTGCTGAAATTTTCATAAAAAAATAAATTAAATGAGACATAAAAATATAAATTCGAATAAAAGAATAACCGATTCGGCGTAAAAAATCAAGCAAAAAACAAAACTTTATTTTGTTCCGTACAAAAACCATTTAAGCTTGGCTTTTGCAAGCGACATTGCCGCCCGTGTGGAACTTGCTTCACTTAAAGCATTGAGCATCATAAAATCATGAATCGTGCCGTTAATCCGCACCGAGATAGTTTTAACACCGGCCTCGTCAAGTTTTCTCGCATAAGCTTCACCCTGATCACGCAAAACATCGTTTTCCCCCGTAATCACCAGCGCCGGCGGCAATTCTTTAAGTTCGTCAACCGTCGCCATCAACGGGCTTGCTTCTTTAGCCTTGCGTTTTTCTTCATCCGGAAGATACTGATTCCAAAACCATTTCATCGCCTCTCGGGTCAACCACGGCCCGTTCTCAAACGTTTGATACGATTCGCTGTCAAATTCTGCCGAAGTCACCGGATATAACAGCAATTGAAAACAAATAGGCGGCACACCGCCCTTTTCTTTGGCCATCAAGGCCATTACGGTTGCCATATTGCCACCGACACTATCACCAGCAACCGCCAAATGTCTGCTGTCAAGCCCGTATTCGTCACCATGCTCGGCAATATACAACAGCCCTTTATACAAATCTTCCGTCACTTGCGGAAATTGCGCCTCGGGCGATGGCGTATAAATCGGAAAAACCACCCCCGCCGGAATATCCGCCGCCAGTTCGGAAATCAAGCGCCGGTGCGTCACGTCATCACCCATAACCCAGCCGCCGCCGTGAATATAATACACCACGCCGACCTCGCCGGTTAACCCTGCCGGTTTAACAATCAAAAGCTTTAATTTGCGCCCATCTCCCACGTCCACATCAATTTTTTGCGCGCTCACTTTCGGCAATTCAATCTCCTCTTTTTGCACATCAAGCAACACTTGACGCGCCTCCTTTGGGGTTAAGGTATACAAAGGCGCACTCTGATTTTCACTCAGACTGTCAACAAATACTTTAACGTCACGAAACAATTTTTCTTTTACCATGTCAAAATCTCCTTTTCACCCTCTGAAATAACCCGTCAAATTCCGTTTTCAAGCTCAAAAAGTGATATTATGTTTCTCCCCTTTTTAAACATAAAAAAACCGCCCGAAACATCTCTCGGGCGGCTCGCTTAAGTTTTATTTCAGTTTATCATATTCTTCATCTGTCACCGGCTCAAGCCACTCGGCACTGGCTCCCTCGTTTGGAACAGAAACGGCAATATGCGTAAACCAACTGTCTTTGGCCGCACCGTGCCAATGTTTAACCCCCTCGGGGATATTGACAACATCGCCTGCTTTAAGTTCTTGCGCCGGTTTACCCCATTCCTGATACCACCCGCGACCGGAAACAACAAACAACGTCTGACCGGTCTTATGGTGAATATGCCAGTTATTGCGGCACCTTGGCTCAAACGTCACATTAGCCGAAGAAATTCCCTCTACCGTCAACGGTTGCAAATAACTCTTGCCGATAAAATATTTGGCATACGCGGTGTTTTCCGTTCCAAATCCGAATAACACGCTCTTGGCTCCGGTTTCTCCCGCAATATCCAAAATCTCAGCCACTTGTTCATCTGTCAAACCATTATGCTTGCCGATGTTAATATGGCTGTTAAGTTGGCTCTCTACTCCCTCGCGTGAAGCAAGCATGGCAATCGTCGCCAATTCTCTTGTTTGCCAGTCTACATTATCACGGGCAAAAATATCGCCAAACAAATGCGCCTTCAGATATTCGTCAATTGCCGGCGCAAATTCATATAATTTCCCCGTAACCGGTTGCCCGACAAGCTTGGTCTGGTTTTCCGTACCATAATCAAGGCTGTTTCCCTGAGGTTTGGCTGAGGGCAGTTTTCCTTGTTCATCTTTATTGCCGCGTTCTTCTTCAAGGCTCATTAAGGTATTAAGTGCGTTAAGGCTTCTCGGAAAACCGCAATATGCGTACGTCTGCACCAAAATTTCCTTAAATTCATTAACGCTCACACCATTATCCAGCCCTTTGCTCAGCGCCTGTTTTAACCCTGCCTGATTGCCGCGTGCCGCATACGCCGCCGCTTCGGCAATATATTTTTGTTTAGCATTTAACGCATTTTCTGCCATTGCATTTCCTCCCAAAAATAACATTGTACCCAAAATAAACGAAGTCAAAACTTTGTTCGCCATAACATAACTCCCGATAAATAATAAACCAACAAAACCTCTAACGGCTTTTGTAAAAAGTACTATAATTTTTAGAGTATACTCTAAGTCAAGCCCTATTTTATAAAATTGAAAAAAATTTTTTCTTTAAGCAAAAATGAGTTTATTACAATCCCTTGTCTTTAATAATAATGTCTTTCAAATACGCTATGTCATCCTCTTTGCCGATAATATGAGCATTCTTAAATTTCAAATCGTCGGTTAAATCATCCGTATCAAGCTCATCCAAATACTTTCCCGCCTTAACATCATATAATTTATATCCTAACGCCCTAAAAATACACCACCCGCCGGCCATATCCCAAAGCCAGTCTTTAAACATACCGCTACGCACCCTGCCGGTTGCAATTAAAACATAACAAAAGACAGAACACAAATAATCTACAAACAAATAATTCTTAACATTCTTACTGTTATCCAATTCAAAATGCCGTTGCAAATCAACAATAAGCGGCGAATTTGAAACAAAATCTTCATGCAACCGGATAAGATGTTCCTGCTCCATAAAAGCATTTTTCACCCAATACGCTTCTTTTTTATCATTAACATAAACTAACTCGCCTAACGCCGGCAAATACAATGCCCCTAAATACGGTTTACCTTTTTTAAAAACCCCGAGAGAAACACCAAACAACGGAATATTCTGACTATAATGCAATGTTCCGTCTAATGGGTCTAAAACGAACAAATACTCACAATTGTTCATCTTCGTCTTAACATCAGAACCATATCTGCCAAAACTTTCCTCATCCAAAATAAAATAATCTAAATCCGAAAAATGCTCCGCGGCATACGCTTCAAACATACGGCTGATTTCCAAATCAGTCTTAGTAACCATCGTCACGGGCTGCACCCCCTTATACCCGATATCAAGCCCTTTTTCACGACGAAGGCGAAGCTGTTTCGCCCCCACCTGTTTGATAAATTCTAAAATCGTGTCAATCATATCCCTAACCTTTCCAAACAAGACTACGCTAAAAAAATTAAAACATATTTAACACAAGAAACAGCAGCCGTTTTGCAGGCTGCTGTTTGCATTGGTAACGCTTAAACATCACCGTTTCCGAGCTTTCAACGCCCTCATTTCTTCGGCATTACCGCGAGCAATCAGAGCAATTCTGGCCTCTTTACCTAAAGAATACTTGGCAACATATGCCATAATCTCCTCATGATTACCACGATCGATAAGAGCAACTTCATCCTTAGAACCCAGAATACACCCGTCAATATACGCCATAATCTCGTCATGGTTGCCACGCTTGATAAGGGCAACACCGGCCTCAAGCCCCAGAATACCCTTATCAATATACTCCATAATCTCGTCATGGTTACCACGCTTGATAAGGGCAACATCGGCCTCATCACACAAAGAACTCCCGACCATATACGCCATAATTTCATCATGGTTACCACGCTCGATAAAGGCAATTTCGGCTTTATCACACAAAGGATACCTGGCAACATACGCCATAATTTCATCATGATCGCCTTTGGCAATCATTTTCAACTGTTCTTGTCGATTTTTTTTACACATAACGATTAATTTTTTTACTGAGGTTCAGTCCTTTAACCTAATCCTCTTTTAAGTTAATAATTAAGTTAATTATACAAATAGAACCCTCTTAATAGCACACTCATTTTAAAATTACAAGTTATTTTATAGCTTCTCGGAAACTTGGACGAGTTTCAAACCGACTAAAAGGATTGAAAAAATAAAGACTTTTGCATAAAAGAGTTCATAAAAAATTCCCAAAATGCAATTTTCAAATTTACAACATTGCGCCGCTACGAAAGCTAAAGCTTTCTGCTTGCGCAAACTTTACGGAGCAAGACCGAACCCACGGGTTCGAGCCCGCCCTCATCGCCACATTTTCGCAACAAAAAAGCTCCCCAAAAAGGAAGCCGTTATAATTGGTGACAGCGGCGGGCTGAGGAGTAAAAAACAATTTGGGAAATTGTTTTTTGCCCGAAGGCGAGAAAAACCTTTGCTTTTAAAAGTGGTGTAAACCACGCATGAAAAGCTTAGGTTTTCGAGTGACCGAAGCGCAGTTAGTTTGCACAAATCTTTGTTTGTGCAAGCCTTACGGAGCAAGACCGAACCCACGGGTTCGAGCCCGCCCTCATCGCCACATTTTCGCAACAAAAAAGCTCCCCAAAAGGAAGCCGTTATAATTGGTGACAGCGGCGGGACTCGAACCCACTACCCACAGTTTAGGAAACTGTTGCTCTATCCTGATGAGCTACGCCGCCCCATACATCTTATTTATACAATCCCGCCGCTTATTTTGCAAGCAAAATTTTTACACTTGGTTAACGTTTTTCTGTTTCAAAAATTTTTTTTTCAACTATAATAACAAAAAGAACTTAAAAAAGGAGAAAGTCCCATGAAAGAGCACCTCCTGTACATTATAAGAAACTGCATTGTCCTCGGCGCCGTACTGCTTTTGTATGGCGTTTTTTGTGAGCCGAACTGCCTGCAAGTTACTCATTACACCGTAGAAAATCCAGACCTTGCCGGCATAAAAATCGCCTTTGCATCGGATTTTCACGTTTCCAAACGCCACCTTAAACGCCTCTATAAAACCATTAACGCCATTAATGCCGAAAAACCCGACCTTGTTATTCTGGGTGGAGATTATGTCAAAGGTCACAAAAAATCCTCCTCTCTGCCGATAGAGCAAATCGCCACCGTTTTCACTCACTTAAAAAGCCCGCAGGGCACCTACGCCGTGCTTGGTAATCATGACCATTATTACGGCAAAAAAGAAGTCACTTCTGCACTTAAAAACGCCGGTATAACCGTCCTAGATAACCAAAACCGCCGCCTTAATATCAATAATAAAGAACTCACTTTAGCCGGAGTTGCCGATTATTCCGTGGGCAAACCGGATTTAATCAAAGCCTTCCAAAACGCAACCGCACCGGCAATCTTGGTTTCCCATTCGCCGGACATTTTCCCCTTAAGCCCCAAAACTGCGCTGACGTTAGCCGCTCATACCCATGGCGGGCAAATCCGTCTCCCGGTCTTCGGCGCTCCGCTCATCCCCTCCGAATATAAAAGACGCTACGACGCCGGATTTATCCGCGAAAACGCTAAAGATATGATTGTCACCCAAGGCCTTGGCACCAGCCTTCTGCCAATACGGCTCAACTGCCCGCCGGAAATTGTCATTATCTCCTTCAAATAAAAACAACGATAACACAAAATTTCTTGACAAAATTTTGAATCTTACTTATACAAAGAATCGAAAATATATTTTTATGTCTAATTTTTAACTCTCACAATTATGAAACATTTAAACAATGAGGTAATCTACCAGATTTACCCGCTGACTTTCAATTATGCGTCGGGAAGCAAAAGTGACCCATACAAAGGCGCATATGGCAATCTCAAGGGCATTACGGCTCTTGCTCCTTATGTCGCCTCCCTAGGCGTTGATACAATATGGATAACCCCGTTCTATCCTTGGGGCGGCAATGGTTTCGGTTATGACATCACCGACTACA
>JAGASU010000019.1 GCA_017621635.1 Alphaproteobacteria bacterium | reverse complement strand
GCAATCGCCGACCTTTAACGCCATACTGCTCCTCTTGTTCTTCCTCATCTTCTTAAACCTGATAGACAAACTCCCCCTGCCGGATTGTCTGACCGACAAACTGAACCGCTTAAGTGGTAATAAAAGTTTCTTAACCGGCTTTTTTGCCGTACTCGTCGCCTGTCCTTGCACCGGACCGTTTATGGGCGCCGCTGTCGGCTATGCTATAACCATGCCGGCTCCAATATATTTCGGCATCTTCATAAGCCTTAGTCTGGGCTATGCCCTTCCTTATGCGCTGGTTGAAAGTTTCCCGAGCTTTTTCTTAAAATTCCTCCCCAAACCGGGAGCTTGGATGATAACCTTAAAACACTTCTTGGCCATACCGATTGCCTTAACCTGTTTTTGGCTCGGCTGGGTTATTTTTAACCAATTAAGCTTAAGTTCTCCCAAAGCGGAAATCACTTGGCAACCCTACTCTGAGCAGGCCTTAAAAACCGCATTAAAACAAAATAAACCGGTCTTGATTAACTTCACCGCCAAATGGTGCCTTGTCTGCCTCTTAAATGATAAAACCACCCTCTCCACCAAAGCTTTCAAAGAGATGGCACAAAAACACAACCTCACCCTCTTAAAAGCGGACTGGACCAACCGCAATCCGGACATCGCCGCCACCTTAAAAACCTACAACCGCAACTCTATCCCGCTTTATGTCTACTACCCCTCATCAAACACACCCTATAAAATCCTCCCCCAAATCCTAACCGTAGACATTCTCAAGCAAACCCTTGAAATACCCAAATAAACAACACACACTCTCCCTCCAAGTCATGACAAGGGACATGACTTCTGCCACACCTGTATCACAGAAAAAGGAAATTGCCTCCTTCTCACAACATTTGAATAACTCAACAGTTAATCAAATCGTTCCCCGCTCTTCTGCTCAAAACCAAAAAACTGAAACTCTCCATAAAGGTTGGTTTATTTTATAGAGCAATTATTTAAAATTAGTTAAAGCAACTATTGGCTAAGTTCTTGAAAAAGCTTTTGCCTGATTTTTCTTCATAAAAAGAAATTCGTTTCGTCATAAACCAAGGTTTATGATGAATTTAAAGGAACTGAATTATGGCAAAAAAATATATTATTAACCAACTCGGACGCTCGATGATTGAGATGTTAGGGGTTTTGGCGATTGTCGGAATCCTTTCAATCGGGGGAATTTCGGCGTTTCAGAAAGCAATGAACAAGCATAAGATTAATCAGGTGACGGAGGATTTATCTCAATTTATTAATGAGGTATTGCTGTATTCAAAGGATTGGTTGCAATATTTATCTCGTTATGGGGGAGGCAATATTACTACAGAAATTGATTTTCTTGTACCAGCAAAGTGGTTGAGGACGGGAGGCTATATCTATGATAGTATAGGAAATAAATTAATGCTTAACCTTCGTCGGGATATAGGAAAGCCTGTGTTGGCTTTGGACTATATTTTGATTAATCGTGATGAGAAGGCTAAGCTCGATTTGTGTATGGCATATTTTAATATGGCAAAGTCGTATTCAGATAGGATATTTGGTGGGGTTATTTGGCGGAGTGATTCTGACTCTAATGGAAGTGTCTCTTGGTTTTACGGGGATGGTTATTGTGGTCGGAATAAGAGATGTTTAAAGGATTTGACACTTGAGGAGATGAGAGAAAGGTGTAGTGTTTTTCAAAATGATGATAAAGGCTCTAATTTTTCTCTTTTTTTCCTGCTTTGAGGGAAGCAACTGAATGCAAAGTGTTTTTTATGTAACACCCGCGGCGGCTTGTAATGGCGTGTCACAAAATGTTTTTTGTTTTTAGTCATTACAAGCCGCAAGTGATGAGGCGTGTTATTTAGCCAAGCAGCGTCGGGCTTCAACAGTGTTTTTGACGCTGAGTTTAAGCTCATAGGGGGCTTTCGGGGCAACCGAAAAGCGCCATTCACGCTCGGCGTTGTCGCCTGCGGTGCTTTTTAGGGATTCGGTTAAAATTTCCGCTTTGGCGGGGAAGTTTTGTTTTAAGACAATAGCGGTTTCTTTATCGCCGTTGTTGGTTACTTCAAAGGTGACATCATAGATGTAAGTGGTTTCATACAGCGGGCAAGATGTGTTAACGGCGGTTTTGAGTTCGCGTTCGCTTTGTTTTTGAATCGTGTTTATTTGGCCTTTGGCAAAGACGTCAAAGAAGCGTCCGGCCTGAAGTGTGAGGTGTTGACCGACAGCAGTGTCGTTTATGGTGTTTTCCCCGACAAATTGGAGGGCGTTCTCTTTGTCTTTGTCATAAAAACTGATTTTTCCTTTCGGCAACGGCAAGCCTAAGCCGTCTTCGGTTTGGTTGGTGAAATTGTAGATAACCTCGGGGTGAAGGTCTTTAAAAGAATTTTTGTTTTCGCCAAAGTACAGGGGCGATGTAATCCGGCCGCGCTTTTTGTATTTAACATTGGGCGCGTCGATAAAAGAGATTTGTTTAATCTGCCCGTTTTTAAGTGAGATTTTTTCGGGCATTTTATAAACATAGTAACCACCGACGCTCAACGGAGCTGAGATGACGGCGCTGTCTGCGGCGACTTCTTCAACCGCTCCCATGGCCATAGTGTTAAGCATAGCGCGTTTGAACATCCGCGGAGCAATGACCTGACTGACGGTGTTGACATCACCGGCGATGACACTGGCCGAGATATCTTCAAAACTACTGCCGGAGTTGTTATTGATTGAAACACGGCCTAAGAGTGATAAGGTTTCATCATTATTGATTTTAGCAACATAGTTTGCTGACCAGGAGAAGCCGGAGGCGAGATAAATCAGATTTAAGTTTTTTTCGCCGGCGGTTGCGGTTTGGGCTTGGGCTTTAAACACGGGAGAGGGGTTTAAGCTTT